>JBKPSC010000104.1:0-7321 GCA_046734915.1 Acidobacteriota bacterium | reverse complement strand
CTTGTCCTGCAATGCAAGGACGACAATCCGCAGTTCCGGCATCGGACTCCGTTCGGCCTGGAGGTAGATCGGCTCTGCGTACAGGAGTGCGCGGCCGATCGGCATCACGATGAGGCTGCCGCGCCGGACATTTGATCCTTGCTGGTTCCACAGTGAGAGTTGCGCCGATAGCTGCGGGTTCTGATCGATCCGCGCTTCAATCTGCAGCGGGCCGTCGACCAGCCGGTTCTTTGGAAAATTGAACACCATCGCCGCCCCGTAGTGCGGCTCGTCGCTGCGGCCGGCAATCCAGCCGATCAGGTTGTTGCGATTGAGCGGCGTGAACGGCAGCATCTCGATGAACTCGACGCTGCGTTCGCCGGGCAGCTTCATCAGGATGAAGTTTGGCTCCATCAGCTGCGCCGCCTGCTCGCGGCGGTCGTTCATCGTGACTTCGGCCGCGACGCTCCACACGTCTTCACGGTTGTAGAAGATGGCCGGATCGGTGATGTGGTACAGCCCGTAGACCGCCGCCTGCATCTGCAGCATCAGCTCCGGATACCGGACATGAGCGCGGATATCGGCAGGGAGCTCATCGCGGTTCTTGAAGAGCGAGGGGAACAGCGCGCGATACGCCGCGATCACCGGATCTTCGTCGTCGAAGACGTAGAAGCTCACCGCGCCGTTGTAGGCGTCGACCGTGACTTTGACGCTGTTGCGCATGTAGTTGATCGGCCGTCCCTCCAGGCGGTAGTGGCGCGAGTACGGATAGGAGTCCGAGGTCGTGAAACCGTCGAGCAGCCAGGTGAGACGGCCGTCGGCGCCAAGCACGATGTACGGATCCGGATCGAGCGTCAGGAATGGCGCGATCGCCGCCACGCGTCCGCGGATGTTCCGGCGCATGAGCAGGCGGCTTTCCGATGTGATGTCGTCACTGAACGGCAGCCGGGTCAGGTCGCCGCGATCGATCGCGATGAGCAGCCGGCGCAGGAAGCCGCCGAGGACGATGCCGCCGGTGCCCTCGTACGACGTGACGTTGTTGGTGTCGCCCTGTGGGTAGTTGAATTCCTGCTGCCGCGTCTTGACGTAGACGTCGGAGTTAGTCAGTTCGCCGAAGTAGATCTCCGGCCGTGTCACCTGAACGTCCGGCACGGTCGACTGTACCGGCATGTCGCGGACGATGAGCTCGGGCAGACCTTCGGGCGTGAACCCGTTCACCGGGTTCATCGTGATGCCGTAGCCGTGCGTGTAAACGAGGCGCTCGTTAATCCAGTTGCGGCTGCTCTCGGGGAGACGGTCGATGTTCAGCTCGCGCGTGGCGAGCATCATCTGGCGAACGGTCCCGTTGATCTTGTAGCGATCGATGTCGATGTCGGGGAAGTCGTAGTAGGTCCGGATTTCCTGAATCTGCCGCAGCGTGTCCTGCAGGGCTCGCCAGTCCCACAGGCGGATGTTCTCGATCGTGTCAGCGTTGTTGGCGGCATCGACGGCGTCGACGCCCGTTTCAGCGGGAAACGCTCTCACCTCGACGCGATCGAGCGCGAAAGCGCGTCGCGTCAGCTCGATGTTGTGTGCGATGTACGGTGTCTCCCGAACGAGTTGGTTCGGGCGCACGATGAATCCGGCAACGTACCAGCTTGTCAGACTGACGAGGATGTAGCCGGCCACGGCCGGCATGGCGGCAGCCGCCAGAGTCGTCAACTGTGGCCGGAGGACGGCGCCGAACCCCGCGATGAGCGCCCCGGCCGCCAGCAAAGTGGCGACGATCAACCAGCCGGTGAGGCTGACATGTGCGTCGGTGTAACCGATGCCGGTGAAGATCGTGTGATCGGCGTACACAAGGGTGAAGCGCCGGAGATACAGCCGCACCGCAATCGCGAGCAGGACCCAGGCGAACGTGGCGCACACACCGCGAAGCAGACTGGCCGATGCCTGGACCCGCCGTCGCCCCTCCAGAACGCGTGTGCCGCTCGCGACGACGGTCAGGGCGGCGGCGGCAATCAGCGAGACGAAACTGAGCGTCGTCAGCCAGCCGGACAACAGCTGCAGGACGGGGAGCGTGAACAGATAGAACGATAGCGGTCGGCCAAAGATTGGATCGGCAGCCGCCGCGGTTGCCGCGGCCGATCCAAGTGAGCCAGCCCCCCGCCAGTACAACGCGAACGTCGGCCACTGGGCCGACATCGCGAGTCCGGTCACGAAGGCGATGGCCAGCGCCGCGCCAAGGCCCATCAGGCGGATGACCGGCTCGACGGGCAGTCGCAGCGGCTGCCCGTTGACGAGAATCGTGCCGCCGCCCAGTTCGCCGAGGCGCGCCGGCTTGAGGGCTGCGAAGGTGCCCGACAACACCGCACCGGTCGCGATCGCAAAAAGGAGGAAGATTCGCGCCTGGAACGTCAGCGACGTCCAGAACACGTCAGAGAAGCCGAGTGAGCCAAACCAGAGCGCGTCGACGTAGTACGACAGCGCTGTGCCGCCGCCGAGAACGATGACGGCCAGCGTTGCAAGCGTTACCACCCGACCGATCCGCCTTCTGCGAGGAGACGGCCAGTCGATCGTCGTCACATTCGGATTATAGGCCCGGCCGTGAAGGCTGAGCGACGGCGATAGCCGGCGACACACCGCTGTCCTTCATTCCGTAAGCCTGCTCGACCGCACCTGCCTCGGTTAGCGCGTTTCCAGCCACCGGCTCTGGGAATCTGGTGGCGAACCGCTGGCAAATGACGGAGATGCCGGGCCGGCGCCCTTTCCCGTGGCACCGTGGCAGTCGACGTATCGGACGTCGTACACCGCCTTACCTCGCGCGACGTCGAGGCTGGTCGTCGTGCGTGTGGCTTGCTCGGCAGACCCAGAATTGGCCTGCGCCCCCAGCACTGGCGCGCGTAGCGCGCACAAGGCAACGAGCAGCGCGTTGCCAGCGAGGCCGGCAACCCTCGCGACAAAAGCGATTCGTCGTCGCATCGTCAGGTGGTGAGAACGATTTTGCCGAGAGCGCCGGAGCTCAGCACGGCCTCGTGCGCGGCGGGCGCGTCAGCCAGCGAAAACTCGCGGCCCACAACCGGGTTCAACGCGCCGTTCTCGAGTCCTGCGACGAGCGCCATATGCATGGCGGCGAGCTCGGAAGGTCCAGCGTTGAACAGCGTCATGCCGAGAATTGCCGCGTCGCGCGGAAACGTCTGACGTGGGTCGATCTCGACGCGGCCACGCGTGCCGATCATGACCACACGTCCGTTACGGGCGAGGACGCCGAGATCCTTGTCCAGGTTGATGTGGGCGGCCATCTCGAGAATCAAGTCCACGCCGCGGCCGTTGGTCGCGCTCATTACCGCATCGAGATAGTTGGCCTCGCTGTGATTGATGGCGACCTCCACACCCTGATCGCGGAGGAGTTGCAGCCCTTTGTCGGTGCCGCCGCTGCCGAAAACGCGCATGCCGTGCGCCCGGGCCAGTTGGACGGAGGCAATGCCCACGCCACCGGTGGCGCCGTGCACGAGCACCGTCTCGCCGGCCCGCGCGTTCGCTCGAATGAAGAGCGAGCGGTAAGCCGTCAAGTAGGGCACGCCCAGGGCGGCACCCTGCGCGAAGCTTATCCGCGCCGGCAGTCGATGCAGCATCGCCGGACTGCAGAGAGCGTATTCGCTGTAAGTGCCGGCGCCGAGCAGGGCGACGTTGTCGCCGGCGATATAGACACGATCGCCAGCCCGCCGTCCGCTGACGCTGGCGCCGACCGACTCGACTTCACCTGCACCGTCGCTGCCCGGTGTGTACGGAAGTGGCGGCTTGCGGGGGTACGTGCCGGTTCTGGCGTACGCATCAACTGGATTGACTCCAGCCGTTCTCACGCGTACGACCACGTCGTTGGCGCCGGGCTTCGGCGTGGGGACATCTTCCAACTTCATGACCGAAGGACTGCCGAACTCCCGCACGACGACGGCACGCATGGAGCCGATGCTATCATGAGAAATTCATGTCGATCGTCAGGCTCCACAAGACCGTGGGCGTCAAAGTCGGACGCGTGCAGGTCGGCGGCGGCGCCCCAATCGTCGTCCAGTCGATGACGATGACCGATACCGCCGATGCGCGAGCGACGGCCGAGCAGTGCATCGCGCTGGCGGAAGCCGGATCGGAGATGGTGCGGGTGACAGTCAACGTGCCCGATGCCGCTGCCGCCGTGCCGGAGATCAAGCAGCGGATGCTCGACGCCGGCTGCGATGCGCCCCTCATCGGCGACTTTCACTACAACGGCCACCTGCTGCTCACGCGGTATCCGGCTTGCGCGCACGCACTCGATAAGTACCGCATCAATCCAGGCAACGTCGGCACCGGACGCCGGCGTGACGAGCAGTTCGCCACCATCTGCAAAGTGGCCTTCGACAACGGCAAGCCCGTCCGCATCGGCGTGAACGGCGGATCCCTCAATCAGGAGCTCGTCGTCGCCCGGATGCAGGAGAACACCGCCCGCGACCTGGGCCGGACTTCTGAGGAAATCATCAACGAGTGCATGGTGCTGTCGGCCGTCGAGTCGACGGCGCTGGCGCTCGAGAGTGGACTCCGTAAAGACCAGATCATCATCTCGTGCAAGACGTCGCGCCCGCGCGATCTCATCGCCGTGTATCGCGAGCTGGCCCGTCGGACGGATCAACCGCTGCACCTCGGTTTGACTGAGGCTGGCATGGGGACCAAAGGGCTGGTCTGGTCGGCGGCCGCCATGGGTGTCCTGCTCGAGCAGGGCATTGGCGACACGATTCGCGTGTCGCTCACGCCACGGCCTGGCGGCGACCGGCGCGAGGAGGTGTACGCGGCCTGCGAGCTGCTGCAGTCGCTCGGTCTGCGGTCGTTCTCGCCGAGCGTCACCGCCTGCCCGGGTTGCGGCCGTACCACAAGCACGACGTTCCAGGAGCTGGCCGAGCGGGTGCAAGGCTACATTCGCGACCGGATGCCGGAGTGGAAGACGCGGTACGAAGGCGTGGAAACGATGACCCTCGCTGTGATGGGCTGCGTGGTGAATGGGCCCGGCGAATCCAAGGCGGCCAATATCGGGATCAGCCTGCCTGGCACGGGCGAGGAACCCAGCTGTCCGATCTTCATCGACGGACAGCACGTCAGGACGCTTCGCGGCAGTTATGACGATCTCGCCGAGGAGTTCCAGCGGCTGGTCGACGACTACGTCGAAAGCCGCTACGCCCCGCGCGCCACACGATGATCGTCGCGTCCGCCGAGGCCCTGCGATCCACGCTGCACCGCGTGTGGGGTTTCGCTGATTTCCGACCACTTCAGCGTGAAGCCATGGATGCGGTTCTGCAGGGCCGCGACAGCGTCGTCGTCATGCCCACTGGCGGCGGCAAGTCGCTCTGCTTCCAGGCGCCCGCACTCGTCGATCCCCCAGAGGCATCCGCCGGCGGCAACTCCTCCCGCCGGGGATTCGCGCTGATTGTGTCTCCGCTCATTTCGTTGATGAAGGATCAAGTCGACGGCCTGCGCGTCGACGGCGTCGACGCCGCATATCTCAACAGCACGCTCGATGCGGCGTCGCGCGACGCCGTGATGGCGAGCGTCCGCGACGATCGCTGCCGGCTGTTGTATGTGTCGCCCGAGCGCCTCGTCGGAGAAGGCAGCCAAGGCTTCCGCCGGTTTCTTCAGCAGTGCCGCCCGCGCTTCGTCGCCATCGACGAAGCACACTGCATCAGCCAATGGGGGCACGACTTCCGGCCCGAGTATCGTCAGCTCGGACGGCTCCGTGAAGACTTCCCGGGCATCGCTTTGCACGCCTTCACCGCTACCGCCACCGAACGGGTCCGGCGCGACATCGTCAGCGAGCTTCGCCTGTTCGATCCGGTGATACTGGTCGGATCGTTTGACCGGCCCAACCTGACTTACCGCGTGCTCAGACGCGGCAATCTGCACAACCAGATCGTCCAAGTTTTGAGCCGCCATGAAGGCGAAGCCGGCATCATCTACTGTCCGTCGCGTCGGGAGGTCGAAGCGCTGGCCGAGTGGCTGCAGGCAGAGGGCCATCGGGCGGTCCCCTATCACGCCGGTCTGCCCGATGCCGTGCGAGCCCGCCACCAGGACGATTTTCTCGACGAGCACGTCGACCTCGTCGTGGCGACCGTGGCGTTCGGCATGGGCATCGACCGCTCGAACGTCCGGTTCGTCGTCCACGCCGGCGCGCCGCGATCGCCCGAGCACTACCAGCAGGAGTCGGGACGCGCCGGTCGCGACGGGCTGCCGGCGGAATGCGTGCTCATCTACTCGGGCGCGGACTTTCTCCGCTGGCGGCAGATGCTCGAGTCTGCCGGCGAGCTGACCGAGAGCGCGCGGACGCTGCTCCGGGACATGGAGCGGTATGCCTCAGGGACGCGCTGCCGGCATCGCGCGCTCGTCGAGTACTTCGGCGAAGCGTGGACGCGCGCCGGCTGCGGCAGCTGCGACTGGTGCCTGAAGGAGCTCGATGCGGTCGCGGACTCGACGACGGTCGCGCGCAAGATTCTGTCGTGTGTCGCGCGCGTCCGGCAGACGTGGGGCATCGGCCACGTCACTGACGTCCTCGTGGGGAAGTCGAGCGAAAAGGTCGTAGCGGCTCGGCACACGGAGCTCTCGACGTTTGGCCTGCTCAAGGAAGAGTCGGCGTCCGCAGTCCGCGGATACCTGGAGCAGCTCGTCGCAGAGGGGCTGCTGCAGCGGGACGGGGACCCCTATCCGGTGTTACGACTGACGACAGCCGGGACGGCGCTTCTCAAAGGACATGGCGACTGCCTGCTTTATCGCGAGCTGGAGCCGCCGAAGCCCAGAGCGCGCAGCCGCAGCCGTATGGCCCTTGGGGCTGGCGCCGATCCGGAGCTGTTCGACGCGCTCCGTGAGGTTCGTCTCAGAATCGCCCGGACACGAGGAGTGCCACCGTACGTGATCTTTCACGACACGACTCTCCGCGACATGGCGGAGCGCCGCCCGGCGACGTTGGCGGATTTGCACGAGGTCTACGGAGTGGGCACCCGAAAGGCCGCCGACTTCGGCGATGCCTTTCTCGACGCGATCAGGACGTTTCGCCGGCCTGAAGGCTGACGGCTAGTGGACCGTGTACGGTTCGGCCAGCGTGAACTGGCCGATCTCCACGTCGAAGTGGGTGCCGTCTTCGGTCACCATCTGATAGGTGCCGCGCATCGACCCGGTCGATGTCTTGAGCGGACAGCCGGAGGTGTACTCGAAGCTCTCACCCGGCGAAAGCACGGGTTGCTCGCCCACCACTCCCGGGCCGCGAACCTCTTCGACCTGGCCGGTGCCGTCGGTGATGATCCAGTGGCGGCTGAGCAGCTGCACCGTCTCATCACCTTCGTTGCTGATT
>JBKPSC010000103.1:0-4497 GCA_046734915.1 Acidobacteriota bacterium | reverse complement strand
ACGGCGAGAGATAGCTCACGGCGCGATACGTGTTGATCCACACCGTACCCGCCTGGAGTCTGTCGGCCATCGTCAGCGCCCGGCGCATGTTCTGCGTCCAGACGCCAGCGGCCAGACCATACACCACGTCATTCCCGATCGCGATCGCTTCTTCTTCATCCTTGAACGGAATCACTGAGAGGACGGGACCGAAGACTTCCTCCTGCGCGATTCGCATGCGGTTGTTGACGCCCTCGAAGATCGTCGGCTCGACGAACCAGCCGCTGCCGCATTCCGGTCTTTCGGCGCGCGCCCCGCCCAGCACCGCGCGTGCGCCTTCGCCCTTGGCGATGTCGATGTACTTGAGAATCTT
This sequence comes from Acidobacteriota bacterium, assembly GCA_046734915.1. Classification (GTDB taxonomy): domain Bacteria; phylum Acidobacteriota; class Vicinamibacteria; order Vicinamibacterales; family CAVVIG01; genus VFZL01. Next base: position 4,145 of record JBKPSC010000103.1, on the reverse strand, counting down.
CTCGAACTGCGGCTTGTTCGTGACCGGCCCGATCTGCGTGTCGGCGCTCATCGGGTCGCCCATCTTCGCTGTCTTCGCGAACGCGACGAGCTTGTCGAGGAACTCGTCGTGAATGCTCTGTTGCACCAGCAGCCTCGAGCCGGCGATGCAGGTCTGTCCGGTGGCTGCAAAAATCCCTGAGATCGCTCCCTTCACCGCGTTGTCGATCTCGGCATCGTCGAAAACGATGTTCGGTGACTTGCCGCCCAGCTCCATCGTCACGTGCTTGAGACCACGAGCAGCAGCTTCGTAGATCCGCTGCCCGGTGAGGTCCGAGCCGGTGAACGCCACTTTCGCGACGAGTGGATGCTCGACGAGCGGCGCGCCCACGTCGGCGCCAAACCCGGTAACCACGTTGACGACACCGGGCGGGAAGCCGGCGTCCTCGATCAGCGTCATGAGCTCGAGCACCGACGCCGACGTGAACTCCGATGGCTTGATGACCACCGTGTTACCTGCAGCGAGGGCCGGGGCGAGCTTCCACGTCGTGAGAAGCAGCGGCGAGTTCCACGGCACGATTGCGGCGATCACCCCGAGAGGCTCGTAGCGTGTGTAATTGAAGGTGTCTGGCTTGTCGGTGGGAAGAACAGCGCCTTCGATCTTGTCAGCAAGACCGCCGTAGTAGTGATACCACTGCGCCATGTACGCGGTCTGCATGCTCATCTCGGCGTAGAGCTTGCCGTTGTCGCGCACCTCTATTTCCGCCAGCTGCTTCGAGCGCTCGGTAATCAGATCGCCAAGCTTCCGAAGCAGCGCGCCGCGACGCGACGCCGTCAGCCTTGGCCACTCACCCGAGGTGAACGCCTTGTGCGCGGCGCGCACGGCACGATCAACGTCGGCCGCCGTTCCTCGCGGGATGCGCGCCCACGGCTCGGCGCGGAAAGGATCGTCGCTTTCAAAGTATTCAGTGGATGCCGCATCGACCCATTGGCCGTCGATGTACATCTTGTAGGTGGTAAGTGTGGCGGTGGCGGTCACAGAGGATCTCCCAACCGATCACCTTATAGCGATGCGGCGGACAGGTGCAAATCGAGGGCGATCGCACCGGCAGGTCCGGCTAAAGCCGGACACTACGTACGGCGGACCTACTTACCATCAGGCTTCGTGAAGGTGAAGTCCTTGAACTGGGTGCTGCCTTCCTGCGTCTTGTAGACAGCGTTGTTCGGATTCTCGAGACAATCCCAGTATCGAATCCGCAACTGCCTATCCTGGTCGCTGACCTTCGAGTAGCGCTGCTTGACGTACCACGGCTCGACGAGCGCCGGAGGATCGTAGACCCACACGTCGACTTCGACGGTCCGCTCATCAACTTTCTCCCAGATTTCGACGGTCTCGACTTGATCGGTGTACTCGGGATTTCCACGTTGGTAGACGCCGGCCCTGAGCTGATTCGTATGAATAGTGAGTGTCTGATTGTTCCAGAAGCCGATTGAGTCGCCGTAATAGAGCGGATAGCGATCGGCTTCGGGAATGTGATCGCGGCCGTCGGTGTAGATGCGACGCACGTTGTTCACGGTCTCGCTCGACAACCACGTCTGATCGGGTGTGACGATGAACTCGCGAAGGAAGGGAATCGCCAACCAGCGTGGATGGCCGGGGGGCGCGCATGAACTGATCGGGTCGTACTCGATGCCCTGGTTGATGCGCGCCAGTTCTTCGTCGAGCTTCCTCTGATATTCAGGCGTCAGCTTTGCGGTCGTGACGGCTCCCTCCGGCGTGTCCGGGTCGAACAGGAAGCCGCGGTTGGAGTTCCAGACCCAGAGGCCCGCCCAGTCCGGAACCTCGCTCAGCGTAAGCCGCTTGCCGCCCCCCGCCTCTTGTCGAAGCGCCTGGTAGAGGTCCCATGCAGTTTTGTGCCGAAGTCCGAGCTCGCGCATGGCGCCTCGCTCGCGACGCGGCGGCGCGGCGGACTCCCTCGGAGCCACGCAGGCTGAGGACGCGAGCAGTACCATGCACGAAATGCCGACAAGTCCCGACACCAAACCGGACGCCCTGTTCAATCCTGATATCAACGACATGTATCCGGAATTTTCAAGCTAAGACTAATGCAATCAGCGGGTTCGGTCATCAATCGCCAATTGGCCGTGTTCCAAAACGGCGCGTGTCGTTTGATGCGATAGCGCCGATACACTGAATCGCGCATCCTATGTAACACCTTCATTATCTGTCGTTTAGCCCGTTCTCTGATGATCGGGTCGAACATGGTTCACAAATTGCTCTATTTCACGTCGAGCGGAGGGGATCATGTTTCGTATCTCTGTTGGTATGGGGCTTCTGGCGGCATTGCTCGTCACATATTGGGTACATCCAACAGCGGCGTGGGTTGCGCTGTTTTCTACGTCGACGTTGGCGCTCGCCCGGCATGTCCGGCAGCGAGATGAAGAGGCGGAAGCCGCCCTTCAGCGCATCGACGACTAGAGCAGCACGGACGCGAACGAGAGGGCAGAGCCCTCTCGTCGACGCGGCTTCCACGCGTGACTGCTACGCGCCGGCCACGGTTCCACCTCGACCGCGCGAGTGCGCACCATCATCGACAACCCAAACTGCGGAGCAACGCTTCAGGGCGCTGACTTCGTCTTAGACTCAGACGCCAGCGCCCGTCTGCCAGCGCCGGGGTTAGCATGGGGTCAGCGGAGGGTGCAGTTCCATGAACGTCCCGCTTCGTGCGCTCAATCGATTCGGCCTCGGCGCCCGCCAGGGAGAGCGTCAACGGACATCGGACGCCCGCGGCTGGTTGAAGGCACAACTCGATGCCGGCGCGCCAATCGCTCGCGCGACCGAGAGCACCTCGCCCGCCGCGATCGGCGACGCCGTCCGCGCGCTGCGCATGCAGGGACAGCGCGACGAACAGGAACGACGCGAGGCGCGCCGTCGTCTCGTTGAACTTTCCGCCAGCGAAGCACGAGCCGCGCTCGGCACCCGCGTGACCAGCGATCGTCCGTTCGTCGAACGCCTCGTGGCGTTCTGGTCCAATCACCTGTGTGTTTCTGCAGGTGGCAAGATTCTGGTCGCGCCACTCGCCGGATCCTACGAGCGAGACGTGATCCGGCCGCACGTGCTCGGACGATTCGAAGACATGGTGCTGGCATCGGCAAAGCATCCGGCGATGCTGGCGTACCTGGACAACTTCCAATCGATCGGTCCATCGTCGCCAGGTGCACAGGCCGCCAGTCAGCGAAGCAACGGAGCGAAGCGCGGTCTGAATGAAAACTACGCACGTGAATTGCTCGAACTGCACACGCTTGGAGTAAACGGCGGCTATACGCAAGAGGATGTGCAGGAGCTCGCGCGGATCCTGACGGGCTGGACGATCGCCGGAATCCCTGGCCCCGGTGCGCGAATGCAACCGCGGCGGGGCGGAGGCGGAGGAGGCGTTCGACGCGTCAGCTCTCAGCAAAACGGCCCACTTGGTTTCGTCTTTCAGGAATTTCTGCACGAGCCGGGACCCAAGACCATTCTCAAGCAACGCTACAAGGAAGATGGCGTCGGCGAAGGCGAACGCGCGATTCGGGCGTTGTGTGGGCATCCGTCTACCGCGAAATTCGTCGCGACGAAACTTGCCACACATTTCATCAGCGACGATCCTCCAGCCGCCGCTATCGATCGCCTCGCGCGAGCGTTCCGTTCGAGTGAGGGCGATCTGAAATCAGTGGCGATTGCTCTTGTCGATGAGCCCGATGCCTGGCGTGACGATGCGCGGAAGTTCCGGACGCCGCAGGATTGGTTCGTCGCCGTACTACGCGCGTTCGGATCGACCGAGGTGAACCCGAATGCACCGGCGCTGTTGCGACAATTGCGGCAGCCGCTATGGTCACCGCCTTCTCCGAAGGGCTACGGCGATGGGATGCAGGAGTGGGCGGATCCGGACTCGCTTCTCAATCGCGGTGAGCTGGCGAGAACGATCTCGCGTCTTCCGTCGGTGGCAGCGGTCGATCCCCGGTCGTTGCTCGACGTGGTGGACGTTCCTGCCGGAAACCCCCTGCATGCACTGATCGCGGACACGTCGATCCCGGCGCACGAGCGGGTGGCGCTCGCGATTGCCGGTCCCGCCTTTCAGTGGAGGTGACGATGAACCGCCGAGATTTCGTTCGCAACATGTGCTATGG
>JBKPSC010000102.1:0-8468 GCA_046734915.1 Acidobacteriota bacterium | reverse complement strand
GCTCTGCTCAGTTTCGAGGGCGCCACGGCTACGCGTGCGGCGCTGACCGCGCGCACGACGTCGATTGTCGAGGAACTGGAATCAGTGGGGGCGCATCTGTACGTGCCGCGCCGTGATCCGGCGTACATGCTCGAAGTCGGGCTCCGCATGCTCGTGCTGCGGCGGTTGGTGACGAAAAGCGGGGACTCGCTCACTGTCGTTCCGGCCGAGCGCCCGCTCGTGGCGTACTACGCGAACTCCATCGAGCACTTCTTGGCGACCCGCCACACGCCGGCCGTGGCGTTTTCGGGCCGGCACGCCCGCCGCTCGTCGCCTCGTGCAGTTGTTCTGGTCCATGGTTTGGCGCGAACTTCGCGATCGATGGCCCGGCTTGCGGCGGCGCTGGAAGCGGCGGGTTACGAGGCCCACAACTGGGACTATCCGAGCCGGGAGTACGGGGTCATGGCGCTCGTCGACGCGCTCGAGCGGTACGTCCGCACGGTCGCGACGCAATGCGAACGGGTCGACTTCGTGACCCACAGCATGGGAGGCCTGCTGGCGCGCGGCGTGCTCGCTCGCGGCGCGGTGCCGAACATGGGCCGGCTGGTCATGCTGGCCCCGCCGAATCGGGGCGCGCTGCTCGCGTCGCGTGTCAGCCGGTTCGCCTGGGCGCGCGAATTCTTCGGGCAGGCGCTGGACGATCTCCGCGCCGATCGCGCGTCGAATCTCGATGAGCAGCTCGGTCCCGTGACGTGTGCGGTCGGGGTCATCGCCGGCACGCGCAGCTTTCACCCGCTGCAGCCGACGTCGTACTATTCCTCGCTCGTTCGCCGTCCCGGGTCACATGACGGCACGGTGCAGGTGGAGGAGACCCGCCTGGCGGGGATGGCCGACTTCATTACGGTCGACGCGAATCACACGTTCATCATGGACCACGACGACACCATCCGGCAGGTGCTCGCGTTTCTCGAGGGCGGGCGATTCAATCGTCGGGCCGTGCCAGAATGAGCGCATGTCGGCGCTGAGGACGGTCCGCGTCACCCGTTACGTCACGCCGCTGCGCGAAGGCGGCTCGCTGCCGGCCATCGTCGAAGCGGACGACGACGGGCTCTACGTCATGAAGTTCAGGGGGGCCGGGCACGGCGCGAAAGCGCTCATCGCGGAGCTCGTCTCCGGTGAGATCGCACGGGCGCTGGGACTGCCGGTGCCCGAGCTCGTCTTTACCGAGCTCGATGCCGATCTCGCACGGACGGAGCCCGACCCGGAGATCTTCGCGCTGTTGAAAGAGAGCGCGGGGCTCAACGTGGCGCTCGACTACCTGCCCGGATCAGTGACGCTCGACCCGACGGTCGAACGGCCCGACGCCGAGCTGGCGTCACGGATCGTCTGGTTCGATGCGTATGTCACCAACGTGGATCGCACAGTGCGCAACACGAACATGCTGATCTGGCATCGACAGCTGTGGCTGATCGATCATGGCTCGACGCTGTACTTTCACCATGCGGACGACTGGATGAGCGCGCACGAACGGGCGCGCGATCCGTTCGCGCTCATCCGCGACCACGTGCTTCTGCCGTAGGCGACCGAGCTCGACCGCGCCGACGAAGCCATGACCGCCCGACTGACAGCCGACGTCCTGCATCGCGCCGTCGCGCTCATTCCCGACGAGTGGCTCGACGGTGCGGGTGATGGCGGGCCCGAGGCGCAGCGCGCGACGTATCGCGCCTACCTGACCGACCGTCTGCACGCATCGCGCGTTTTCGTCGAGGAGGCCAGCCGTGCCCGTTGAGAGCACCTACGACTACGCGATCATCCGTGTAGTGCCGCGCGTCGAGCGCGGAGAGGTCGTCAACGTCGGCATCATTCTGTCGTGTCCGGCGCAGGACTTTCTCGCGGCGCGCATCGAGCTGGACCCGGTCCGGATCCAGGCCATCGACGCGGCCTTCGATCTCGACGCGGCCCGCCGCCACCTCGATACCATCCCGGTCATCTGCGCCGGATCGCCGCAGGCCGGCCCGCTGGGCCAGCTGCCTCAGCGCAGCCGCTTCCACTGGCTCGTCGCGCCGCGCAGCACGATCATTCAAACCTCTCCCGTGCATACCGGCCGGACGATCAATCCGGCCGTAACGCTCGAGCGCCTGGTGAGTGCGCTGGTGAGAACAAACGGTCAGGCTCCGGGCTGACGCCCGCGCAGCCGAGGCGACCTCAAACCGCCGCGCCGACGAGGCGCCCGACGCCGGCGGTCACCGCCATCGCCAGCGCGCCCCAGAACGCGACGCGCGCGGCTCCCGATGTCCCGGATGCGCCGCCGGTCCGCGCCGCCAGGGCGCCAAGCGCGCCCAGGCACAGAAGCGACACGGCCGACACGATGATGCCCAGTATCGAGAGAGGCGCGATGAGCACGGTAACGAGCGGAAGCGCCGCGCCGATGGCGAAGGTGGCCGCCGAGGCGGCGGCGGCCTGCAGCGGACGGGCGGTCAGGACCGTGGACATCCCGAGCTCGTCGCGCGCGTGCGCGCCAAGCGCATCGTGCGCCATCAGCTGACGCGCCACGGCGCGGGCGAGCGGGGCCTCGATGCCTCGCTGCTGGTAGATGACGGTGAGCTCGTCCTCTTCGCCGGCCGGATCGGTCTGCAGCTCGTAGCGTTCGAGCGCGAGGTCGGCGCGCTCGGTGTCGGCCTGCGAGCTGACCGACACGTACTCTCCGGCCGCCATCGACAGCGCGCCGGCGACGAGCCCGGCCGCGCCGGCGACGAAGATATCGCGCCGGGCGGCGCTCGCCGCCGCGACTCCGACGATCAGACTGGCCGTCGAGACGATGCCGTCGTTGGCGCCGAGGACCGCGGCTCGCAGCCAGCCGATGCGGTCCGTCCGGTGTCCTTCGCGGTGACGCATGCCAGCAGGATAGCGGGTCGCCCGGCGCCGCGGCAGTGAGGCGACGCGACTACGAGTGCGTCTTGAGGTAGTCGAGCGCCCAGGTTCGCAGGCGATCGTTCAGACCGAGCGCGTTGGCTTCTTCGAGCGCCCGCGCCTGATCCCACTTGTCGACCTTGACCCGCTTGATGAACCACAGGCTCGCGGCCCGTCCGCCCGCAGCACAGTGCACGAAAGCCGGCTGATTCGCTGGAACGGTGACGGCGGCCAGGAACTTGTCAACCAGGTCGGGCGCCGGCGCCGCCACGTTGAACGGCACGTGAACGAACTTGAGGCCCGCCGCCTTGGCTGCCGCTTCTTCCTTGTCCACCTCGGCGCCGGGCTCGCTGGCCTCCCGGACGTTGATGATCGAGGCGAAGCCCATCTTCTTGATTTCGGGCACGGCCTCGGCCTTCACCGCGCCGGCGCAGGCAATCGTCGTCTCGAGCCGCGCGAGGTTGGTGATGCCAGGCACGTTTTCCTTGGTAACCTTCGACGCCTGCGCGCCGGCGTCGGCCGTGACCAGCAACGCGCCCGCCGCTACCAGCCCTATCGTCACAAGTGTTCGCATGACAGCAATCTCCAGAACTGAGTCACCGGGGTTCGCTCGGATTCTACCGGATTCGCCGCAGCAGGAGGAGCGTGAGGTCGTCGGCGAAGCGGGCATCCCCGTGGTGCGTGCCGACCGCCTCAACCACAGTCGAGACGAGACCCTGGAGGTCCGTACGGGAGCCGGCGCGGATCGTCCTGACCAGCCCTTCTTCGTCGAACGGCACACCGGCTGGGCTCTCGGCTTCTGAGATGCCGTCACTGTACATTGCCAGCAAATCGTCGGCGCCGACCGACGTCCGGTCGGCGGTGAAGGTCGACCCCTCGAACAGGCCGAGGGCGACGCCGCCTGTCAGCAGCCGATCGTGCGACCCGTCTGCGCGGAACAGGATCGGAGGTGTATGCCCCGCGTTGACGTACTCCAGCAAGCTCGTCGACGGATCGAAAAACGCCACGAAGAGCGTGATGAAGCGATTGCCGGGCGCGTGCCGCGCGACCTGTCTGTTCAGGCGCGAAGCGAGCGCGGACACGTCGCGTGGGATCTCGTCAGCGGTTTCAACCAACGTCCGGAGCATGGCGACGAGCAGGGCCATCAGGAGCGCCGCCGGACTGCCTTTGCCGGCCACATCACCCAGCGCGACGACGAGGCGGCCGTCGGGGAGCGGGATGACGTCGAAGAAATCGCCGCCAACGGTGTTGGCCGGACGGCTGATGCCCGCCGTTTCGACCGTCTCGGTGCGGTGGAGGCCGTGCGGCAGCATCGCCAACTGAATGTCGCGCGCGATCTCGAGATCGTTCTTGAGCGACAGTCGATCGGCGACTTCGAGCAGGATCAGGAGGTTCAACAGGAGAAAGCCGGCGACGACTGCCTGCGTGCCGTCCGGCATTCCGGCCCCGCCTGCCAGTTTGAACAGGCCGGCCAGAGTGATGATCAAGGATCCGAGATAGAGGACGCGCCGGGCTGGCGAGAGCTTCATCGTGAACGCGACGAAGACGAGCCGGGCCTGCCTGAGGATCCGGCGGTGCCACGGCAGTGTCGCCGTGTCGCCGAAGTCGATGTTGCGCGAAAAAAACTGGTAAGCCTCGACGGTGTCCCGGGTGAACATCCGCTGCAGGTCTTCCGCCTTCAGGTCCTGCATGTATTGGGCTCTGAAGCCGGCTGAACGGGGCCGCCGCGTCTGACGTCGTCGTAGTCGCTGCATCCTGGACAACCGCTTTCTTGAAGTATGGAGAGCTTCTCTGGCTAATACGTGGGAGCCCGGCCCCGAGGTCCGGTCGAGGAAGGGTATGACAGTCCATCCCCGATCGCAGTAGCCTAGAGGCGTTCAGGTTTGTCGTGAACGCTGCCCGTCACGTCCCACTCGTGCTGATGCTGCTTGCGGCCGCTGGCTGCCGCACGGTGCCCGCCGCCACGAAAGTGGCGGCCAGTCCGTCGCCGCCCGACTCGCCCGCGCCGCTCGTGCAGCCGGGCGCTCCGGGCCAACCGACTCAGGCCATCGATGTCGCGCACGCCACGGACCTGTCGCGCGTCTCGTTCACGCTTGCGGACGTCCAGTTCATGCAGGGCATGATCGGCCACCACGCGCAGGCCGTCGAGATGGTCGAGTTGCTGAAGACGAGGACCCGGCGCGACGACATGAAGATGCTGGGCCTGCGCATCGAGGTGTCGCAGGTCGACGAAATCCGCATGATGCAGCACTGGCTGGAAGCTCGTGGCCAGGCCGTTCCCGATGAGCACGCCCATCATCAGCATGACGCGGCGCTCATGCCGGGCATGTTGACGCCCGAGGCGATGGCGCGCCTGGCGGCGGCGAGCGGGCCGTCGTTCGACCGGCTGTTTCTCGAGGGGATGATGTCGCACCACGAAGGCGCGCTCGTGATGGTGCGCGATCTGTTCGCGTCGCCGGGCGCCGGACAGGATACGGAGATTTTCGCGTTCGCATCGGACGTCGAGGCGGATCAGAAGATGGAAATCGATCGCATGGGCGCGATGCTCAAGGAGTTGCCGCAATGATGTCTTCGACCATCCGCGGAGCCTGTGTGGCGGTCGTGATGAGCACGTTCGTGCTCGCCGGGCAGGCGCAGGATCGGCAGCCGGCAACCGGATCCAAGGATCCACGGGTCGGATTGAAGCCCGGGCTTCGCAACGCCGGCGAGGCCATCAAGAACCTGGAGCTGCTCGCCACGCTGCCGAAGCCGTCTGGCTTCTTCGATCCGCAGAAACCGAACGGGACGCCGACCGCTCCCGAGCGGCCGGCAAACGCCAACAACGCAGCCGGGAACGCCGCGAACGGCACTGGTGGCCCTGCCGCTGACGCGTCGGCCAACGGCGGCGCCGCGGGCGCCAACGCCACGCCGCCGTCGCCGCCGCCGTTCGATCCCAAGACCGCCAATCTGCCGAGTTATGTGAACTCGGACCTGGCGTTCGACGGCCATCACATGTTCGTCGGCAACTACCACGGGTTCAACATCTACGACATCGAAGAGCCGAAGGGTCCGCGTCTGCTCGCCTCGACGGTCTGCCCCGGGGGACAGGGCGACGTCTCGGTTTACAAGAACCTGCTCTTCATGTCGGTCGAGCAGGTCCGCGGACGTCTCGATTGCGGGACCGGCGGTGTGCAAACGGCAGTCAGTTCCGACCGTTTCCGTGGCGTCCGCATCTTCGACATCAGCGATCTCAAGAATCCCCGGCAGGTGGCGGCCGTTCAAACCTGTCGTGGGTCGCACACGCACACGCTGGTGCCGGTGGCCAACGACCCCAACACCATCTACGTCTACGGGAGCGGCACGAGCTCGGTGCGCGCTGGCGAGGAGCTCGAGGGCTGTTCGGCCGCCGAACCCAAGGACGATCCGAACACTTCGCTCTTCAGTATCGACGTCATCGAAGTCTCGCTGGCGCGGCCGCAGGACGCGAAGATCGTTAACCGTCCCCGCCTGTTCGCCGACGCGGCGACCGGCGATGTGAACGGCCTGTGGAAGGGCGGCAACCACGGCGAGGGAACGCAGACGACGTCGCGCACCAATCAGTGCCACGACATCACGGTTTTCCCTGAGAAGGGACTGGCAGCCGGGGCCTGCTCGGGCAACGGCATCCTGATCGACATCACCGACCCCGTGCATCCCGTCCGGCTCGACGCGGCGATGGACAACAACTTCGCCTATTGGCATTCCGCGACGTTCAACAACGACGGAACGAAGATTCTCTTCACCGACGAGTGGGGCGGCGGGTCGCGTCCACGCTGCCGCGCGACCGATCTCCCGAACTGGGGCGCCGACGCCATCTTCGACATCGTCGATCGCAAGCTGCAGTTCCGCGGCTATTACAAGATGCCCGCGCCGCAGACCGATCAGGAGAACTGCGTCGCGCACAACGGGTCGCTCATCCCGGTTCCAGGCCGGGACATCATGGTGCAGGCGTGGTACCAGGGCGGCGTGTCGGTGTTCGACTTCACGGATTCGGCGCACCCGTTCGAGATTGCCTATTTCGATCGCGGGCCCGTCGACGCCAAACAGCTCTACACCGGTGGCTACTGGTCGGCCTATTGGTACAACGGCAACATCTACGCGGCGGAGATCATCCGCGGCCTCGACGTGTTCCGGCTGAAGCCCAGCGAGTTCCTGTCACAGAACGAAATCACGGCCGCCGTTCTCGTGCGATCGGAGAACTTCAACGCGCAGGACCAGACGCGGATCACGTGGCCGCCGAACTCGGTCGTGGCGCGCGCGTACCTGGATCAACTCGGGCGCAGCAAGGGTATTGAGCCGGCGCGCGCGGCGGCGGTACGCAGTGCCCTCGACCGGGCGGACGGCGTTCGCGGCGCGACGGACAAGGGCGGCGCGCAGGCCGCCGAGCAATTGCAGGCCCTCGCCGCTGAGATCGACAAAGACGCCGCGGCTGCCTCGGGCCGCGATGCCATGCGGTTGACCGCGCTGGCGGCGACGCTGAACGCGCGGGCGGCCCGGCTGCGCTGAGGCGGACGTGCGGCGGACGGTATGGTCGCTGCTGACGGCAGCGGCCATCTCGTCGTGCTCGGGCGCTTCTCAGGCGCCAACGCCCACCGGGGATCCGGTGCCGTCGCCGGTCGGGAGAACCGCCCAGGTCCTGGTGGTCACGCATACGGAAGGGTTCAGGCATTCGTCGATTCCGGACGCCGAGGCGACGCTGCTGGCTCTCAGCCGCTCGTCTGGACTGTTCACGGTCAGCTTCTGCCGAACTGCAGATGACGTCTCGCGAATGCTCGCCCCCTCTGCGCTCGGCGACGTGGACGCCCTCGTGTTTGCCAATACGACGGGCAATCTGCCGGTGCGAGATCTCAACGGACTGCTCGACTGGATCGCGCGCGGCCATGGATTCGTCGGCATGCACAGCGCCGCCGACACCTATCACGACGCCCCGGCTTATCTCGATATGCTGGGCAACGAAGTTCTCACGCACGGGAACCAGACGACGGTCGAAGCGATCGTCGAAACGCCTTCGCATCCGGCCTCGATACCGCTTGGCGCGCGCTTCCGCGTGTTCGACGAAATCTACAAATTCACCCGCGCCAACCGTGGCGCGGTCACGCTGCTCCTCTCGCTGGATCGCCAGCCGGAGGACGGGGCGCCTGAATCCGGGCAGCCGGCCGATCTGCCGCTCGCGTGGGCGAAGGTCTATGGCCAGGGGCGCGTGTTCTACACAGCGCTCGGCCATCGCGAGGACGTCTGGCAGAATCCGCTGTACCAGCAGCACGTCCTCGGCGGCCTTCGCTGGGTGCTGGATCGTTAGAGCGGCGTTCCGAAGGAGACGCGATGAACAAGTCTGTCGGCCGGCGTGCGCAAGGGTTCCTGTGGATGCTTTGCGCGGCGTGGGTGCTGGGCGTGCCTGCCGATGCCCAATCGCCGGTGAAGAGCTGGCGCGCGCAGCATGAGCGGCAGATTGTCGACGAGCTCGTTCAGCTCGTCTCGCTGCCGAACGTGTCCGGCAACGACGCTGACATGCGCAAGAACGCCGATCTGCTGACGGCGATGTTCACGAAGCGCGGCTTCAA
>JBKPSC010000101.1:0-22432 GCA_046734915.1 Acidobacteriota bacterium | reverse complement strand
GCGAAATAGATGTCAGGGGAGCGGGCGGGCGCTTGCGCAAAGGTGGAAAAGAGCACCGCGTAGAGGCTGAAGCCCCGCAGGATTGCCGGCACGCGGCCATACTATTGAGGACTTCCGTCGACGGTCAACGTCGAGCGTCCGCAACTGAGCCTTTGAGCCACCGAGCTACTGAGCAACTGAGTTACTGAGCGACCGAGTAACTGAGCGACCGAGCTACTGACCCACCGGGCCACCGAGCAACCGAGGTCCCGAGCCACGAGGATCAGGTAGCGTGGGCTCGCTCTCGCGGCTAGGATGACCAGATGTTTCGCTTTCTTTTGATCGCCGCCCTCCTGCTCATGCACGCGCCGGCGAACGGACAGTCCACGAACGACCCGTTTCCGACCCCCATCCCCACCGCCGACGGCGTCATCGTCGTGAACTTTCGTCCGTTTGCCGCTGTGCCCGACATGGAAGGCACAGCGGCGCGCACGATGACGTTGGTGAACGAACCCGGCACGCGACGGTTGTTCGTCAACGACATGCGTGGACCAATCTACAGCGTCAGCTACGATGGCCGGCGCGTTCAACCGTATGTGGACGTCAACGCGCCTCAGTGGGCTGTCGTGGTGCAGTCGTCCGGACGCGAGCGGGGCGTTCAGAGCATTGCGTTCCATCCACAGTTCAACGAGCGGGGCAGCCGTGGATTCGGCAAGTTCTACACGCTGACCGACACCGCCAACACCAAGCCGACGCCGGACTTCAGACCGCGCGGCGGCACGCGAACCCACGACACCATCCTGCTCGAGTGGTCGGCGAAGACACCGACGGCCGACGCCTACGACGGCGGGCCGCCTCGAGAGCTCATGCGCGTCGAACAGCCGTTCGCCAATCACAACGGTGGCCTGCTGGCGTTCAATTCGACGGCGGGGCCGGGAACCGCGGACTTTGGTCTCCTGTACATGTCCTTTGCCGATGGCGGTAGCGGCGGCGATCCCTTCAACATGGCGCAGAACCTCGGGTCGCTCTTTGGCAAGCTGCTGCGGATCGATCCGTTCGGGACTGACGGCGCCAACGGCAAGTACGGAATTCCGTCAGGCAATCCATTCGTGGCCGATGCCAATCCAGACACGCTCGGTGAAATCTACGCGTACGGTTTGCGGAACCCTCAGCGCTTCACGTGGGACGCGAAGAACGGCAATCTGTTCCTGGCGGACATTGGCCAGAACATCGTCGAAGAGGTGGATCTGGTCACGGCCGGCGCGAACCTGGGCTGGAACGCCTGGGAGGGCAGCTACAAGTTTCTCAGCAGGGAGGGCGTCGATCGCGCCAGCCCCCGCAGCGATCCTTCGGTCGCCTATCCCATCGTCGAGTACGGTCAGCTCGATCCGCTGCTTCAGCCGCAGTCGGCCGTGACGATGGGTACCGTCTATCGTCAGACGGCGATCAAGCAACTGACCAATCGACTCGTGTTCGGCGACATCCCGAGCGGCGAGATTTTCTACGTCAGCGCCGACGACCTTCCCAAAGGCGGACAGGAACCGTTACGCCGGATTCTGCTCACCGATGGCGGCACGCCAAAGACCCTGCTGGAGCTCATCAGAGGAGAAAACGCGAAGCAAAGCAGGCCGCCCGCCACACGGGCCGACTTGCGCTTTGGCAGCGGGCCGGACGGCCAGATTTTTCTGCTGAACAAAGCGGATGGGGTGATTCGCGTGCTCATTCCGGACGGACAGTAGCGGCATCGCCGCTTCTGAGCCGGGGCCCCGGCGTTTCTCGCATCTCTCTCTAGCGCGGACTGCAGGCTGCGCTGCTCAATTCCGCGCGGGGAGCGGTCCGTGACTTTGACGTTACAGCGTGTGATGTTCACTGCCGTGGTTGCGCTAGCTTCGTTCTGGACCTCGCCTGCGCACGCGCAGATGGTGCTGACCTCGATCGACGCCTTGCGGCGGGAGGTGGCGGCGGGCGATGCGATCACGATTCTTCAAACCGACGGACAGCGGGTTGCCGGGCGGCTCGTTCGTTTCAGCGAGGACGATCTCGACGTTCGACTGGCTCAGCGGCTGCCGGCGACACCGCCGACCGTCACGATTCCGATCGGCAGCATCCGCTCGGTCGACCGTCCGCGCGACCCCGTCCGGAACGGCGCGCTCATTGGGGCCGGCGTCGGCGCGGGGATCGGCGGCGCGTTGTTCGTCAACGCGCTCATCATCGACCGCAATGAGATCGACGAATGGGCATGCTTTTACCTGGGGGCAACTGCCGCCTTTGCCGGGCTCGGCGCAGTCATCGGGTGGGCGGTCGACGCGGGCCACTCGAAACCGTCTCTGAGATTCGAGGCGGCGCCGGCGCGAGGACCGACAATCCTCTGGCGGCCTGTCTTTGTACCGGGCCGAGTAGTAGGCGTAGCCATGTCGATCTCGCGCTAGTCCAGCCATCGCCGACTGGTCACCGCACGGCTTGCATCCAGCGGTCAGCGGTGGGAGGATGCGCTCTAGGGCAGGCGGTCTCGGCGCAGTGCGCCGAGGGCCACTTTGCCGGGTGTCAGGGCGCCCATGACGCGTGCAGTCGTCGCCATCTTGCTCGCGAGTCTCGCCAGCGGGTTTTTCAGCCAGCCCATTGACGCGCAGGCCACCGTTCCGTTTCGCGCCGTCGTCGATCTCGTCAAAGTCGACGTGACCGTCACCGACGGCGAGCGACGGTTCGTCACCGACCTCACCCAGAACGAATTCGTGGTTTTTGAAGACAACCGGCCGCAAGTCATCACCTTCTTTGAACAGACGGGCGTTCCGCTGGCGGTCTCCCTCGTCATGGATACCAGCGCGAGCATGCAGGAGAGTCTGGGACTGGCGCAGGAATCGGCCATCGGGTTCGTGAACGCGCTGGGGCCGGACGACGTGGCCACGCTCATCGATTTTGACAGCCGGGTGCAGGTCAGGCAGCCGTTCACGACCGACCACGCACGGCTCGAAGAGGCGATCAGGACTACTACAGCGGGCGGCGCAACCGCGCTCTACAACGCGGTGTACATCGCGCTCCGCGAGCTGGACAAAAAAGTCCCGTCGGACGCGTCAGGGGAGCTCCGCCGCCGGGCGATCGTCCTTCTGTCGGACGGCGCGGACACGTCGAGCCTGCTGACGTTCGAAGAGGTACTCGAGGCTGCCGTCCGTTCGGGTGTCGCCATCTATGCGATCGGGCTGGGCAGCGGCCAGGCTCCCAACGATACGGAACGCAACGCCCAATACCGGCTCCGGCGCCTGACCCGTCAGACGGGCGGTCGCGCATTCTTTCCGCTTCAGGCGCGAGAGCTGCTGGGTGTCTATCAGGAAATCCGCGACGAGCTGTCCAAGCAGTACACCCTTGCCTACGAGTCGAGCAACAAGCGGCGCGACGGGGGATATCGTCAAATCGCCATCCGCGTGACACGCCACGAGGCGGTCGCACGCGCGCGTCCGGGGTATTACGCGCCGAGCAGGTAGCGTCGCACCGGTCTCACCTGGCTTAGACTGTGCTCATGCAGCGGTTCTGGTCCCGGATGGCCGCGGTGCTCTTGATTCTCGCGGCGATGGTTTCCGTCGGCTTTGCGCAGCGACGGTATCGCCTTCGCGAGGGCCCCTCCGTGCCGGCCAGGTTCCCGCCTGAGTCGTTCGAGGACGGCGCCTTCACCCACTGCAAGATCATGTATCGCAGCGTCGTCCGCGAGATGAACGGCATGGGCTGGGCGACGGATTACCCGTACGCCGGCATGAACCTCATGATCCGCGTCTCTGAGCTGACCAAGACACCGATCAGCGTCGATGCGGCCGGCAATCCCAACTACTGGGTGGTGCGGCTCACCGACGATGCGCTGTTTCGCTGCCCCTTTACCATGGCCACCGACGTCGGCACGCTCGAATTTTCCCATGAGGAGGTGGTGCGGCTGCGCGAGTACCTCCTGAAGGGCGGATTTCTGTGGGTCGACGACTTCTGGGGATCGGCAGCGTGGGCGCGGTGGTCGGCCGAGATCAAGCGCGTCCTTCCGGAGTATCCGATCGAAGACGTGACGCCCGAACATCCGCTGATGCACACGCTGTATCCAATCATCGCGGCGCCGCAGGTCACGAGCATCAACTTCTGGCGGTATAGCGGCGGCGTGACCTCAGAGCGCGGCAGCGACAGTCCGCACGCCGACTTACGCATGATCGCCGATGATCATCAGCGCATCATGGTCCTCATGACCCATAACACGGACATCGGCGATTCATGGGAACGCGAAGGCGAGGATCGGGAATTCTTTCTACAGTTTTCCCCAAACGGCTACGCGCTGGGCATCAATGCCGTTTTGTATGCCATGACTCACTGATTGACCACCAGCCACAGCAACGCCGACGGCACGCACGCGATGCAGACGGTGGAGCTTCAGCTCGGACGAACGGCTATTCGTCACAAAGTCGTCGCGCGCCGATCGTAAGGTGGCGACGAGGTGACCGATGGATCCCAAACCACATGCAGCAGGACCCGACGATGAAACCGGCGAGTTCGAAGATCTCATTCCCGAAGGTGCCGAAGTCGTGAGCCCCCGCCTCCAGCCGTCGGAGGCCGACGACACGGAGAGCGAGGAAGACCTCGAAGATGGCGACTCTGCAGAGAGCGAATCGGATCGCGCTGGGGAACTCTAGGAGTCCGAGGAAGGAAGGGCCGCGATGACCTTTCCTTCCTCTGCTTCGTTCAGGTCCACACCGAAGTCGCGTCGCTCACCGCACGGAAAGCTCAGCGCGCGAATCCGGAGGGATAGGCTCGACCACCAGCCACTCGCGTCCGCAAACCGGGCAGCGCAATCGAATTGTCTTCACGCCGTGTCCGAACGATACGCCCACTGCCTGACCCTCGTCGTTCGGGCATGCCTGACACGAAGTCATCGGCGGCGGTTGATGCAGATTGTCCATGAGGGCGCCCCTTGAGTTAAGGGATGTTACGAGGCAGGGCTCGGCGATCAAATCGGGGGAAGGGCTGAGAGTGTCGGGGAACACCCTGACCACAATGTGTCCGACCAGTGGCCTATACGGCAGCCGCAGAGACGCTCGTCATTGTAGGATGGGCCCGACGAAAGGCGGCCGATGCTCGCGCAAGGACTCGTCGAGTACGGTGGGGCCACGTCGCTCGGCGCGACGCTGTGGCAGTTCACTGGCTACGTTCAGGAACGCCTCTTCGACATGACCCCAAGGCAGTGGGCGGCCATCGCCTGCGTCGCCTTCGTCGGGTGGTTGCTCTTCGGCCGCCGGCGATCCTTTTGAGGCGATTCATCCCAGGATGCCGATGCCGCCCGTCGCCACAACTCTGGGTGGTGGAACCGTCTCCAGAGACACTTCCGCAAGCTGCACGACGCCGAAGGTCGCCTGCGGCTGCTGATTCAGCTTCGGGAAGACGATCTCGATGCGGACCAGCAAGTCGCCGGCGAGCTTGGGCCGATTGACGAAGCCGAGGTGAAGGTCGAACGGCCGTCCCGCCAGGCCTTCCGATCCGGTGCTTCGGGCGCTCGGCGCGAATGCCTGAAGCGGTTTCGCTCCGTCGAACGTCGTCACCCGGTTGATGAACACGTTAGTCGTCACCGTCGTGAACTTCAGGTGCAGAGCATTGGCCAGCCGGCCCGCAGCAGGCAGCGGTAGTTCGAGCGTCGCCTTCGTGTCCATCGGTCCGAAGATCAGCTGACCGAATGACCCTTGCTGCAGGACGACGCCCGGTGACGCGTCGACCAGTTGTCCCGTGCCGGCCAGGTTCGCGGTGACCGGCGCCGCAAGGCTGATGACGCCATGGCGCTGCTGCACTTCCCGAATGTCGAAGGGGAAGAGCTGGCGAATCACGGCGTTGCCGCGGCTTCGCGACATCAGGCACGCCTCGGTCTCGAGTCCGGTCACGGGATCGAGCGGCGGGTGGTCGAGTCCAAGCGCGTGACCGATCTCGTGCGCCAACACGTTGGTCACGTCGAACGGGCCATTGCCGGTCGGATGGCGCACCGGCTCCAGAAAACGATCGAGGAACAGGTCGTTGTCGCAGTCCAGGTTGATCGTGGCGCCGCCAATCGGCCCGTTCGGCGTGCGCGAGATGAACCCGGCAGTGGTCGCCAGCTCGGTGCTCCCGCGTCCGTCCTTCACGAAGTGGATCCGGAGCAACGGCTCCTGCCCGGCCAGCGGCGGATGGAACGCGACGGGTGTCACGGTGCCCCAGAGGCCCAGGGCCTCCCGTAACGCAATGTTCACTTTTTCGACATTGAAGTTGGTGCCCTGCGAGCCCGCGGCGATGTCGATGCCGTCGGCGATGAATGGAATCCGCTCGAATCGGTTTTCGATCGGCAGTCCGACGCCGCCGCCGACACGGATGCCAGCGATTTCCTGGCTCAGTTGAGCCTGAGCGATCGCGAGACGATTCGCCACCCGCTTCGCCGCGGTTTCTCGCGCCGGCGGGTCGTCGAGGACCGACACCGCGGATACCCAGCCGGGCTCGATGCTGCCGTTGCCGAGAGCAGCGTTGACGAGGCCGATGAGCACGGCCTCGTGGGCCCGAATGCGGTCTTCAGGTGATGCCGCCAGGGCCGACCCGCCGGGAAGCAGGCCGAGGCCGGCGATCTGACACAGCCCCGAGCGGTCGAGGAACTGCAGCTCCCAGAATGCTTCCGCCAGCGCGTGGCGAGAGGCCGGGCTGGGCTGCCTGGCGGCCTCCGCGATGAGATCGAGCGTGAGTCGGCGAATGACCTGATCGAGCATGGGCGGCCTCCGTGGGCCAGGTATCGTCGCAGATTATGGGTGCGCGTGCTGGCCGGTGCTCAGCCGAGCGAGCGAACAAAAATTTTGCCCGCTTTGGGCCATGGCTATAGAATCCGGGCAGTCCACATCCAGTGGGGCCATTCGTGACTTTTCTCTGACACTGCACCAGCTGTCAGAGATCGGCGGGGAGGAATTGTCGCAATGTCGGACAGACCTCGCTTTCCCGGGATCCGCGTCACCGCCAACGGCAATCAGCTAGTTTCCTATCACACAGAAACTCGAATTGCGGACGGTGGCGTGTTCTATCCAATAACGCCCTCGACCGAGGGTGGCGAGCTTTATCAGCAGGCGTTCGCTGAAGGAAAGCTCAACGTATTCGGCCAAAACACCATTGCCGTCGAGGCAGAAGGCGAACATGCCGCCCAGGGCGGGGCGATCGCCTTTTCGGTCTGCGGCAAGCGTGTCGTCAACTACACGTCCGGGCAGGGCGTGGTCTACGGCGTCGAGCAGTACTACCACGCGCCAGGCAAGTGCTCGACGATGGTGCTGGAAGTGGCGGCCCGCGCGCTGACCAAACACGCGTTGAACGTCCACTGCGGGCACGACGACATCTACGGCGCGCTCGACACCGGCTGGATCATGGTCTTCGGCAAGGACGCGCAGCAGACCGCGGACCAGGCGCTCATCCTGCGGCGCGTGACCGAGCTGAGTCTCACGCCGGGCATGAACATCCAGGACGGGTTCCTCACGTCTCATCTCGAGCGGACGTTCTATAAGCACGAGGCCGAGCTCATCCGCTGCTACCTCGGCTCACCCGACGACATCATCGAGTGTCCGACGGAGAGTCAGCGCGTGTTGTTTGGTCCGAAACGCCGCCGCGTGCCGCAGATGATCGACCTCAAGAATCCCGTGCTCCTGGGCCCCGTCCAGAATCAAGAGCACTACATGCAGGGCGTGGTCGCCCGCCGCAACAACTTCACCGAGCCGATCCTCGACTTCCTCGAGGCAGCCTACGCCGACTTCGGCGCGCTGACCGGACGGCACTATGGCCTCATCACCGAATACAAGACCGCCGACGCCGATACGGTGTTCGTCTCGCTCGGATCCGCGGCGGAGAACATCGAAGCCGCTGTGGACTACCTGCGCGAACACCGCGACGCCAAGCTGGGTTCCATCCATTTGAATGTCATCCGGCCGTTCCCGGAAGCCGCAGTCGTCAAGGCCCTCGCCGGCAAGAAGAACGTCATCGTGCTCGAGCGCACGGACGAGGCGATGGCCGGCGACAACCCGATGGGGCGAGACATTCGCACGGCCCTGAACAAGGCGTTGCAGCACGAAGCGGGACTGCCGGCGTTGACGGCCGACGAGATGCCCCGGCTCTTCTCTGGCGTGTACGGACTGGGCTCACGCGACTTCCGCCCTGAGCACACGATTGGCGCCTACGAGTTCGTCACCGGCGCCAGCGCGCGGAAAGACGGCAAGCGGGCCACAGACGGCGTGTCGTTCATCGTGCTGGGTATCGACCACCCCTACGAAGTGAAGTCGAACGAGCGGCCCTCTCTGCTGCCGGACGGAGCGATCGCGGTCCGGTTCCACTCCGTCGGCGGGTGGGGCGCCATCACGACCGGCAAGAACCTTGGCGCCATCATCGGGGACTTCAACGATTTCCTCTACGAGCGCGACAAGGTCGTCGACGAGCTCGGCAACCCGAAGGAGATCATCCACGTCAGCGCCAATCCGAAATATGGATCGGAGAAGAAAGGCGCGCCAACGGCCTATTTCATGGTGGCGGCCCCGGAGCGGATCCGGGTGAACTGCGATCTGCGCCACGTCACTGTCGTCCTCTGCTGCGATCCCAAGGCGTTCACACACACCAACCCGCTCGATGGCATGGCCGAAGGCGGCTGCCTGGTGTGGGAGTCGGAAGAAGAAGGCGAGCAGGCGTGGGAGCGGCTCCCGATGTGGGCGCGGCAACAGATCATCGAGAAGAAGATTCGCGTCTTCACGCTGCCCGGGTTCGTCATCGCGCGGCACGCGACCGAGCGTGCCGACCTGCAGCTGCGCATGCAGGGGAACGCCTTCCTCGGCGCGTTCTTCGCCGTCTCGCCGCTGCTCCACGAGTTCGGCATCGACGCCGAGCAGTTCAAGGAGGTCGTCCACAAGCAATACGTCAAGAAGTTCGGGCGTCTGGGCGAAGGCGTCGTGAAGTCCAACATGGAGGTCATGACGCAGGGCTTCGAGCAAGTCCGCGAGATCCGCGTGGGCGAGCTGGCGGCGCCAGATCGTTCGACGCTCCGCGGCCAGGCCCTGCTGCCGGTCGTCGGACATAACGGGGATGGGGACAGCTGCGGCTCCGGCTGTCGATCGCATGCGATTCCCGAGGGCCAGGACGAGTGCACGCCGCTCACGCGGATCGCGTCGTTCGATCGCGAATTCCGCGGCGGACTGGGCTACAACCAGCCAGCGTCGCCACTGGCGTCGCTGGGGGTCATGGCGGCGGGCAGCGGCGACACGGCGTCGAAGTACGTCGCCCGCCGTGAGACCCCGCTGTATATCGCCGAAAACTGCACGCAGTGCATGGAGTGCATCGCCGTCTGTCCGGACACGGCGCTGCCCAATTGCTCTCAAGATCTCGGCACGATTCTGTCGACCGCCATCGGCCACTACGTGACCGACCTGGGTGAGCGCCAGAAGATGCTGCGGCTGCTGCCGGAGATCGAGAAGCGAACTCGCGACATGATGCGCGACGGCGTCACGAAAGGATCGGCGCTGCCGCTGCCGCAAATCATCGAGAACGTGACCAACGACGTGAACGGCTTCTCGCCGGAGTCCAAACGACAGCTCTTCGACATCATCGCCAAGGTGCCGATGGCCTATCAGAAGGCGAATGCGATCTTCGCGACGCCGGAAAAGAAGCGCCCGGGCGAGGGCGGCATCTTCTCGATCTTCGTCTCCGATCTGTGCAAAGGCTGCGCGGCCTGTGTCACTGCCTGCGGCGAGCACCAGGCGCTGCGAATGGTCCAGGAAACCGAAGACGTCAACGCCGAGCACGAGACGGGCACGGCCTTCCTCGACTTGTTGCCGGATACGTCGCAGAAGTACCTGGGACTTTATAGCGACGGCCGTCCGCAGGACTCGAAGACCGCGACGCTGCGCAACATGCTGATGGTCAGGCGCAACTACGACGCGCTCGTCTCCGGCGACGGCGCCTGCGCGGGGTGCGGGGAGAAGAGCATCCTGCGGGCTATCGCCGCTGTGACTGAGGCGTACATGCGGCCGGTCTACCATGCCAAGGCCGAGCGGCTGTACGCGACAGCGAACGAGCTCGACAAGGCAGGCGTCCAGCGCCTGGCTGCGCTGAAGGAACGCAGCCAGGAGGAGTACGATCTCTTTCGCCAGGCGGTCGCTCACCTGCTGATGGGACTCGGCGGTGAGGACGACAAGGACACGAAGGCGCGGATCGCCGAGCACGGTCTGATCTCCGATCACGACGTCGTTCGCGCGCTGACGACGGTCATGCGTCAGGAGGCGTTCAATCACAAGAGCCTTCAGTCCGTCGATGGGCGTCTGGCGAACGGAATGTGTGTCATGGCCATGGCCGCGCACACCGGATGCAACACGGTCTACGGGTCGACGCCGCCCAACAATCCGCATCCGTATCCGTGGATGAATTCCCTTTTCCAGGACGGGATCACGGTCGGCTGGCTGCTCGGCGAAAGCTTCATCGTCGACCACGGCCGCCGGTCGGTCATTCCAGAGCGCCTGGCCGATGTGTTGATGCATCGCGACAAAGACACGATTACGCCGCGTGAGTACTACGAGTACGTGCACTTCAGTGATGCGGTGATGACCGATCAGGAGATCCTCGAGCTGCCGAAGGTCTGGGTCGTCGGCGGCGACGGCGGCATGGGTGATATCGGCTATCAGAACACCTCGAAGGTCGTCCTTCAGAACCGGCCGAACGTCAAGGCCGTCATGCTCGACACGCAGGTCTACTCGAATACCGGCGGCCAGAATTCAGACTCGACGCCGATGCTCGGCGGCAACGACATGAACATGTTCGGCACCGCCACGCAGGGGAAGAACGTCGAGAAGAAGACCGTGGCCGAGACCTTCCTGGCGGGACACGGCTCGCCGTTCGTGGCGCAGGTCTCGATCGCCAACGCCCCGCGGTTGTATCGGGCCATCCTCGACGGTCTCGAGTACAGGGGCACCGTCTTCCTGCAGTGCTTCACCAGTTGTCAGCCGGAGCACGGTGTTCCCGACGACATGTCGTTGACGCAGGCCCAGCGGGTTCGCGACTCACGTGGCGCGCCGGAGTTCGTCTTCAACCCGAGGCTCGGCGAAAGCTACGCCGAGGCACTCGATCTCAAGGGCAACCCGTCGGTCGATTTGGACTGGTACGAAACGAAGTTCAAGGCTGGAGGAGAGTCCTATCGCTACACCGTGGCTCACTGGTGTGCCACAGAGGCCCGGTTCCGAAATCACTTGAAGAAGATCTCGAAAGACGACGCGGCGAAGCTGATTTCGCTCGAAAACATGCTGGTGCGGATCACCCAGCAGGATGTCGTCTATCGCCGCTATCTCGTCTCGAGCCATCGGTCCTATGTGCCAGACTTCGGCGTGTACATCAGGATTCAGGGCTCGAACGGGAACATCGAGTACCGCACCCTCTCGAGGCAGCTGGTGCTGTTCTGCGTAGAACGCCGCAAGGCGTGGCGGATGCTGCAGAGCAAGGCCGGTGTCGAGAATCGGGAATACAAAGCGCAGCGGGCGCTGCTCGCCGACGTCGACGCCGGGAAGATCTCCAGGGATGAGCTCTTCGCGAACGCGGAGGCGCTGTTGAAATCACGGATGCCGGGTCCGGCCGGTGCTCACAAGCCAGCGGACGTGAAGCCCCGTCCGACTCTCTCTCAAGGAGCCAGTGCATGAAGCGAAGCGCGAGTGCAGTGTGGAAGGGCGGGTTGAAGGACGGTCGCGGCACGGTCTCGACCGAGAGCGGTGTGCTGGCGAACGCGCCCTACAACTTTCGCATGCGGTTTGAAAACGAAAAGGGGACCAACCCCGAAGAGTTGATAGCCGCGGCCCATGCAGCGTGCTTCTCGATGGCGCTGTCGTTGTTCCTGGGCGAGGCGGGGATGACCGCCGACAGCATCGATACCAAAGCCACCGTCACGCTCGAGCAGAAGGACGGTGGCTTCTCGGTGACGTCGAGCGCGCTCGAAACGACGGTGAAGATTCCGAACGCAAACGCCGACGCCTTTCACAAGGCGGTCGAAACCGCCAAGACCGGCTGTCCAATCTCGAAGCTGCTGAACGCCTCGATTACGATGAAGGCGACGCTCGCCTGACCTAGCTCGCTGACTTGGCCTGGATGTCCACCGGGATATAGTGGACATAGGCGTTCAGGAGGGTGATCGCCTCTTCTTTTTCGTCCAGTTCGACCGCCAGCAGGTCACGGAGCGAGAGGATGCCCGCCAGGCGTCCCTCGTCCAGCACGATGAGGTGACGAACGCCTGCGCGCTGCATCCGCGACAGGCACACCTCGTACGGCTCGCGCACGTCGGCGATGACGAGCTGCGTCGACATCACGGCGGTGACCGGCGTGGCCGAGGCGTCGAGTCCGGCGGCGACCACTCTGGCCATCACGTCACGCTCGGTGAAGACGCCCACCAGACGTTCGGCTTCGACGATCGGTACTGCGCCTATCTGATGCTCGGTCATCGCCCGCGTCGCCGCCAGCACGGTCGCGGAGTGATCGACGGTGACCGTGTCGCGGTTGCCGATGATCGACTTG
Source organism: Acidobacteriota bacterium (assembly GCA_046734915.1). Taxonomy (GTDB): domain Bacteria; phylum Acidobacteriota; class Vicinamibacteria; order Vicinamibacterales; family CAVVIG01; genus VFZL01. The sequence continues at coordinate 9,916 of JBKPSC010000101.1, read as the reverse complement.
ACGGTTTTCACGCTCGTCCTCCAGCCACGGGACGCCCGAAAGTCCCGACGATGGGCCGCGTCAGCTCGGCGAAGTCACCGTAATGCATGCAGATCGCATCGGTATGCGTGCCGGCATTGACGACCAGCTCCATCTCGCCAACGAGGCTTTGATCCACGAACACGCGACGCACGCACCCGTTGCCGAACGGCGGGATGGCTCCCGGCTCGCATTCGGGATCGAGTCTCGCGAATTCCTCCTCGCGGGCGAGGCGCATCGACCGGGCGCCCGACAGCACCCGCAACTCCTCCATCTCCACCCTGTATGGCGCCGGCACGACCGCCAGCACGAGCTCGTCGTCAGCGACGCAGGCGACGATCTTGGCCCACGAACGGCCGCGGACGTGCGACACCGCGGCTTGTTGCTGAGCGGTGAATGCCGGGGGATGGCGGATAGTCGTGTACGGGAGGCGGGCGTCTTTGAGAGCCTGGTCGAGCGAGCGCAATCTCACGACGTCCCTCCCAGCCGACTACGTGTCGACCTGCAGACTGGAGAACGAGGGTTCCGACGAAGCTCGGCGTGAATGCGGATTATAGGCAGTTCGTGCGTCGACCTCCAGAGAAATTCCGCAGCTCGCCGCCGCCGCCTCCACGAACGGATCGAGCCGCGCCGTACACACGAAAGGCCTGAGACGGTTGGCCGTCGCAGGCCCGCGTGCGGCGCGTCAGGAGCGTAATGGCTGTGCTTTTTGGCCGCTAGCCGGCGCCACCCCGCCGCGGCAGGTTCTCTCCAGCCGGTCCCTCACCACGCTCGCCGTTGCGGCTCGAGTCGTCATCCGGAGACTCGCCGTCGTCGGCCTTGTCGCGTTCGCCCGCGTTGAATGTCTGGCGTTCGATGCGGCGCTCGAAGTCGGGTCGCTGAGGCGCACGATCGGTCTGATCGCGCTTGTCCGATGGCTGAGGCTGTTCCTTCGGTTTGCTGCGTTCGGCCATTTTGCCCCCTGACTAGTCCAGAGCCACGGTGGTGAGCGTAAATGCGCTGCAACCAGGGTGCCGAATCCTACGGCCGGGCCGTAACCGTGATGCGGTCTGCCTCCCTCGAGCCGGCCACGGCGTCGCCCATGACGAGGTTTACGACGTGCGTCGCGCCGTCGTCGACGATCGGGATCGAGCGATGCTCGACGGCCCGGCCGTCGAGCGTCGCGGCCGAGATGCCGCGTTGCCGGTGGTGCGGGTTGTCGACATGGATCTGGTATTGCGTGCGGCCGACCTTCCAGTGGATTTCATACGACGCCCAGGACGACGGAATGCATGGATCGATGGAGAAAGTCGCGCCGTGCCTTTCCAGTCCAAGAATGCTCTCGATTGCGACCCGGTACATCCAACCTGCGGATCCGGTGTACCAGCTCCAGCCGCCGCGACCGGCGTGCGGCGAACGGGCGTACACGTCGCCGGCCATCACGTAGGGTTCGGTCTTGTACGTTTCGGCGCCTGCCAGCGTGCGCGTGTGGTTCACCGGGTTGAGCATGTGAAACAGCTCGGCGGCCTCGTCGCCGCTTCCCAGCTTTGCCAGCGCCATGACAATCCACACCGCAGCGTGGCTGTATTGCCCCCCGTTCTCCCGAATCCCCGGCGGGTAGCCCTTGATGTACCCGGGTTCCTGCGCCGACCGATCGAACGGCGGCGTGAGCAGGAGGAGAATCTGCGAGCCTCTCGCGACAAGGGCAGCGCGGACCGCGTCCATCGCCCGCTCTGCGAAACGACCGCTGACAGCACCCGACAGCACCGCCCAGGTCTGGGCGATCGAGTCGATGCGGCACTCGTCGTTCTGCGCCGATCCGAGCGGCGTCCCGTCGTCGTAGTACCCGCGTTTGAACCACTCGCCGTCCCAGGCCAGCTCGAGCTTCGAGCTGAGTCTGTGGGCTTCGCGCCGCAGCCGGTCGACGGCTTCATGGTCGCCACGGCCCTGGCAGATCGGCGCAAAGTCGATCATGACCGTATAGAGGAAGAAGCCGAGCCAAACGCTCTCACCACGTCCCTCGTGCCCGACACGGTTCATGCCGTCGTTCCAGTCGCAGCTGCCGAAGAGCGGCAATCCGTGCGCGCCCGCCGTGGTGCCTGTGCCGATGGCGAGCATGCAATGGTCGTAGAGCGTGGCGTCCTCCTTCGAGGCCTTGGCTTCGCCGTAGTACTCCTGCTCGCCTGGTTCCAGCGGGCGGGCCTCGATGAAAGGCACGCGGACGTCGAGAACGGCGGTATCTCCGGTAGCGCGAACGTAGGTCGCGACCGCATACGGCAGCCAGAGCAGGTCGTCGGAGCAGCGCGATCGCAGGCCTTTCGCATTGGGCTCGTGCCACCAATGCTGGACGTCGCCCTCCACGAACTGATGGCTCGCCGCGCGCAGGAGATGCTCGCGCGCCAGGTCCGGGCGGGTCAGCAACAGCGAGAGGACATCCTGCAGTTGATCGCGGAATCCATAGGCGCCGCCAGGTTGGTAGTAACCGGCCCGCGTCCATAGACGGCAGCTTATAGCCTGGTACAACAGCCACCGGTTAACCAGCACGTCGAACGAATCGTCGGGGGTTCGCACCTGAACGGCATCGAGTGTCGTATCCCACGCCGCGCGCACCCGGTTCAGCGACGCTGCGGCCGCTGCGGGCGTGCGATGGCGCTCGGCCAGTTCCCACACATGTTCGAGCGATTCGCCCTCGCCGAGCAGGAACACCATCTCGACACTCGAGCCCGGTTCCAGCGTCCACGTCACCTGCAGCGCGGCGCACGGATCGAGACCTCCGCCGAACTGACTGTCGAGAGTTTCGCGCTCGAGGGCGACCGGACCGGCGAGGGTTCCATTCCGGCCGATGAAGTCGCGCCGGCTGCCTGAGGCCGCGCGCGCCGGAACGCTGGCGCACGCAAAGACCACCGCGCCGGCGTTCTCGTCTCGATAGACATTCCGCGCCGTCACGATGCTTCGCTCGGCATCGAAAGCCGTCACCACGTAGCGCTGCTGGCCCTCCAGTGGAGGGCCCAGCGCCAGCTGGTTGTAGGCGAAGACACTGAGCCGCCGCCGCGCATCGCTGCGGTTGACAACCGTCAGCCGCGTGAACTTCACCGGATCGACGTCGTCCACGAACACTTCGAGCGTGGTGTGGACGCCGTGGCTGTGGCGCTCGAACGCGGAGTATCCAGCGCCGTGGCGGGCGATGAGCCGGGACCGCCGCGGCATGGGCCCCGGCGTCGGGCACCAGGCGCGCCCGGTCTCGTCGTCGCGGATGTAGATGGCCTCCGACGTCGGATCCGTCACGGCGTCGGCGGCGAAGGGTGTCAACCGGTTCTCCCGACTGTTGCCCGACCACGTGTGCGCCGAACCAGTCGACGTGACGATCGTCCCGAAGTTGGGATTGGCGATCACATTGACCCACGGCAATGGCGTGTCCCGGTCGCTGTCGATGACCATCGCGTATTCGCGGCCGCCGCCCGCGAAGCCGCCGAACGGCGTGGCGAAGGCCAGACGCGGCGTCGACGGTGACTCGGCGCCGAGCGGCACGCTCTGCGACGATGCCGCCGACAGCGCCAGCGGTGGGGTCCGCTCCACCTGCACGTCATAGGCGCGATCCAGCTGGGAACGCAGATCTCCGGCGCCGGTGCTCAGCACCGCTCGAGCGACGGATTCGACGAGCGTTCGTTCGGCGTGGCTCATGCGATCGGCACGCAGCAGGTACACGCCGCCCTTCAGATGCTTCCAACTGCGCCACGGGCCGCTGTCGAGGAGCGCCGTCAGGTCGGCCTGGACCGCATCCATGTAGCCGATCGGGTGTTCGTTGAGCAGTACCAGATCGGCCTGCAGGCCCTTGAGCCGCCAGTATTCCTGTGCCTGAAGCACGTGGCGGACGAGCGTGGGATCGCCGTCCTCGACGACACGCACCAAGAGAATCGGGAGATCGCCGGAAATGGAGAATGGCCACAGCCCCGGCTGGCCCAGCTCGTTTGCCGCGGTCGTGGCAGGCGCCGCGCGCAGCGACTCGTCGGCATACAGGACTCGCGAGGCGAGCCGCTCGAAGAGACGCGCGTCTTCGGCCGTGATGTCGAGGTGTCGCAGGCCGCTCTGCGCGTGCGTGAACGCGAGCGCGAACGTCCGCGAGGCCGCGCCGTGCTCGTGATACTTGTGCGCCAGAGCCATCGCCATCTCGCGATTGCTGGCCAGGCCGGTCGAAAACGTGAGTCGGGCGGACCCGCCGGGCGCTAGCCGCACGCGCTGGCGGAGGCTGAAGATCGGATCCAGCACGATGCCGGTCGTTCCAGTCAGCGCGCGCCCGTCGAGCGCCGCTGGCCGATCGGTATCTCGGCCGCGGCCGACGAATCGCGTGCGATCGGTCTCCCATTCGAGCACGCCCTGAGCGCGGCCTTCGAGGCTGACGACATGAACCGCCCAGGCGCCAGCTTCACGTGGATCGCGCGGCCGCCGGTGGCAGAGCAGCGCCGACGCCTCTGGCAGATACTCGGTCTCCAGGAAGATTCGGGCAAAGGCCGGATGCGCGAGATCGTCAGCCGGCGGCGCGAGCACGACTTCGGCGTAGCTGGTCACGTCGATTTCCGAGATGCGATCGCCGTGATTGACCAGGGTCAGACGGCGCACCTCGACATCGTCTTCCGTCGACACGGCGACTTCCAGCCGGGTGGCGATATCGCCGTCGCGGCGCTGATACATCGCTCTCTCGGCGCGGAACTCCACGCGATAGTCGTCGGCCTGCGTGCGCGTCGGCAGGTGCGCCGTCGACCAGACGACGCCGCTTCTCACATCGCGCAGATAGATGTAACTGCCGCCGGGATCTCTCGTGACATCGGGCCGGGTGCGAGTCACCGCGAGCCCGCGGCACAGGGAGCCGCCACCCCCGGCATTGGTCACGACGGAGATGAACTTCCCGTTGGACAGGAATTGCGCATGCGGATACATCGTGTCCGCCGATCGATAGCGTCGCACCGGCACGGGTGGCGGCGGCTGAGCCACGCGCATCTCTTCGCGCGGGCGCGGATCGATCGTCGGCGCGTAGCGCGGCACCCGCTCCTGCAGCAGCAGCTCGGTCGCTTGAACCCTAGGATCGCGATGGAAGCGCTCGACCATGCGGTCATTGAAGATGGCGTTGGCCAAAGCCACCAGCGTCATGCCGGCGTGGTGGGCCATGTACGTCTTGACGACGGCGCCTCTGGTCGGATCGGTTGGGCCGTGCGTTTCGTCCGACATGCCCCGCTGGTGATGGGTGTGGTCGACGGCGTCGAAGAATCCGAATTCGCCGTAGGCGCCAACGACCTGCAGCCGCCGCAGGTTGGCGGCCGCGGCCACCGGGTCGATCATCGCGGCCAGCGCCGTGGCGTACGGCGCGACGACGAGTTCGTCGCCGAGACCGCGCTTCAGACCCAGGCCCGGCAGCCCGAACGCCTTGTACTGAAATGTGTTGTGCCGATCGACGACGTTGTACGCCGATTCGGAGATGCCCCAGGGCACACCGCGGGCGTCGCCGTACTCGATCTGGCGTGCGACGCATCGGCGGCACGACTCGTCGAGCAGCGTGTCGGGATAGCTGCGCATGACGAGAAGCGGCATGAGGTACTCGAACATCGTGGCGCTCCACGACAGGAGGACCGGAGTGCCGCGAACGCTGGTCACCGAGCGGCCGAGATGGAACCAGTGCGACTCTGGCACATCGCCTTTTGCGATCGCCAGGAAGCTGGCGAGACGGGCCTCGGAGGCGAGGAGGTCGTAGAACGACGAGTCGCGCCGCCCGCCGCGCTCGGCGTCAGGCAGGCGATAGCCGACAGAGAACAGTTGCCGCTTGGCATCGTGCAGGAAACGAAAGTTCATAGCGTCGACGAGCGCGCCCGACCGGGCGGCCAGCCCGCGAAGGCTGTCACCGGCGGCGACGTCTGCCTGCTCGTCGGCCATGTCGGTGAGCGCCACAGCCAGGGTGATCAGCGAGCCGGCCAGGTTGCCGCTGTCGGCGGTCGACACATAGGCGGGAAGGAGCGGCGTGAGCACCCGAGTGTCGTACCAGTTGAGCAGGTGCCCTTCGTGCTTCGGCAGCCGCTCGACGGTGGTGAGCGTCGCGTCAACGCGACGAACGAGATCGTCGAGGGTAATGAAGTCGAAGTCGCGCGCCGCGAGCATCGAGAGCAGCGCCATGCCGATGTTGGTCGGCGACGTCCGCGTCGCGATGGTGAGCTCCGGCACGAGCTGCACGTTATCGGGCGGCAGGTAATGCTCCTCGGCGGTCATGTAGCGGTCGAAGTAGGCCCAGGTGCGGGCGGCGATGTCGTGCAGCAACTCGCGGTCGCGCTCGCGGACGGGCACCCGTTGTGTCGGGACTGGACGGCTGAGCAGATAAGCAATGGACGGCGCGACGGCCCACGCGGCCAGGAATGGCCAGGCGATGAGCAGCGCGCTGGGACGAAGCACCACGATGAGGAACAGGCACACGCTGGCGATGACCGGGCTTGCCGTCATCTCCTGCCAGAAGACGTCGTGCCGCAACGCCGCCTTGCGCTCGGCGGCCGCCGACGTCTCCCACTCGAGCAGGCCGCGCTTGGTGATCGTCAGCCTCACCAGCGTCACGACGATCGCGTGCGCCATCTGGTAAGCCTGATGCGCCAGGAACACCACCTGGATCGCCGCTCGCGCCAGCTCGGTCTCCAGATCGTCGGCCAGCGTCCTGAGGAACACACGAACGGGCTGACCTGGCGACGGCCCGCGAAGGTGGCCGATCAGCCGCAAGAGGACGTGCGCCAGCGGGACGAGGAGGACGATGCCCGTCCACGTCGCCGGCGATCCGGGCAGCACGCACCACGCGGCGAGAAAGGCCAGCAGCAGCGTGGGTGAGACGAGGCTGCGGCGCAGATTGTCGAGGATCTTCCAGCGCGCGATGAGCGACAGCCGATTGCGTTCCACGCCGTGCCGGGTCGGCACGAACGGCAGCAGCCAACGTAGAATCTGCCAGTCGCCGCGCACCCAGCGATGCTGGCGGCGAGCATGCGTGAGCACGCTCGAGGGATAGTCGTCAACCAATTCGACGTCGGTGACGAGGGCCGTTCGCGCATACAGCCCCTCGAAGAGATCGTGAGAAAGCAGCGCGTTCTCGGGGACGCGTCCCTCGAGGGCATGCACGAACGCGTCGATGTCGTAGAGACCCTTGCCGGTGTAGATGCCCTCGTCGAACAGGTCCTGATAGACATCGGAGACCGCAGTCGTGTACGGGTCGACGCCGGTATGGCCGGCATAGGTGCGCGCGAACAAAGATCCCGCCGCGCTCGTGATCGTGATCGACACGCGCGGCTGCAGGATCCCGTAACCCTCCACGATGCGGCCCGTGCGCGCGTCGCTGCGCGGCCGGTTCATCGGATGGGCGGCGACGCCGATGAGGTGCCGGGCCGTGTCGCGCGGCAGGCGCGTGTCGGAATCGAGCGTCAGGCAGTAGGTAAACGACGACAGCAGCGGCAGGTCACCGACCTGCTCGACGAAGCTGGTGTCCTCCGCGCCGCGCACCAGCCGGTTGAACTCTTCGAGCTTGCCGCGCTTGCGCTCCCACCCCATCCACTTCTGTTCACTCTCGTTCCACTTCCGGGCGCGGTGAAAGAGATAGAAGCGGTTGGCGTGTCCGGGTCCGAGACGCTGGTTCAGCTCCTCGAGGCCGGCCTTCGCCGCCGCCAGAATGTCCGCGTCATCCGGCATTTCCGGAGCCGGCGCGTCGCGAAAGTCGCTGAGCAGCGCGAAGTGGATGTGCGGGTCGAGGTTGGCGAGCGCCATGACCAGCAGGTGCTCGAGCATCGCGTCGACGCTCTCGATGCTCGTGAGAAGCGTCGGCACCACGACCATGGTGCGCATGTCTTCGGGGACGCCGCCGGTCAAGTCGAGCCGCAGGAGGCGGCGAGGTGGAATCGTCCAGGCGATGTCGCGTTGCAGAATTGCCAGCGCCAGCTCCACGGCGGGATTCAGCAGGATCGCCACCGTGAAAAGCGCCATCGCGAGACCGCTGTGCGTCCGCGAGTACTGCCAGGCGGGGGCGAGGAAGAGCGCCGACAGTAGCGTCAGCGACGACAGGTAGAAGAAGGTGGTGTGGCGGAAGACGATGCGCCGCAGACGCTTCCGGAGCTTCGGGTGATAGGCGAGCTCGGACTCGAGATGTCGGCGGCCGCCGCCGACGAGATGGTAGCCGACGTGCGCGACCCGCTCGGTGAACTGTTTGCCGGCCGCCGCCTGCCTGGCGACTTCCACCGCCTTGAGCGCGACGCGGACCTGCGCCTCACCGGTCGGGTCGGCCAATTCCTCGACGGCCTGCCGCTGGCGATCACGGCTCAAGAAGTCCATGCGCCGGTAGATGCCGGACGGATCGCGCTGCAGCACCTGCTCGACCAGGCTGACCGATTCGAAGAATTCCCTCCAGTCGATGACCGAACACAGGCGGAGGCTGGTGATCGCGTTGGCGATGGATACCTGAGTGATTGCCTGTCGCTGGTGTTCGAGACGAACGGCCTCTTCGACCGTGATCTGATGCGCCGCGAAATGCGCTTCGACGGCTGAGTGCAGCGCGGCCAGGCGGCGGCCGTATTCGCGCACTCGATGCAGCAGCTGCACGACCGCCGCTCCGCTCAAGACTGACGAGGGTAATGACACCGGCGAGGGCGTCAGCGGGCCGGACGGCGGCGCACCGGCGTGCATGCGGGCGACGAATCGGTCAGCTTCCTGGCGGGCCGTGCGGCTCTGGAGAATCTCGTCGGCGAGCCGGCGGAGGTTTTCGATGAGCGCCAGCTTCAACATGATCGGCCAGGCCCACAGCTCGCCGATGGTGAGCGGCGCGATTCGCTGAAAGCTGTTGAGGAACGCGGCGAGCGGCTGTATATCGAGGCGGCTGTCGCTGTGGCGGAGGAGTTCGACCGCCATCGCGTATACGCGCGCCTCACCCGCGTGATCGCGCGGCGCCAGCGTTGGCAGCTCGCGATAGAAGGGGCCCGGCAGATGGAGCCGGATGTCGCGCACCTCCGCCGTCACGAGATGGTAGTTGTCGAGCAGCCACTCCATGGCCGGCGTGATGAACTCGCCGTGGCGGACGTCGTCGGCCAGCGTGCGGTAGGCGTGCCGCAGCACGCGGGCGTTGTCGTGAAAGCGGGGAAGGATGGTGCGCGCCCGGCGGCGGCGCGGATCGACGGTGAAGTGCGCGGCGAGCGATGCCGCGCGCTCCTCGAGACGTTCAGTGCTCAGCAGTTCATCACGAAACGGCCGTTCGGCCTCGCCCACGGGCGGGACGAACAGGCGGCGGATCGATACCACGGTGAGTCCCCGCCGCTGGGCTTTGCAAACTCGACGCCGATCGTGTCAGACGACTGTTACTTCTTGCGCGCCGACCGCTTCCGCGACGATCGCCGCGCCGGCACCTTGCCGCCCTTCTCGCGAGCCTCGCTGAGCCCGATGGCGATAGCCTGCTTGCGGCTGGTCACGCGGCGGCCGGAACTGCTCTTGAGCGTGCCTTTCTTGCGGCGGCGCATCGCGGATTTCACCCGCTTCTGCGCCGAGCGTCCGTACTTGGCCATACCCCCTCCAATGGGATTACCGCTTCCGCGCGCGGCTCGCCGAAGCATTGCGCGCCGACGCCGAGAGCTCGTGTTCGGCCGACAGGTTCGATTCGCGGCGGCGTTCGATTGTCTCCTCTCCATCGGACTGATCAATGGCCGAGCTGTTGATGCCGCGTTCGGCCAAGCTGGTCAGTATGTTGTCGGCCGCCTTTTCCTCGTTGAGGTTGAGCCGGAGAATATGCGCGAGGTCCCTCAGCTCCAGCGCCTCGGCCCAAGCGATACTGGTTCCGTACGCCGCGATCTCGTAATGCTCCGCGCGCTGGGCCGCCGCGATGATCACCGCGTCGAGTACGGCCTCTTCGGCCTCCTGGCGGAGCGCC
>JBKPSC010000100.1:0-11119 GCA_046734915.1 Acidobacteriota bacterium | reverse complement strand
GGCTTGTTGAGGAGGACCGTGCCCGACCTACTTGTTTGTTGACCTCCCAAAGACTGACGGTAGTATTCACGTCAGCAGGAAGGCCGTTCCTCAGGTTGGCGTGATGCAGCGGCTCAGCCATCGCGACTTGCACGCTGCTCTTCGTTTCCTCGCTTCCTGCGACGCCAGCGCCGGTCTGCATCGATTCGCAGTGTCCGTCGCCAATGCGCTGCCTCCCTAGATCCCATCGGGCGCCACCGTCTTCGCACTGGCCAACCTCCGTCATCCAACTCGACGCTATCACATCCAATCGAGACCGCCGCGACTTCAGCGAGCGCGATCCTTCGCTGCTCCCGCTGCTCGAGCCCGATCGCCGGGAGACGTGGCCGCTCTTACTGTCATCGCATCGTCGCGCGTGTGGCATTGATTCCTGGTAACACCGCTGGAGGCAACATGGCTGACGAAAGACCTGTCCTGCAGCTGGAACCCCAGCCACTCACGATCACCATCAAGGGAATCCGATCAATCGAAGAGAGCGATGAATCGTCCGCCTCGGACGAGATTTACGTCCTGGTCACGGCCGTTGACTTGACTGTGCAGCCGCTCCCGAACGTGCGGACTGTCCTGACCGGTGTTTGGGGCGACGTCGACGAGGGAGAGTTCCACAACGCAGTGCAATTTCCACCTGGCACCACCGAGCAGGTCCTTGACTCCCTGTCTTCTGTAATGGTTGTCGCCCGCCCGTTCTGGGGTCTCGACCTTCGACCACACGTCATTCGACATCAGGACAACGTGATTTTTCTCGTCTCCTGTATGGAGCACGATGAGGGAAGTGTGCAGGCCATGAGAGAGATCGTCCAAGTTGCGGCGACAGCCTCCGTCGCTAGTTCGATCGGCATGGCACGGTCTGCTCTGGTTCGAAACCTCATCAACGATATCGACGGCGCACTGAGAGGTGCCATAGCAGCCATTCACCCCAACCAGGACGAGCAAGTTGGAAGGACACGAGAGCTCAGGCTGACTCCCTCACACGTGGTCAAGGCGATGGCACACGGGGAATTCGAAGAGGCTCTGTTCTTCGACGGTGGCGACGAGGGGCACGTACGCGTGGACTTCCTGTTCCGCAGCTGACGCGATGGACTTCGTGGAGTGATCGGGCGGTTGACTCGAACCGTCATGCCGACCATAGTGGCGGCATGACGAAGCTATCCGCGCCCGCTCTGGCCATCGCCGTAGTCGTGGCCGTGGCCGGAGCCCAGTCCCAGCAACGGATCCTCGTCCTCGAAGGCGGGCTGCTCATCGATGGTACCGGCAAACCACCGATCCCTGACGCGGTGGTGGTCGTGGAAGGGACGCGGATCAAGTCGATCGGCAGGCGGGGCCAGATCTCGTATCCGCAAAGAGCGCAGGTCATTGATGTCGCCGGCCGGACCGTGCTTCCCGGCCTGATCGACGGTCACGTGCACCTCCGCGAGTACCAGCTGCCGATGTTTCTGCCATACGGCATCACGACCATTGCCGACATCCACAACGATACCGAGTGGAGCATCGCGCAGCGCGAGGCCCTGAAGACCGGACGCATCAAAGGGCCTCGCATGTTCGTTTCCGGTGCCCGAGTAACGGGGCCCAACGGGCCGATGACGGCCGACGGCAGCTACGTGCGAGATGCGGCCGAGGCGCGCGCTTACGTCCGGCGTTTGAAGGCGGCTGGTGTCGATCACATCAAGGTCGACCTGACCATTACCGACGAACAGTTGAAGGCGGTCATCGAGGAAGCGAACTCGCTCGGCCTGCGGGTCCTTGGACACACGCAGAACATCAAGAAGGCCGTGGACATGGGCATGAAGCACATGGAGCACATGGACACGATGGCGAGAGCGTTGCTCGAACAGGAAGGCAAGAACCCGCGGCCGCAGGGAACGACCGCAGAGGCGGCAGTCGACCCCAAGCTCTTTCCGCCGCTGATCGACTATCTGGCGAAGCAGGGCGTCTACGTGAACCCCACGCTGTACCTCTCGTGGGCCTGCGGCACCGAGCGCTGGCGTGACTGGACGCGGGACGCTGCCGAGTTGAGCAAAGACCCGGGACTTGCCTTCGTGCCAGCCGACGCGAAGGGTGCGTGGACCAACGCCCCCGGTCCGGCGCGGCCGGGATACGCGAACATCGCGCTCTTCCTGCGCCAGTACTCCGAGGCGGGCGGCAAGGTGCTCGCGGCGACCGACACTGGCTGCTGCGCTCAAATCGTTCCGGGCCTCAGCCTGCACTACGAGATGCAGATGCTCACTGACCTCGGTATTCCACCGATGAAGGCCATTCAGGGAGCCACGCTCTGGGCGGCGGAGGTCATTGGACAGTCACGTGACTTCGGCAGCATCGAGCCGGGCAAGACGGCAGACTTCCTCGTGATCGACGGCAATCCCCTGGCCGACATCGCCGCCACGAGGAGGGTGCGGATGGTCCTCAAAGACGGTGAGGTGATGAACACCGCCTACGATCCGAAGTGGGTCAATCCGATCCCGCGGCGAACTACGGCGCAAACGCCGCCGGCCAGATAGTCTGCTAACGGAAGCGTTACGGATTATCGCCTCCGTCGATCGACCGTTGATGGCGGCTGGCGCGGAGCCTAAAAATTGGATCGCTCTCGAACTACAGTCGTTACGAGGGCATCGAATCGTTGCGCCAGCCTCGCAGCGCCGATATGATCCCCGGCTTACACCAGCTGAAGCCATACAACATAACGGAGACTTCATGACCATCATCCGGGCTGTAGGTCTCGCGATCGCGCTGTGCCTGTGTGCGGGCGCCGGACAGGCACAAACCGTGTCGGTGAGCGGTCGCGTCACGGACGTTCAGGGCGGCTCGGTCAATGCCGCCGTCGTGACGCTGAGAGATGCTCGGGGTGCTGCGCCTCGAACGACGCGAACGGGTGCCGACGGAACGTTCGTCTTCGACGCCGTGGCCCCTGGATCTGTGACGCTGCAGGTCGAATCCCCGGGATTCGAGGCCTTCACGCAGACGATTTCGCTCAGCGCGACGACCGATCCGCTCGCCATCGTGCTGCAGATCGCCGGCATCGTTGAAACCGTGGGCGTCGTCGCGCCCAAGCTGGAAGAAGAGCTGCCGCAGCTCATCGAAAGGGCTGGCATGCGCACGCAGACGATTACCGCGACCCAGCTCCAGAACGGCGGCTACTACGACGTCGCGCAGGCGCTCCAGGCCCTCGCGCCCGAGCTCTTTCTGGCACCGAAGTCCGGTCCGTTCGATTACGTGACGGCCTCACTGCAAGGGTCTCGCACCAACGAAATCCTGTGGCTTGTCGACGGGGTGCGCATCAGCAACCGGCTGTACAACGGCACCACGCCGCTCGATACCATTCCCGTCCACATGGTCGAGCGGATCGAGATTCTGGAAGGCGGCCAGGGGTTGTTCTACGGCACGCAGGCCGTGGGCGGCGTCGTCAACGTCGTGACCAAGGCCTTCTCGGCAACCCGCAACGTCCTGCTGAACGGCGGTGGCAACACGAACCAAGGCGGCTTCGTGACCGGCGTGGCGCGCGACACGATACAGGGCCACCGGTACGTCGTGTACGGGTCGAGCGACGATGCGGTGGGCTATGAGAACTTTCCGGCCGCGCAATACCAGCCCAGCACGACCGATCGCGATCGCGGGTATCACGTGCAGACGTTCGGGGGCAAGTACGCGTTCGATTTCTCGCCGCGCGTGCGGTTCAGCAGCGCCTATCAGTTCACGAACGCCGGCCGTCTCGACAACCTGCAGCCGGCCCGCACGAGCACCCGGCAGAGCGGCGGCCTCTCCGAAGAGTTCAACGCCCGCGACGAGCACATCTTCAGCACCAAGCTGGACGTGACGCCGCACGAACACCTCGAGCTGTTCTTCAAGGGGTATTACCACCGGTGGGACTCGCACTACAGCGAGTCGCGGAACGTCATCGGCGACCCGGGCGCGGTCGACGTGATCAGCGAGGAGGAATTCTGGGGCTACAAGGATTACGGCGCGAATGTCCTGGCTCGGCTGACCCCGACCCGCGGCTTTGAGTACTACGCCGGCTACGATTTTCAGAATTACTCCGGCGAAGACGAAGTGCTGTTGATCGCGCCGAACAGCGAGAAAGTGAACGCGCTATTCGGACAGGTGCGGACCACACGCGATCTCCTGGGCAAGGCGACGATCACGGCCGGTGTCCGCTACAACGCGCCCAGTGTCAGTCAGAGCCACACCATCTGGAACGTGAGCGGGCGGTACGACTTCAACCGGTCACTGTTCGCGCGCGGCGGTGTCGGTACCTCGTTCCGCTATCCGGACGCGTACGAGCTCTTTGCGATTGACCCGACGTGCTGTTTCGGGAATCCCGACCTGAAGCCGGAATCCAGCACCAACCTGAACGCCTCGATCGGCGGGCGTCTCGAACGCGGGCTGGCGACGGTCGATCTCGAGGTGATCGGCTTCTACCGCAAGGTGGAGGACCTCATCGTCGACGTCGACGACGGCACGGACACGGGCAATACCATAACGGCCAACAGCGACAATGCCGTCCGCGTCCATGGGTTTTCACTCGTGGGGTCGGCGTCGCTGACGCCGGCCGTGTCGGCATCCCTCGGGTACACCTACACCACCTCGGAGCAGGGCAATCAGCTCGCCGGGGGCTACAGCTCGCTGCCCGGGCTCCCGTCGAACCGGCTCGATTCGCTCGTGGACTTCCATCCCGCGGCCAAGAAGTACGGAGGCACCGCGACGTTGAACTGGGTCGGCGCCATCACGGACAACGTGTCGGGGTTTGGCCAGGTGCCGAGCGGGAAGTACGTGGTAGTCGACGTCGCGGGCCGGTACTTCCTCGATGCGCGGCGGCGCCATCGGATCAATGTCCGGCTCGAGAACCTCTTTGACGAAGACTACGCGACGGGACATGGCCGCGGCTTTACGGATGTCGGCGGCACGCCGTATCTCGTCAACACGCGTGGAGTGCCGCGCACCCTCCACGTCTCTTACACACTGCTGTACTGAGCGCGTCTTACACACCGCTGTACTGAGCGCGCCGCTCGATGCGTCGCGCCATCAGTCGGCGCGTTGCAGCAGGTACAAGCGTCCGGATCCATACCACCCGGTGTAGGGTACGGTCTCGACGATTTTGGTGCCCGGCAAGGGTGCGTTCGAGACCGTGTACGGCGAAACAAAGTCCGCGTTCACGAGGGGAATGGCAATGCTGCCGTCCGGCTCTCGATGGGCCTGCTCGGGATGCACGTACTGCAACCAGGCGTTGACCGTGTAGCCGCCGTTGATGTCCGAGACAGGTACACCGCCTGCACGCAGCCGCGCGACGGTCGACCACAGTGCCGCGTCGTAGATTCGTTGGTCATGTGCCGAGGCGATGCTCATCGCGCCGTACACAAGCAGCGCCAGGACGGCCGGCGCAAGTCGAACAGCATGCGCCCGGCGGAGAAGGAACGCTGTTGCCACAGGAAGGAAGACGAGCGCGTAGCGATCGTTGTTGAACAACCACAGCGACGCAGACACGAGCGCGAGCGCGACGAGGACCCAGGCGGCGAACCAGTCGGAGGCGGCGATCCGCCAATGACGGAAGCTCACGAGAACGATGGCGACGGCCGTGAATCCGCCAACAGTCGCGAAGATCGTGACGGCTGGTGAGAGCGAAACGCGTGGCGCCCAGCCAGGCACGAGGCCAGGCGATCCCCACGGCTCGCCAATCACCCATAAGTTGTCGGTTCCAAACGGAATCCAGTCCGTGAACTGCGCCGACACAAGCGCCGCCGCGGCCCCAGCGATGATGGCCACCGGCAAGCGCCGACCAAGCTGTGCCGCCAACCCCAGGGCCGCCGGCACGAGTGCGATCCCCACGGCAAGAACGGCCTCCGCGAGCACAGCAGGAAATGTCTCGGGCAGCATCTCGACAGCTATGGGCAGGCTCTCCAGGCGGTGCTGCGGAGAGTTGGATACATAGCTGACATCCGCCGACACGAACTTGAACGCGTCGAAGACGAGAAGCCACAGCACAGCAAGGGGCAAGCACAGCAACGGAGCCACGAGCCGACGGGGATGCCGGCCCCAGCGTCCTGCGTGAAGCGCAAGCACAACCAACATCGCCAAGGGAATCGCGAGGCCAATCATGCGAATGCCGATTGCGACGCCCGCGAGTAAGGCCGCCATCCAGAGAGGCGATTCCGTGCGCCGTTCTAGCGCCCGCACGAACCACAACGTGGACCAGGTTTCAGCCGCGAGAAACGGCACGTCCGTCATGAAACTCGAGGCGAGGCCGAAGCAGGTCGGAAACAACCCCGTGATCAAGGCGCCGATGAGAGCGTTTCGACGAGTGCCGCCCAGCTCCAGAATCAGGGCGTAGACACCCAGCTGCAGTGCAATCCACAGGGTCCAGGTCGACAGACCCAGGGTGACGAACGAGAACCCGAAAAGCAGCGACCAGACGGCCCCGTACAGCATGTGGACGAGGGCGGGGTTGGAGTACTCAGGTATTCGCAGCGTCCCGGTGTCAATCAGGTGCTGGACGGGAAAGGCGTAAGCCCAATCGTCGATGAATGGGGTTGGTTGGAACGGACGCAGAAGCACTGCCAGAAGAACGCCGGCACCACCGATGGACACGAGATCGACCCGCCTTGCCGGAAGCCGCGCCGTGTCAACGGTGATGCCGGCGTTCGGGATATCCATGGTTTCGAGAAAATGGCGGCCCCGAACCGCGCGTCTCGAGCCGAACGACCGGTCGATTGAGCCGCCGCCCTGCTCGTCGATTCAGTCGTGGTGAGTGCAACGGGCGTTCCGAGACCGCCAGCTAGTCAGGTTCTAACCGGGCACCCTTGACAAGCGGCGGGTCTCCATCATGGGCCGGCCGATCGTGCATGCGGGCCGTCGAGTAAAGGTGGTCGTACACCTTCCGACGCCTGATGTGAACGTGGAGGACCGTCCGCTGGCCATCGATGGGAAGGGCGATGAAGAATTCGAGGTCCCCTTCGCCGTGGAGTGCCGCGAGACTCTGCTCCGAAAGGGGAAGTTTGAGGACAGGCATTGAATCAGGTCTAAACTGGCTCCCCAGACGACGCCTGTGAATGGCGGCGCACGCCTACCGTTTCAAGCACTTTACCCGCTCGATTGCCGCTGTGGATATCCGAAGATTTGGCGGTTTGACGTCGACGGACCGGCCGACCTGCCGAAGGTCGAGACCGTCATGGCCGATTAGCGGCGCTTATCCGGCGGCGGGCATTCGATCAACCGTGACGAACGGTCGGAGTGAAATTCGTAGGTTTGATCACCGGCGCGGAGCTGAATGCGAAATCCGTTGGTGACTTGCGGTGGGTAACTGACGCCTGGTGCCGCGCAGCCGAGGGCGGCATCAGGCCACGACTCAGGACGATAGAAGACAATCGCGACGCGATCGGCCGGCACACCGAGCTTCGCCGCCAGGTTGCGCTGCGCCTGCTGCGCCAGCTTGAGGCCAGCGATTGCTTCCCCCGAGTCGCGATTGGAGCGCCCAACCGCGGACGCTTCGCGATCGATGTCGCCAGGCGCACCGCAGATAACAGCTCGTCCTTCCCCGACGTGAACGGCGTAGATCGTTCCGTTCAGCTTGAACCGCACGCGATGGCCAGCGACCACCGCAGGCGTGTACACCAATCCTGGGGTTGGGCAGCCGAGGCTCGAGTCAGGCCAATTCACGGCACCCACATCCACGAGCTCGGCTGCGGATGTGCTGTGCTTCGCGAGCGCGTCGCGTGCCAGCTGGACCGCTCGATCCGCTGCCTCATCTAAGCCCATCGCGGTAAACACAACCGTTCCATAAAGAATCGCGGTCAGCACGCACACGACGCGAATGGTCGAGGTTTGACGGTTCATTCTTTGGCTCGTCGTAGAGCGCACGCGCCACCGTGCGCGTTCCAGTCTCGTTACGAGTGCTTGACGGAACGATCTCCGACGCCCATAGTGGCTCCGTTTCCGACTGGTTGCAAACCGCACTATCACGCCATCAGGGAGGGACCATGCGCACGAAACGGATGCGGTTGACGATTTTCATCGCCATCCTCGCTGCAGCTGTTGTGTTCGCACAGCGAACGCACGGTGCGCAAGAACCCGAACGACTGATCGTGAAGTGCGAACGTCCGTGCCTGGGCGTCGAGACAACCGTACGCGTCATCGGCGGTGAGGTCACCTACGCGTACGAGAACGTCGACGCCATCGCGGTTGCGGTTCCCGCCGAGCGCGTTCCTGAACTGTCGGCGGCGGTGGGCGCGGACGCCATCCGCAAAGACGTCGAAATCGAACGTCCCGTGCCGATGACTCCGCTCGAGGCCGGCTCGGTAGTCGCCGAACAGCCACTCGTCGCCGACGCGCTCGATAGCGCGGTCAAGAGCCTGCCGGCCAACTACAACTACAACAACGCGCTGACCGGCTCGGCGTCATTGCACGCGCAAGGTCTGCTCGGCCGGAACGTGGTCGTCGCCGTCATCGACACCGGCGTCCAGATCGCCGCCGGCGCGTTGGGCCCAATCGTTGGCGGGACCGTCATCGGCGGCGAGAACCTGGTGCCGTTGACCACTGATCCAGTCGCGTCGGCCACCAGCCGGTTGAACGACTGGCACGGGACGAGCGTATCGAACATGATCGCGGCGCACGCCAACTTCGTGTTCTTGAACACCTCTACGCTCGTGCAGTCGCTCCGCGTCCACTCGCCGTCGAGCGTCGTGCCGTGTCCAGGTCCGCCGTTCGATCCGGCCTGTCCCGAGACGGCGTCGATCATCCCGATGATCGGCCAGGCGCCCGCAGCGAAGGTCTATGCGCTCAAGGTGTTCTCCTCGCGTGGCGGCGGGTCGCCCGAGTCTCGCATCATCGCCGCGATGGATCGCGCGATCACGCTGCGCCGACACTTCAACGAAGGCATGCCGGTCACGCCGATCCGCGGCAGCGGCACCGAGGACGACCCGTACGCGTACGATTCGCTCGACATCGAGGTGGTCAACATGAGCCTCGGCGGTGCCACGCTGTTCGCCGGCCGCGACCTGGAAGACGAGCTGACCGAGGCCATGCTCGAAGTCGGCATCGTCATCACCGCCGCCGCCGGCAACGCCGGATTCGGCGCCATGACGGTCGAATCACCCGGGAGTGGTTTCGGCGCGCTGGCGGTGGCGGCGGCGAACACCCCGGTGCATGAGCGGGTGCTCAGGGATCAACAACTGGGCCTCGGCGGCGGCGTGGTGTATCGGCCGTCGAACGATATTCAGACCGCCTACTTTTCCAGCCGCGGCCCGCTGGCGGACGGTCGAACCGGTCCCCACCTCATCGCCAACGGTTTTGCCAGTTACACCAATGCGTTTGCCGCGCTGACCTCGGGCAACGCCGTCACCTCCTGTGGCGCGTTGAACGCCGTTGCCGGCAGCTGTCTGTCGCGCATCCTGTTCGTGTCCGGAACGTCGTTCTCCACACCGACCGTAGCCGGTGCGGCGGCGCTGCTTCGCGGTGCCGTGCCGGCCGCCCGCGCTGAAAAGGTCCGAAAGGCGCTGATTCGCGGCGCCGACAAACGCGTTCTCGGCGACTGGTCGTCGCCATTCGATCAGGGCGCGGGCTTCCTCGACGTGCCGGCCTCGCTGGCGCTGCTGAACTCGGCGCTGCCAGGCACGCACGACGACTGCGATGACGAGGCCGATGACGTGGGGGTGCAGGGCTGCCGCGAACGCGAGCGCGGCGATCGGCACGACGATGATCCGGACGAAGTGGGTGCCGGCGGCCGAAGCGTCATTCGCAACGTCAAGAAGGCCGGCCTGTCGATCGTGCAGTTCAAGGACGACCAGTTTTCACAGGTCGTGAAGCGACTGAGGCCGGGGCAGGTGCAGCAGTTCTTCATCCCATCCGACGCGCGCACCGATCGGCTGACGATCCGCATTACCGACGTCGTGCCGGAGGGCCCGCAGAACACACTCTTCGGCGATGATTTCTTCGTCATGGGCCTCGATGCGCCGACATCGGTGGCGGTCCACCGTATCAACGTTCCGGCGACCTCTCAGGGTGCGTTCGTCCCCGGCGACACGACGTTCGTCATCGACAACCCGCAGACCGGACTGTTCAGGCTGGCGCTGCAGGGCGACTGGACCAACGGCGGCGTCATCTCGGGGCGCGTCGTGATCGAACGGGAGCGCAACCGTCTCGGGCCTGCCACGGCGACGGGTCCGATCGAACAGGACGATCTCATTCCAGTGTTCGTCAACATCCCCGCCGGCGTGTCGCAGGCCGTTTTCGAGCTTTTCTGGCAGCAGAACTGGGGCCGCTATCCAACCAACGACCTTGATATGTTCGTCATCCGGCCGGACGGCACGTTGTTCTTGGACGCGACCGGCGTGCCTCCCGGTGCCACCTTAAGCAGTCCGGAGCGGGTGGTCGTGCCCAACCCCGCGGCCGGCAACTGGATTGTGCTCGTCAACGGGTTCACGATCCATGACACGGGCAAAGGTCCACGAACGGGACGCGACGAATTCACCTTGCGAGTCACGGCTGACGGCAGGCCGATCTCGACAAATTAGGCGGACGCTAGCGCAGGGCGGAGGCGGTCATGAATCGACTTGGCGCGGCCTTGACAGTGTTGGTCGTCGCGAGCGCCGTTGCCTCCGCTCAGCCCCAGGCGCCCGATCAGCAGGTCTACGAGCAGTTCCGGGAGTGGGCCGGCCGCCGGCCCGCCGGCGCGACGCAACCGGCCGGACCCAACGCCGGAGCGCCTGACATTCTGACCCTATATCGCGACGAGCTGCGATCGCGCGGGCTGGCGGACGTCGAGATCGATCGACAGATTCGTGTAATTCAGGAAGAAGGGAAGCGCCTCGAGGTCGAGCGCTGGAATCGGATTCTCACGAATCCGAAGCCGACCTTCAACACCCAGCCGAATGCGTTTCTGGTGCAGATTGCAAAGAGCCGCATGCCTGGCTTCGCGCTCGACGTTGGCATGGGCCAGGGCCGGAACGCGATCTACCTGGCGCAGCAGGGCTGGACGGTGACCGGTTTTGATCCCGCCGAGCGCGCCGTCGAACTGGCCCGCGAGCAGGCCCAGCGCCTCGGTGTGAAGCTCACGGCACGGGTGACGGACGATGAGCACTTCGACTGGGGACGCGATCGC
>JBKPSC010000099.1:0-31420 GCA_046734915.1 Acidobacteriota bacterium | reverse complement strand
GTTGCGTGTCGCGATCGCGATGTGTGACACTCACGGACATGCGAGGGCTTTCATCGTACCTTCTTTCCTGATCGTTTCGCAGGAGCCGTCACCACGGTTCCTCGGTCTCGCCGCCGCCGAGCGCAATCGTCGCGTCGCCCGTCGACATGGTGCCGTCGTCCGCCGTGACGGCTCCACCGCTCGCCTGCCGACGCTCTGGATCCCGGCCCAAGCGGCGATCACTCCCGATCTCTTCCGCCAGCTGCCGGCCCTCGCGCCGAACGAGTCCTGCCGCGTGGTGTGGCATGACACGCATCCACCCATCGAGTGGCGCGGCGTCGGTCGCGAGCTGAAGATGCGCCAGTCAGTGGTCGGACAGGCCGCGGCGTTCGACGTCTCGACGCCGGCACTGAGGCGGGTCGCCGCCTGGCGGCTGCTCAAGGCCTCGGGCAAACCAGGAGATGGCTGGTTGTCTCGTCACGTTCACCGCAAGGTGAGTCGCGTGCTGTCGTATGCCTGCATGACACTGGGCATCTCGGCCAACGTCGCGACCATGCTGACCTTCGCGTTGGGCCTCGTCGCCGCCTACCTCATGGCGCAGACGACGCACGTGACAATGATTGCCGGCGGATTCCTGTTCTGGTTCGCGTCGATTGCCGACGGCGTCGACGGAGAGGTGGCACGACTGACGTTGACCGAATCGCGATTTGGCGAGCAGCTCGATACCGGCGTCGATCAATTGACGCACCTCTCGGGCCTGATTGGCGTCCTCATCGGATGGTGGCGGCAGGGCATCGGGCCGGGCGGCCTGCTCTTGGCGATAGGTGTGATCGTCGGCACGCCAGCCGCCCTGCTGTGGGCCATGACGCTCGTTCGGCGCGCACGACGGGCCGATCAGTTCTTCGTGCCGACCAAGCCGATTGAAATCGCGATGTTCAAAGCCGCCGCGGAGACGGGTGCCCGGCCGCTTCAGGCTGCGGCCGCGATCTTCGTGCTGTTTCGCCGCGAGGCTTTCTCGTGTGGGTTCTTTCTGCTGTCGCTGGTCACGGCTCAGCGCGCGGCGATCCCGGCCGCCATTGGCGCCGGGCTCGCGGTCGTCGTCGTCACCCTGGCGGCATACGGCCGGACCCTGGACCGAACGCTGCGAGAAACGCTCGGTCAGCCCGCCGCTGCACCGCCCACAGCACTGCCAGTGCCAGGTTCATCGGCCCCAGCGTGAAGAGGATGAACCACTCCAGATGGCCGAGCAGCACGCAGGCGGCCACAGCGTAGCGGCGCACGTTGTCGCCCATCAGGTTCCAGCCGCACACCGGGCCGTAGAAGAAGTCGCGATAGCGCTGCCGATCGGCGTCCGTAATCCGTCCGTCAACCGCGCGACCAGCCAGCAGCGCTTCGACGGACGCATGAAGACCGAGCAGACGCCGCTGGACTGCCGTATACGCCGCAGCGACTCGTGCCAGGCCGCCGCTCGCCGTAGTCGACACCAGCTCGCGCGGCACGCGGCCTTGAACGACAAACGCCGCGTACGCCGTGCGGTGGTAGTCGTACAGCTGCGCATGGATGGCGGTGAATGCGCCCGACACGAACGCCAGACCAACCAGGCTCCAACGGCCGGTCGTGCGGTAGATCACAGTGACAATTGCGACGTAGATGGCGATGTGGGTCACATAGCCCGATACGCCGTCGAGCACCCGGCCAAGGTCAGAGGTCTGCCCGGTCATCCGGGCGAGCTGACCATCGGCCGAATCGACAATGCCGTACACAACGAGGAGCCCGACGCCGATCCACGCGAGATGCGGCCAAGCGATGAGTCCACCGCCAGTTGTGCCAATCACGCCGGCGAGCACCGAGACGGCGTTTGGAGACAGTCGCGCCAGACGCGCGCCAATGGCGACGACGTAGCCGAGCCGCCGATAGAAATAGATGTCGACGAGTTCTTCGATCTCGTACGCCTTGTAGGCGAGCCCGCTCGAGGACGGCAACGCGGAGTTACCTGGTGCGGAACATCACGTCCCAGAGGGGCGATGAGACCCCGAAGTGCCGGTCGGGCGTCGCGTAATGGTGGGTCATGTGGTACTGCCGGAGGAATCGCCCGAGCGGCGTCGGCAGGCGCCCTCGGTGGATGAAGTAATGCAGCAGGTCGTAGGTGAGGTAACCGTGAAGGAAGCCGGCGAAGGCCGCCGGGGCCAGCCGCCCAACCAGAAGATACAGCACGGTCGCGATGGGGACGGTCACCCCGAGCGGCATCACCCAGCGACGCGAGTCGTCCGGGTAGGCGTGATGCACGCCGTGCATCAAATATCCGAACGCGAGTTGGAGCCGTGAGCTCGGCGCGTGGTGGAACGAGGCGCGATGCGCGACGTACTCGAGCAGCGACCAGATGAACAAACCGGCGAGGTAGCCGCCGGCCACGCGCGCTGGCGTGCTGCCCGACGCCAGGGCGCGCCATGCGAACCAGACGCCGGCCGGCGCATAGACGGCGAAGGGTACGGCCGGATGGGCGATGCTCAGGCGCTCCAGCCAGGCGCTTTCGAACATCGGCGCTTCGCCGCGTTGCGGCCTCGACCAGTCGGCGACCCGGATGGCAATCGGGCCGAGAATAGGTGTCCGGCCGGCCTGAAATCGAGCGAAAGTCGTCGCCCAACTCCGCCCTGTACGCATGGTCTGGAGTATCGTAGCATCGAACCCGTGAGCGCCGCGTCCGCCCTCCGCCTGCTTCACCTTCGGCACCGCGCTGCCGCTCTCGCGTGTGCGTGCCTGGTCGCCGTGTCGGTGCCGGCCGCCCACGTGGCCGCGCAGACCCGCAACTTCATCTGGAGAGCGTCCGGGACGCAAGGCACGGTCTATCTCGTCGGTTCCGTCCACATGCTGACGAAGGACTACTATCCGTTGAGCGCCGCTCTCGATCAGGCGTTCAAGGAATCAGACCTGCTGGTCGAAGAGCTGGATCTCGGCGAGATGCTGGCGCCGGAATCGCAGCTCGCCATGCTGACGCGCGGCATGCTGCCATCGGGTCAGTCGCTCGACGGGGTCGTCTCGAAGGCGACCTTCGATTTGGTCAGCGCGCGCGCGAACTCATTGGGCCTGCCCGTCGAGCCGTTGAAGCGCTTCAAGCCGTGGGCGCTCGCGCTCATGCTGCTGGGGATGGAGTGGCAGAAGGCGGGATTCGAGCCGGATCTCGGATTGGACAAGCACTTCTACGATCGCGCCACGGCCGAAGGCAAGGTCGTGCAGGGGCTGGAAACGGTCGCCTTCCAAATCTCCCGCTTCGACGAGATGTCGATGCCCGATCAGGACCGGCTCCTCCAGCAATCGCTGAAGGAGCTCGAGACCGAGAAAGCCGCCGTCAACACGATGGCCAATGCCTGGCGCGCGGGTGACGTCGCCACGATCGAGAAAATCGTGCTTCAGGATGTGAAGTCCGATCCGGTCATGTATCGCCGTCTGATCGTCGAGCGTAACCAGAACTGGCTGCCTCGCATTCAAGAGCTCTTCACGCGCGCCAAGCCGGCCTTTGTCGTCGTCGGCGCCGCGCACCTCATCGGACCCGACGGACTGCTGGCCATGCTGCGCGCCAGGGGCTACACCCTGGTGCAGCTCTGACCTCCGCGACAACTGCCCAGGAACTGCCGTGGCGCTCCAAGGGATCTCAGTGCTCGTCGCCGGCGCCGGATTGGCGGGGCTCGTGGCGGCTCGCGAACTGAGCGCGATGGGCGCTGACGTCACCGTCATCGAGGCGAGAGACCGGGTCGGCGGCCGCGTGCACACGATCCGCGACAGGTTTGCCGAAGGACAGCACGGCGAGAGCGGCGGCGACATGATCGACGAGGAGCACGAGGAACTGCGCAACCTCGTCGCATCGCTCGGATTGAAGTTGAGGCCGATTCTCCGGCATGGGTGGTCCACCGCCCGGATGGACGAGAAAGGGCGCATCCGCCTGAGCGCGAGGAACGCGCTGACGGGTTGGGAACGCCTGGCGGAGGCCTTGACCGAGCTCACCCGCCAGTACCGCCTGACCGAGCAGCGCGGGAACTCGCCGATTGCGGCGGACATTGCCCGGCGATCGGTCAGCCAGTGGCTCGACGACGTCCAGGCCGACGCTGATCTTCGAACGACGGCTCTCGCCATGCGGGGGTTCTTTCTCGCTGATCCAGACGAGCTCTCGCTGCTGGCGCTCGTCGATCAATACGCCTGCAACGGGACGCCTGGCATCCCGCGCCAGTACAGGGTCGAGGGCGGCAACGATCGAATCGCGACGGCGCTCGCCGCCGACCTCGGCACGCGGTTGAAGCTTGGAACGGAGCTCGCCGCCGTGTCGCACCGCGGAAAAACCGTGCGGGCGAGCGTGAGACATCGGCGCCAGACGCAACAGATCGCGTGCGACTATCTCGTGTGCACGCTTCCGGCGTCGGTGCTGCGGCGAATACCGATTACGCCGCCATTGCCGACGCAGCAACACGCCGCCATCACCACGCTCCAATACGGGCGGGCGACCAAGAGCCTGCTGCAGTTCTCCAGCCGGTTCTGGCGAGTGCCGGGCAAACCAAGGGCCTTCGGGTCGCCCCTCTCCTTCGGTGCAGCCTGGGACGCCAACGAAGAACAACGTGGCAAAGCGGCGATTCTGGCGCTGCTCGCCGGCGGCTCGGCCAGCGATTCGACGAGCGCGCTCGTGGAGCGTGAAGGCAGCGCCGCGCTCGCGCGGCAGCTCGAATGGCTGGGGTCAAATCGAGCCCAGCTGCTCGCCGCTCATCACGCATCGTGGGAGACCGACCCCTTCGCGAGGGGCGGTTATGCCTTCTTCGATCCGGCGTTCGATCCTGCTCTGCGCGGTTGGCTGGCCCAACCTGCCGGACGGCTGTTCTTTGCCGGCGAGCACACCAGCCTCCAGTGGCAGGGATACATGAACGGTGCGGTCGAAAGCGGCCGGCGTGCAGCCGCGGAAGTGGCCGCCGCTCACCGCTTGTCAGGTAACGGGTAAGGCCGGCATCTCAGGCTGCGTTTCTCGTCGGCCGGCTCTCGCTTTCCTCCACTCATCGAGATCGTCGCGACGCCGACGAGAACCAGCGCAGTACCAAGCCACTGCAGCGCGGACAGACGCTCGTCGAAGATGAGCCGTCCCCAGATCAGCGCGAATACGGGTTGCACCAGCAGCAGGATCGATGTCTCCAGCGACGGTAGCTCGGCCAGCGCCGCGCCGATGAGCAGCCAGCCGACGACCTGCGCCACGATGGCGAGGAGCATCAGCCACATGTGGCCCGGCCACGTTGGCGCGAACGAGAATCGCGGATCGAGCGGCGTGGTCAGCAACGCCCCGATCGCCATGCCGACGGTGGAGTCGAGCAGTGGGCCGGACCGGGGTCCCTTCTCCTGATTCGCACGGCGGAACATGAGCAGAAAGACGGCGTAACAGGCGCCCGCGAACACGCCGAAGAAGACGCCGGCAACCGGCGCTTCACCATACGCATCGTGACGTGCGAGGCCCGAGGTCAGCGCGATGCCGGCGAGGACGCCCGTGAGCAGCAGCCAGGTCCGTGTCGTCGGACGCTCGCCGTAGAGGCCCCACGCGAGCGCGGCGACGAAGACGACTTGCACGTTCGCGATCACCGTTCCCAATCCAGCGCCGACGAGGGCGATGGACTCGTGCCATGCGGCCAGATCCGCGGCAAGCAGCAGGCCGCTCACGAACGCCAGGACGCGCGCACGCGACGGCCGATCATCGCGAGTGCGCGACGCGAGCCACAGGGTGGTCAGTGCTGGAACCGCATACACCGCGCGATAGAACACTGCGGTCACCGGCGAGACATTCGCGAGCCGGATGAACACCGCCGAGAACGAGATGCTGAGCACGCCGAGCAGGGCGACGAGGTGGATCATGCGACCACGGCGGCGGGCCTCGTCGCGGCAATCTCAATGTCCATTGAGGTTTTCTTCGAGTTTTGACACCAGAGTGTCGAGCTCGGCGACCACCGCCCGAACCGCCTCTGGCCGGCTGAGATCGACGCCGGCGCGCTGGAGCAGTGACATCGGGTGGTCGCTGCCACCGGACCTGAGCAGCGTCAGGTACCGCTCGACCGCGGCCCTCCGCGCATCACCCGGACCTTGCCCGATCTGCGTCATCAGTTGGGCGCTCGAGGCGAAGCATGTGGCGTACTGATAGACGTAGTACGGCGTGCTGTAGAAGTGCGGAATGCGCGCCCATGTGACCCGCGACTCGTCGTCGTAGTCAAGGGCATCGCCGTGATAGGCCTTCAGCAGCTCTAGGTAGATGTCGCTCAGGACATCGGCCGTGATCGGCTTGCCGGCCTCGACCAGGCGATGGGCCTGGAGCTCATAGTCGGCGAACATGACTTGCGTGTAGAAGGTCGACACGATGCCGTCGATGGCATGCTGCAGCAGGACGCTGCGCGCGCGCTCGTCGGTTGTGTGGGCGAGCATATATTCGAGAAATAGTGCCTCGCTCAGCGTGGACGGCACTTCAGCGACGAAGATTGTGTACCCCGCGTAGACGAACGGCTGGTGCGCATGCGACAGCACCGTGTGCATCGAATGGCCCATCTCGTGAGCCAGCGTGAACACGGCGTCCAGGGTGTCGTTGTAGTTCAACAGCATGTAGGGCTGAGCGCCGTACACGGGAGCGGAATACGCTCCGCTGCGCTTCCCCGGGTTCTCGTAGACGTCGATGCACTGCCCGTGCAGGACGTTCCGCATCTGCTCCTGATAGGTGGTCCCGAGCGGCGCCACCGACTCGGGCAGCCAGCCCACTGCGTCTTCGTACGGATAGGTCCGCTCGAAATCCACGATCGGGATGGTCGCATCGTAGGAGTGATAGGTTTCGAGACCCAGCGCCTTCTTGCGCAGCCGGTGATACCGCCGCAACGGTTCGGTGCCGGCCTTGGCTTCGGCGATGAGATTCTCCACGACCGAGGGGGGAATGTTGTTGCCGTGCAGCGCCGCCTCCAGCGACGAGGTGTAGCCGCGCGCCTGTGAATAGAACCAGTCGCGCTGCAGAACCCCGTTGTACAGCGATGCGTACGTATTCAGTGACGCTCGGAACGTACGATGGAAGGCCTTGAAGGCCGCCTCGCGATCAGCCTGATTGCGGTTGGTGGCCAGGATGGCCCGGTACTGGCCGTAGGTCAGGGTTGTTTCGCTGCCATTCGCGAGCGTAATGGTCGGATGCTTGATATCGGCGGTCGACAACGCCGCATACGCGTCGTTCGGCGCTGTTGAGAAGCGGCTGGAGAGCGACAGCAGATGCTCGCCTTTATCGTCGAGCACGTGCTCCTGCTGGCGGTACAGATCTTCGAGGGCAAATCGATAGACGGCCAGCTCGTCGTTCGCCGTCAGCCAACTTTGTACCGTCGCGAGCGGAATGGCCAGCAGTTCCGGATCGAACCAAGCTGAGGCCTGTGCGGCCTTCGCAAACAAAATCTGGACCTGCTGCCGCTTTGCATTGATCTGGTTATCGCGCTGATCCTGGTCGTACCAGAGCGACGCGAAATACCACACCTTGTATTCGAGTTGCCCAATCTCGTCGCGCAGGCGCAACGCCGCCAGCAGCGACTGGCCTCCACGGTTGAGCGTTCCCTGCAGGGCCGCGAACGCGACGACCTTCTTTTCAAGCTCGTCATAGGCGGCTTGCCAGGCTGGCCAGTCCTTGAAAATGCTCCGCAGATCCCACTTATAGCGTTCGTCGATGTCTGCGCGCTCGCGGGGTGTCGTACTGGCCAGCGCGTCAGGCGCCGGCACGAAGGACTGCTGCATCACCCGATCATACTGCTCAGGGGCTCGATTCTTGCTCCAGCCGCCGTAACTGCGCGCAATGCGCGAACTGGAGGCGCCTGTGAATCATCCCCAACCGTGGCTCAAGTACGTCGATGCCGGCGACATGAAAGACGAACAGATTGACTTCGATGGCCTGAACGTCGAAAGCCCGACTGGCGAGCACCTGGGCGACGTCGACGGATTCATCGTCGATACGACCGACGCCCGACCCTACTACGTGGTGGTCGACGCCGGTGGCTGGTTCAAGTCGAAGGAATTCCTGCTGCCGATTGGGCAAGCGCGGTTCGACGCCGGGCGCGAGGCGCTCGTCACCGATCTGGCTCGAGACCGTATCGATGCGTTCCCGGGTTTCGATAAGGACGAGTTCGGCAAGCTGTCAGAGGACGGCATCCGCGACTTCAACAACCGGACGTCGCTTGCAGTGACCGGAGGGCGTGAGACCTACAGCGTCAATGAGCCGTTCGACGCGGCCTGGAGCCGGCCCGAGTTCAGCTACCCGGATTGGTATCCGACGGTTGCCGATCTGAGGCGACCCGTCGATCGGCGGACGGTCAGTCCCGACCCCAGCCCACATTACGCCGGCCGCGCTCAGCCTGGCGACGTGCTCGGCCTCGAGACGGGCGGTGAGACCAGCGAGATTGGCGATACGGCGGAGGACGAGAACAAACGCCGGCAGAAGGCCGAAGAGCAGCTTCGCAAGAGCCGCTGAGGGTCGTTGGGTCAGACCGTCTGGCGTCGGCGTTCCGGCTATCGCTCGGGACGCCGACGCTGCTCGGCTAGCGGTACATCAGGTCCGAAAGCCTGGCGGAAATCGTCGGGCTTCAGCTCGCGCCAGGTGCCTGGCGGAATTTCGCCCAACTCGAGACCGCCAAACGCCACGCGCTTGAGCCGCGTCACCTCGTGGTCGAAGGCCGCAAACAGCCGTCTCACTTCGCGGTTCCGTCCCTGGCGCAACTCCACAGCGAGATGCGTCTCCCGATTCGACGCTTTCAGAATCGTCACGGCGGAGGCCGACGCGCGCCCGCGGTCGTCCGCGATGCCGACGGTCATCTGCGGTACGTCTGTGTCGAAAACCCGTCCGCGGACGGTGATGACGTACAACCGGGGGATGGCGTTCGCCGGGTCGGTCAACCAGTCCGCGAGATGCGTGTCGTTGGTCAGCAGCAGTAGACCGGTGCTGGCCAGATCGAGTCGGCCGACCGCGCGCAGCCCGATTCCAGCAGCCCCGAGCACGTCAAAGACCGTCTTCCGCCCCTCGGGGTCGCGCGTCGTCGTGACGACGCCGCGCGGCTTGTGAAAGAGGATGCTGCGCCACGCCGGCCGTTTGCACGGCTGGCCGTCGACGTCGATTCTGGCGCGGGTCACCGGCACCGCGAACATCGGATCACGGATAACCCGGCCATCGACTCGTACGCGTCCCTCGCGAATGAGCGTCACCGCGCGACCGCGCGACGCCACAGCCAGCTGCGACAGTGCCCGGGCCAGGGGCACGAGAGACACGGGCCGCCGCCGTCCCTTACTGCTGCGCGCCGGAGGTGGCGGGCCGCTGCGGGTCCAGCGTGAACGTGAACGCTGTGAACTGCATCTCCTCCCACGTCTGCTCGCCCCAGTGCACGTCAATCGACGGGTCGGGGTTGGATCGGTTGGCCGCCGAGTTGTCGTACCACGCCGACGATCGGACAACCGTCCCTTTCGGCAGCTTCAGCGGCTCCTTGAAGATGTAGTCGGTCTGCCAGTTGAAGTCGTACTGCGGTACCGACAGTACGATATCGCTGCGGCCGTCGGGATAGGTCACCTGAATCTCCCAGCGTCGGCCGCGCACGTGCGTATGGGGCAAGAGGCTCCACAAAGTGACGTCGCGATTCAACTTCATCTCGGCGTCGACGCGCGTGTTCGCGGCGCCGGCCGGCAGCGTGAAGTTGGCGTTGACGAGCGCGGCGGTGATGGCTTCCTGCTTGGGCGCTTCCTTGGCGAACACGAATCCGATGAGCGAGCGATCAGTAGACTCTTTGCCGTTCGCCGTGTAGTGCATCTGGAAGATAAGCGTGGAGCCAGCCGGAATCTTCAGCGCGCTCCCAGACTGAAAGACGCGTACGCCCTGCCCGGGGGCGAAGCCGCCCACAAATCCGCCGAGACCGGCTTCGGGTGCGGGGCGGTCATTCGGAGTCTCCTGCCGTGCGGCGGCCGCCTTCACCGATTCGGGCTCGTCCATGTTCGGCGCGAACGAGAACGGACCTTCGCGACGCGGCGGCGGCGCCTGACTGCCCTGGCCGGCGGTGTCATCGGATGGGGGTGGCTGCGAACGCTTCGGCGGCCGCGCGTACACGATCACGTGGTGGACGACGCTCGGCGTCCCGGGGCGTACCTGAAACGCCTGCACCCAGCGGTCTTCGGTGAAGTTGGTCGGAACCTCGAAGTATTTGTAATCAATCGTGCCGCTTGCTGGAACCGGATACTCTTCCGGGATCGCGAAGACGACATCGGGCCGGCCGATCTGCCAGCCGTCCGGATAGACGGGCTGCGGCGGCATCTCGGCCGCCTGACCCTCGGGCGCGCCGGCCTGCACCCACCGCAGAATCGTGTCCTTGTCAGAGGCGCTCAATCGCCGATCGTTCAGAAACCGTCCATGCGCCGGATCGGCATGCCACGGTGGCATCGCGCCCTTGGATACCTGCGTCGCGATCGAGCGTGCGTACGGTCTCGCATCCTTGTACGTGAGCAGCGACATCGGGGCGATTTCACCAGGCCGGTGGCACGACGTACAGTTCTTGAAGAAGATAGGGGCGACGTCTCTCGTGAACGTCGGCACGTCACCGATCGCCGTCTGAGCGCCCGCGGCCGACGACATCGCGAGCCCGCCGATTGTCACGAGTGCCGCAGCAACGAATCGCTTCATCACATCCTCCCCTGCCTAACTCCCCCCAAGCAGCGCCCCGGCAATGATGAGCCTTTGCGCCTCCGACGTTCCCTGATAAATCTCCGTCGCCCTGACGTCACGAAATAACCGCTCGACGACCGAGCCGCGCCGATACCCAGCTGACGCGAGAATCTGCATCGCCCG
Source organism: Acidobacteriota bacterium (assembly GCA_046734915.1). Classification (GTDB taxonomy): domain Bacteria; phylum Acidobacteriota; class Vicinamibacteria; order Vicinamibacterales; family CAVVIG01; genus VFZL01. Next base: position 20,595 of record JBKPSC010000099.1, on the reverse strand, counting down.
GTCCGCGGCCTTGTGCGCCGCTTCAGAGGCGGCGAGCTTGGCCATCGACGTTTCCAGCGCGCAGCGCTCCTGCTGATCCTTCGCCGCCGCGGCCTTCCACGTCAATAAGCGGGCAGCTTCCAGTTCCGTGGCGCGATCGGCCAGCATCCATTGAATCGCCTGGTAGTTCCCGATCGGCTGTCCAAACGCGTGCCGCGCTTTTGCGTAGGCGATCGCCTCGGCGATCGCGGCTTCGCCGATGCCAAGGGCCTGAGCGGCGATCGCGACGCGCCCGCCCTGCAGCGCCCACATCGCCAGCCGGAACCCCTGATCCACGCTCCCCAGTACGTCATCGTCGCCCACTTCGACGTCGAAGTCGAGGTCCATGCAACCGAGACCGCGAACGCCCAGCGAATCGGCGCGGGCCGTGCGCGTAATGCCGCGCGTGTCCATCGGGACGAGGAACGCCGTCACGCCCTGGCCGCGAAGACCGGGACGTGTGCAGGCGAACACGATCGCGACCGACGCCGCCTCGGCGTTGGCGACCCACACCTTCCTGCCGATGACGCGGTATCCGCCTGCCGTCTTCGTGGCCCGGGTCTGCTGATTGGCGGCGTCGGTACCGGCATCCGGCTCCGACAGGGCGAACGCGCCCACCGCGTCGCCTGCAGCCAGCCGCCGCAACCAGGTGTCGCGCTGTTTTGCGCGCCCGACATGGGCGATGAGCTCCGCGACGAGCGAGTTCGACACCGACAGCACAACCGCCACCGTCGCGCTCGCCCGTGCGATCGCCTCTATGGCCAATGCGTAACTGACGTAGTCGCGCCCCAGGCCGCCCCACGTCTTTGGGATCGTGACGCCCAGAAGTCCGCGTTTCGCGGCGGCGCGGATGACGTCGAGCGGGAACGACCCGCTTTCGTCGATCGCCGCCGCGCGCGGCGCCACCTCATCCCTCGCGAACTGTTCGACCGTCGCTCGATACTCGATTTGTGCCGGTGTCAGCTCGAGATGCATGACGAACCGCTCACATGCGCGCGCCGGCCAACTGTTCGAACAGGGGTCGCAGTCGGGCCGCTGTCGTGCCGAGATCCTCGGGCAGCACCCGTACTTCCCCGATGACCGACATGAAGTTGGTATCGCCGCTCCAGCGCGGCACCAGGTGAACGTGCACGTGATTGATGATGCCGGCGCCGGCGGCGCGACCCAGGTTGACTCCCACGTTGATGCCCTGCGGCTGGTAGGCCTCGGTGAGCGCCCGCTCCGCGTCCTGCGTGAGGCGCATCATCTCCAGGGCCTCGGCGTCAGTCAGCGCCGACAGGCTGGCGACGTGCCGATTGGGCACGATCATCAGGTGGCCGTTGTTATACGGATAGAGATTGAGGATGACGTATGCGGAGGGACCACGCAGCAGGACGAGGTCGTCGCGGTCCCGTGACGCTGCGTCGCAGAACACACAGTCCGAAGCCTTGTCACCGGACGCGCCGGTCACGTACGCGAGCCTCCACGGCGACCAGAGGCGATCCACGCCTAGATGGCGAGCGCATCCGGCGGCGGGCTGCTCTCACCGCTGGGCTCGAGATCGGGTTCGCGGTTGATCAGCTCCTTCAGTTCCTTGCCAGGCTTGAAGTACGGCACTTTCTTCGGCGGCACGTCCACTTTGTCGCCGGTCTTGGGATTCCGTCCCTTTCGCGGCTCCCGCTTGCGCAGCCGGAAGCTGCCGAAGCCGCGCAATTCGATCTTCTCGCCGCGATGGAGCGCGTCGATGATGCTCTTGAACACGGTGTCGACGATGACTTCGGAGTGCTTCTTGGTGAGATCAGAGACTCGCGAGACCTCCTCGACGAGCTCCGCCTTGGTCATGCTGCCGCCAGTGGTCGTCGGTATTGCCATGTCAGGGCTCATGGCTCACGGCCCAGGGCTCACGGCCGGAGATCGCGCTCCGGCGTGAACCGCTGGCCGGAGCGCCTTCAGCTGCGATTCCGGAAGTGGTCGCCGAGCGTCGCCGACCCGTCGCCGGCGCTCTCCTGATACGCGTCCCAATCGGCGCGGAACTCGTCCGACTTCAGTGCCCGGATCGAGAGACCAATCTTTCGCTCTTCCGGGGTCAGCTTGATGATCTTCATCGGGTAGGTCTCACCCACCTTCAGCTCGATCTTCTCCTCGGCGCCTTTCCCTCCATACCGCGCATCGTCGAACTCAGACACGTGGATGAGGCCCTCGATGCCTTCGTCGAGCTCGACGAACGCACCGAAATTGGTCATGCGGACGACTTTGCCCTCGATCGTGTCGCCGACGTGGTGACGAGTAAAGAAGTCGTCCCAGATGTCGGTGGCGAGCTGCTTCAGTCCGAGCGACAGCCGCTGGTTCTCGGCGTCGATGTTCAGGACCATTGCGTCGACGACGTCACCCTTCTTGAGGATTTCGGAGGGGTGCTTGACGCGCTTGCTCCACGACATGTCCGAGATGTGAATGAGCCCGTCGATGTCGTCCTCGACTTCGACGAAGGCGCCGAATTCGGTCAGGTTGCGCACCTTGCCCTGGATGCGCGAGCCGACCGGATACTTGTCGGCCAGATCGTGCCAGGGGTTGCTCTCGACCTGCTTCAATCCGAGCGAGATACGCCGCGCGGTGGGATCGACACCGAGGACCATCGCATCGACGGTGTCGCCGACGTTCAGAATCTTCGACGGATGCTTGACCCGCTTGCTCCACGACATCTCGGAGACGTGGATGAGACCCTCGACGCCCGATTCGAGCTCGACGAAGGCGCCGTAGTCCGTGAGGCTGACCACCTTGCCGCCGACTCTGGCCCCGACCGGATACCGATCCATCACGTTCGCCCACGGATCGGTTATGAGCTGCTTATGGCCGAGCGACACCCGCTCGGTGGCGGGGTCGTACTTGAGGACGACGACGTCGATTTCGTCGTTGACCTTGAAGAGCTCAGAGGGATGCCCCACCCTGCCCCATGACATGTCGGTGATGTGGAGCAGGCCATCGATACCGCCGAGGTCGATGAACGCACCGTAGTCGGTGATGTTCTTCACGACGCCGCGAAGCACCTTGCCTTCGGCGAGCGTTTCGAGCGTGTGCTTTTTCTTCTCGGCGTTCTCTTCTTCCAGGAGGGCCTTGCGCGACAGGACGATGTTGCCGCGCTTCTTGTTGACCTTGATGACCCGCATGCGCAGCTCCTGACCGCGCAATGCGTCGAGGTTGCGGACCGGCCGGACGTCGATCTGCGAGCCGGGCAGGAACGCGCGGACCCCGATATCCACGGCGAGCCCGCCCTTGATGCGCTCGATGACGCGGCCGATGACGACCTTCCGCTCGGCGTAGGCCTTCTCGACCTCGTCCCAAATCTTCATCTTCTCGGCTTTTTCGCGCGAGAGGACGACGTAGCCTTCACGATCCTCGGTTCGTTCGAGCAGGACGTCGACGATGTCCCCGGCTTCGACGGTAATCTGACCGTGCTCGTCGAGGAACTCGTCCACGCTGATGATGCCTTCGGACTTGTACCCGACGTCCACGATCACTTCCGACGGCGTGACCTTGAGGACCGTACCCTTGACGACCTCGCCTTCCGCGATGTTTCGGAAGCTGCTATCGTAACTATCCAGCAGTCGGGCGTATTCGTCGGGGTCGATCGCCTCATCGTCTTCCCGTGGCCGGGCGATCAGCCCGCCACGATCGAGCGACCCCCTTCCGCCCCTGACCGGACCGGGAGTGTGCTCGTCTTCTACGTTCGCCATGCCGTGCGCGTCCTCCTGTCGTCCTCCGACGGCCGCCAGGCGGAGCCTGGGCGTCCCGTCGAAAGCCGTTCGATTGCCGGATTTTGGTGGCGGGTGCCGGCGGCCCGCAAATTCGGACGAGCCAGCGAGACGCCGAGGGCGGATCCGCCGCTCTGCCGCTTTCGCTGATTTCCGATAAGCGTCAGAGCGTACGACACTTATCGCAATACGTCAAGGCGAGAAAGGACCCGGGGATGGCGAAACGCAAGGCCGCAAGCCGCTCTACACGGGGCAAAAAGCCAGTAAAGCGGGCCTCCAGCCGCAAAGCTCGGCCGGCGAAAAAACCTGCCCGGAAATTAGCCGCCAGGGCCTCGTCAGCCAAAAAGCCGGCGCGGAAACGGACGCCGCCGAAACCGGCGGCCAGGAAGGCGGCGCCGACTCGCGCCGCAAAGTCTCAGCGCCGGCGGCGGCCACAGGGACCCGATCCCGCCGTCCATGTCAGCCGCATCAACCGTGAACGTCGGATTCTCGAAGACGAAATCGTGCCGACGCCCCCGTCCTCGCTCGACATGCAGCGTCGCGGAACCGCCGCACGCACTGGACGGGCTGAAATCGAGGAGGCTCGCGAAAACCTCGGCGCCATGCGCAGCCTGACCGGCGGCGACGTCGATGCCGATGCCGAAAGCGCGTACTTCAGCGGCGACGAAGCGCCGGGCGGCGACAATCCCACACCGGACCAGGACATCGTCGACGACATCGGGCGGGCCATGGGTCTTGCGTATCAGGACAACGAGGAACTTCGCTCGGGCGACAAGGTTGCCGAGCGAGATCGGCACCGGTGGGAGTGGGATCCGGCGTCGTCCGAGGACTACAAGGACCGCAAGTAGCCTCCACGAACCTAGTCGAGGCGCGTCTTGATGGCGTTCAACACCGTGTCGACGACGAATGAAATGGCCCGTCCAGTAGTGTCGACGACGATCGCGTCCGACGCGGCGTATAGCGGCGACGCCTGACGGGTGCGATCGCTCTGGTCGCGCTCGAGCAGGGCTGACGCTACTTCGGCGATGCTCGTGGCGCCCGAGTGCGCCGGATCCAGGGCGCGGCGTCTGGCCCGCTCTTCGTCCGACGCGTCGAGATAGAACTTGAGATCGGCGTGTGGAAAGACAACCGTGCCGATGTCGCGGCCTTCCATCACGATGCCGCCCCCGGCGCCCAGGGCACGCTGGCGCCCGACGAGCACCTCGCGGACCCTCGGGAGCCGGGCCACGGCGGCGGCCGCCCGATCGATCTCCGGCGTCCGGATCGCGCGCGACACGTCGTCACCATCGATGACGACAGCGTCGCCGGTGAGATCGATCGTGGATCGGTCGGCCAGGGTGGCGACGGCGTCCTCGTCGGTCAGCGAAAGACCGGCACGTAACGCTTTCCAGCCGACCGCCCGATACATGGCGCCGCTATCGACGTGGCGATAACCGAGGGCGGCCGCGACCGCTCGAGCGATCGTTCCCTTGCCGGCACCAGATGGGCCGTCGATCGCGATAATCAATGCGCTGGCCACGCCACGCGAGTCTAGCACGCGGATTTCGCGATTCCGTGGACCCTCGCTACGCTAGAGCGATGGAACGTCTTCAGAAGATCCTCTCGCAGGCCGGCGTCGCGTCGCGGCGTGCCTCAGAGGTGCTGATGCTCGACGGTCGCGTGACGGTGAACGGCGTGCCGGTCCGCGAGCTGGGCTCGAAGGCCGACCCCGCCAGCGATGACATCCGCGTCGACGGCCGCCGCATCAAGCTGCCGGAAAAGAGCGTGTATCTGCTGTTGAACAAGCCGGCCGGCTACGTGACGACGCGCTCCGATCCGCAGCGGCGGCCGACGGTGATGGATCTCATCGCCGATGTTCGAGAGTACGTCTACCCGGTGGGCCGGCTCGACTTCGAATCAGAAGGCTTGCTGCTGCTCACCAACGATGGGGCACTCGCCGCAAGCCTGACGCACCCGAGCCATGAGGTGCCGCGCGTGTACGAAGCAGTCGTGCTCGGCATGCCGGACGATCGTGACGTGGCGCGGCTCTCGCGCGGCATCGTCATCGACGGCCAACGGACCGCGCCGGTGGAGGTGGAGCGCCTGCCCTCCCGCGCCGGCCACGCGACGCTGCGCCTGACGTTGCGTGAAGGACGCAACCGGCAGATCAGAAAAATGTGCGAGGCGATCGGTCATCCGGTCGAGCGCTTGCGTCGGGTCGCCATCGGTCCCATCCGTGACGCCCGTCTCAAACCGGGTCAGTGGCGCCGGTTGACCGCTGAAGAAGTCGCGCGCGTGAAGAGGGCCGCCGTCATGCCGCCTTCGCCCCCTGCAAATCGCGAGGCCGACGCGGCACAATTCCGCCGCTCGAGGCGTCGGCGGCCGCGACGCACCAGTTGACTAGTGAACCAAGTGATCCGGATCGTCGGATGCCGCGGCTTCTGCGGGTTCGGCCGCATCGGGCTCGTCCAGCGGCAGCTGCTCGTCCGACGGCGTGTGTTCGACGAGGAGCGGCGCTTCGAGGCCCAACGCCTCGACCATGTCCTGAACCCGCGGAAGGTCGGAGATGTCATTCAGCCCGAAGCGGATGAGAAACTCGCGCGTCGTCGCGTACATGAAGGGCCGCCCGACGACGGCCTTGCGCCCGGTGATCTTCACCAGGTGACGCTCGAGCAGCGTGTTCAGAACCCCGGCGGTGTTGACGCCGCGAATCTCGGTGATTTCGGCCGCCGTCACGGGCTGGCGATACGCGATGACCGCCAGCGTCTCGAGCGCTTGCACGGAGAGCTTCTGCGTGCTGCGTTCGTGGAACAGCCGGCGCACCCATTCGTGCAGATCAGGCCGGGTGACAATCTGATAGCCGCCGGCCACTTCGACGAGCTGCAGGCCGCCGGGCGTCTCGTAGTCGGCCTTGAGCGCCGCGATCGCCGCTTCGATCTCCTCGCGCGGCTCGGTGTCGAGGAGCTTGGCGATAGCCTTGAAGGACAGCGGCTCGGGCGACGCGAAGATCAAGGCCTCGACGATGGCCTTGAGCTCGGCCGAGGCCGCGCGCAACGTCACTGACTCTTCGGCCGCGCCGTCCACCTCGCCCAGGTCTACCCGTCTTTCCTGCCCGATCTGCCCCGCTTGCCCATTCTCATCAGCCACGATGTGCCTCCGGATCGCCGATCGGATGTGGAGCATCGGCGGGCCTCGGGCGCTTGTACACCCGAATCGGCCCGAAACCGCCCGCCTGAAACACCCGGACCAGCCTCAATCGAATCATCTCGAGCAGCGCCAGAAACGTCACGATGAGCCCACTGCGCTCCTGGACATCCGCAAACAGCTCCTCAAATCCGCATGCCTCAGTCTCCGACAGCCGTTCGAGCAGCTGCTCGATGCGGACCTCAATCGGAATCTGCTCCGCAGGCAAGACCATCTTCGGCCGTTGCTTGAGCCGCTGCACTACGGATTGAAATGCGTTCAGCAGACTGAACAGGTCAACCTCGAGCTCAGGTTCGTATTCCTCGCCGGCGATGGCGGCCACACGTTCATCGGGCCGAAGCCATTGCGCCGCGCGAACCTGCTCCCGCTCGTGCAGGAGCTCGGCCGCGGCCTTGAACTTCTGATGTTCCAGGAGGCGCCGGACGAGCGCATCGCGGGGATCGCTCTGGTCCTCCTCGCCGGCCGTGGCCGCGGTCTCGGGGCGCGGCAGCAAGGTCCGCGACTTGATGTGGATGAGCGTCGCCGCCATCACGAGAAATTCGCCCGCCACATCGAGATCGAGCTCGTGCATCAACTCGATCGTGTCGAGGTATTGCGCGGTGATGAGCGCAATCGGGATGTCGTGGATGTTCACCTCGTTCTTCTTGATGAGGTGCAGCAGAAGGTCGAGCGGACCCTCGAAGTTATCGAGGCGGATCGGGAGGGCGTCGGCCGACGATTCGAACTCGTGCGATTGCGACATGCTACCGGTAAGCGATCTTCATTGCATCGCGGGTGCGCGACATCGTTTCCTGCGCGATCACCCGGGCCCGCCGCGACCCCTCGAACAGCACGTCTTTCAGGTATCCCGGCCGCGCCAGCGCCGCCGCACGCCGTTCGCGGATGGGGTCGAGGTGCGCGTTCAACGCGTTGGCGAGCTTGGTCTTGACCTCGACGTCGCCGACCTTGCCGGCGCGATACCGTGCCTTCAAGTCGTCCACCTCCGAGGTGTTCGGATTGAACGCATCGTGATAGACGAACACGGGGTTGCCCTCGACTGTGCCGGGAATATCGGCGCGCACGCGATTCGGGTCCGTGTACATCCGCATCACTTTCTTCTTCACTTCATCGGCGCTGTCGGAGAGATGGATCGTGTTGCCGAGACTCTTACTCATTTTCTTGTCGCCGTCGAGCCCGGGGAGCCGGGGGAAGGTCGTGAGCAGCGGATGAGGCTCGACGAGCACCTCAGCGAAGAAGTTATTGAAGCGCCGAACAACCTCGCGGGCAAGCTCGAGGTGGGCAACCTGGTCTTCACCAACGGGCACGAAGCGGGCGTCGTACATTGCCACATCGGCCGTTTGCAGCAGCGGGTAGCCCAGAAAGCCGATCGACGAGAGATCCTTGTCTTTCAGGTTTTCCTGCTGCTCCTTATAGGTGGGCACGCGCTCGAGCCACGGAACCGGCACGACCATCGAAAGCAGCATGTACAGCTCAGCATGCTCGGGCACCAGTGACTGCACGAAAAACGTACTCGCCTCGGGATCCAGCCCCGCGCCAATCCAGTCGGCGACGTTCTCGTAGGCAAACGCAATGATGCCCGAGGTGTCCGCATAGTCGCTCGTCAGCGCATGCCAGTCGGCGACGAAGTAGAAGCAATCGTATTTGGACTGCAACGGTACCCAGTTGCCCAGCGCGCCCACGAGGTGTCCAAGGTGCAGCCGGCCGGTTGGTCTCATGCCCGACACGACGCGTTTGCGCTGGCCACGAGGGATCGGTGCTCGAGGAGACTCAGTCTGTGATTCGGTCACGGAAGCCACGAGCGAAGGAAGTTGTAGGGAGGCAGCACCACGTACGAGAAAGCGTCGGTCGCGACAATCGCGTACAGCAGCAGCATGCCGTAGGGGCGGAACGGTTCGAAGCGGGACGCCAGCCCGCGCGGCAACAGGCCGGCGAGAACAGACCCGCCGTCGAGCGGCGGAATCGGCAGCAGGTTGAAAATCGTCAGCATCAGGTTGAGTTGCACGGCTCGACTGAGAAGCGCGGCGAGCGGGGCCGAAATGTTCGGCTCGCCGAGACGCACCGGCGCCACGGGCATCACCGCAAGGACTATCGCGGAAGCGATGGCCAGCGCGAGGTTGCTGGCCGGACCGGCGGCCGCCACGAGCATGTAATCACGCCGCGGCCGGCCGAGCGCGCTGGTCCTGACCGGTACCGGCTTCGCCCACCCGATCAGGGGCACGTGCGCCATGAGCGCCAGCAATGGGAACAGCACTGTCCCGATCGGATCCGCATGCACGAGGGGATTGAGCGACAGTCGACCCTGCCGGCGCGCGGTCACGTCGCCCAGACGATCAGCCGCCCACGCGTGGGCGGCCTCGTGTACAGTGAGCGAAAACAGCAGGACGCTGAACGCGATGAAAATCTGCGCGACGTCGATGCTGGGCAAGGGAGCCCTCAGGTTAAGGCCGGGCTGCAAAAAACGCAAGGACGGCATCGGCGACTTTGGGGCCGACGGCAGCAACGAGCTCCTCACGCGAGGCGCGCCGCACGCCCGCCAGGCTCCCGAATCGCGTCAGCAGCGTGCGCCGCCGCCGTGGACCGATCCCGACCACGTCGTCGAGCTCCGATCTGAGGTCGCGTCTTTTCCGCGACTGGCGATGGAACGTTACCGCGAACCGGTGCGCTTCATCGCGGATCCGCTGCAGGAGCAGCAGCGCCGGATCGTCGGTCGCCAGCGCGATCGGATCCGCGTGCTGGCGCACGTAGAGCAGCTCCTCTTTCTTCGCGATGCCCACAGCCACCAGGTTGGCCAGACCAAGTTCCTGGAGCGCGCCATACGCCGCAGAGAGCTGCCCTCGCCCGCCGTCGATCAGGATCAGATCGGGAAACGGTCCTCCCTGTTCGAGCACCGCTCGATACCGGCGCCCGACCACCTGGTGCATCGCCGCGAAGTCATCCAGGAACCGTGGGGATTCTTCTTGAGGCTCGGAACTCGGATCTGACGGTAACAGCGGGGCTCGGGGCAGCAGCGCTGCCTTGATCCGGAACTTGCGGTACTCGCTCCGTCGCATCCGTCCCTCCTCGCAGACGACCATCGAGGCGACAGTGTCGCTCCCCTGGATCGTGGAGATGTCGAAGCATTCGATTCGCCGCGGCAGGGCCGTGAGCTGCAGCACGACTCGCAGCGTTTCGAGGGCCTCGTACTGCGCGGCCGTCGCCTGGTTGAACCGATTCTGGTACGCGAGTGCCGCATTGCGGGTGGCCAGCTCCACTAGGTTTCGCTTCTCGCCACGCTGCGGCACGACGATGCGGACGCGGCGCGCCGCAATTTCGGTCAGCCAGCTCTCGAGAGCCTCGCGTTCGTCGGGATCGAGCGGAACATGGACCTCGGCCGGCACGTCGCGATCCTGGTAGAACTGTTGAATGGCCGCCGAAAGCGTCTGCGCGGCGTCGGCACCCGCCGGCGCCGTATCGGTGCCGAGCTCGATGCGCTCGACGACGCGGCCGCGCCGGACCTGAAAGACCAGGACAACGGCGCCAGCGGGCCCAAGCTTCAACCCGAACACGTCGCGATGGCCGCCCAGCTCGGTTGTGGCCATTTTCTGCTGGCGGTCTTGTAGCGTCTGGATCGTCCGAATCGAGTCGCGAACCTGGGCCGCTTCTTCGAATCGCTCGGCGTCTGCCGCTTCCGACATGCGCTCTCGCAGCGTTGTGAGCAGTTCGTCGTTCTTCCCCTCGAGAAATAACCGAGTAAGGCCCACCGCGCGCCCATATTCCTCCTGCGTGCAGATCGTTTCGACGCAGGGCGCGATGCAGCGCTTGATGTCGTACTCGAGGCAGGGGCGGTCGCGCTTGCCGGTGATGACCTCATTGCACGAGCGGATGCCAAACAACCGGTGCGTCAGCGACATCGTCCGTCGGGCGAACCGCGCCGGCATGAACGGGCCGGCATAAAAGCTGCCGTCGCGCTCGACGCGGCGGGCCACCAGGACGCGAGGAAAGGTCTCGTTGGTCGTGAGCTGAAGATACGGATAGTTCTTGTCGTCGCGAAGGAGGATGTTGTACTTGGGGCTGCGCTGCTTGATGAGATTGTTCTCGAGCGCCAGCGCCTCGACGACCGAGTCGGTCAGGATGACTTCGACCCGGCTGATCTCGTCGAGCAGCGCGTCGGTCTTCGGGCTGGTGCCGTAGGCCCCGAGATAATTGCGGACGCGGTCACGCAGCGCGCGGGCTTTGCCCACGTATATCGTCTCACCCCCGGCGTTGAGGTACAAGTAGACGCCGGGCTGCTCGGGCAGCCGGGCGATCTGCTCCTTGAGTTCCCGGATGGCCATACAGTACTATGACGCGTTTTCGTTCGGGTTTCTGAACCCACCATTATAGCTGGTGAATACTAAGAGCTCTCTTGTCCCGTCCATGCCCGCGACCACGTCGCCGGGCGACCGGCCCCGGATGACCTTCACGGGAATCATCGGGGCCATTTGTTGGTTTCCACTACGCGCCATCATCGCCGCCTGCGTCGCACTCAAGATTCATCCCAACGTTCTGACGCTTGTGGGTGTCATCATCAACGTGCTGGCGGCCTGGGCGCTCGCCGCACAGCGCTTCGTGTTGGCGGGCGTCGTGATGATCTGCGCGAACATCTTCGATTTCATCGATGGAAAAGTCGCGCACGAGCTGAAGCTGGAATCTCAGTTCGGCGCCTTCTGGGACTCGACGCTCGACCGATTCTCCGACCTCGCGTTGCTCGTCGGGCTCATCTATCTGTACTCGAGCCTCGGCCGCAGCGACTACGTGCTCGTCGCGGCGCTCACGCTCATCTTCTCGATCATGACGAGCTACGCCAGGGCGCGCGCCGAGTCGCTGGTGACGAAGTGCAAGGTCGGATTCATGGAGCGCCCCGAGCGGATCGTGCTCTTCATGATTGGGGCCTTCACCAACCGCATGGCCGGCATCCTGTGGGTGATTCTGGTTCTCTCCGTCCTGGCCGTTGCCAACCGCATCTACTACACCTACCTGGCGCTGAACGGTCTGCCGATGCCGACGCGGGCCGGCCTGCGCGGCCTGTTCAACCGCGCGTTCTTCTGGACCGATGAACGCACCACGCTGCCGTACGACTTGTGGGTGATCGCCATCCTGGCGTTCGTCTGGCTGACGCCGCCCGACTGGCTCGGCGACCCCACGGCTAGCGGCCTGGGCCTGCTCGCCGCACTCTTGAAGAACTGACGCTGGAACGTGGTCAGGTCAGAGGTTTTTAAGTCTTAGGCCTCAAGTCTTAAGCGAATCGGCTTAAGACGTAAGACCTGAGACTTCAGGCCTCGTCCCGCTCGTCGCGCGACCCGAGGTCCAGCCCGGTCCCCGTGAAGTGGATGGTGTGTTCGCCGATCTTGTCGCGTAACACGCGCCTGGCGGCGCCGTAGTGTTCGATGGGCACCGGCAGAACCCGGGCGAGATTCTTCAGCCGCGAAATCACGACGAGCGCGACTGAGTGCTCGCCCTCACGCCAGCTGAGGCCTCCCACTTCGTTGTAGGGGATGAAGCCGGCATCCAGCCAGATGCCGTCCTGGTAGAAGCCGCGCCCGATGCGGCGGCTGAGCGGGACGAGGTACCCGTAGTAGACGAACATCATCGTCTCGCCGAACGCCGGCTGGTGTGTGAACACCAGCTTGTAGAAGACGATGGCGCCAAGGATGACGCCGATGGCGAGACCAGTGCCGTAGTACGGGGGCTTCGGGCCGGGCCAGACGAGCACAGCGGCTTTTCGCCGCTTCCTGAAGCGCAGATACTCGAGCAACAGCCGGGTATTGGCTACGAGGAATCCCGCCCCGAGCACCAGCAGGACGCTCGCGAGAAGGTTCACGAGTCGATTTTAGTTCGTCTCTTCTCCGTGTCGCGTCAACGCCGCCTTTTGGGGTTCTTGCGCCAGAGATGGATCGAAGCAGTGCCGGCAGCGCGCCTCGTACATGCCGCTGGCACCGACGAGCACGCGGTCGGCGCTAGCGACCAGTCGCTGAGTGTGATTGGCCGGGCCGCCGCACACAACACAGATGGCGAGCGTCTTGGTGATGTACTCGGCAATCGCCAGCAGCTGCGGCATCGGCTCGAACGGCCGGCCGAGGTAGTCGGTGTCGAGGCCGGCCACAATCACACGCTTGCCGCGGCCGGCCAGGGTGGTGCAGGCGGCAGGCAACTGCTGGTCGAAGAACTGCCCCTCGTCAATGCCGATGACGTCGGTGTCGGGCGCCACACGAGCCAGTAACTCGGCGGAATCCTTGACATTCTCGGACGCCAGCCGCATCTCGCTGTGCGACACGATGTGGTCGTCACTGTAGCGGTTGTCGACGAGCGGCTTGAAAATCTGAACTTTCTGCCGGGCAATCTGGGCGCGGCGCAGCCGGCGGATGAGCTCTTCGCTCTTGCCGCTGAACATGCTGCCGGTGATGACTTCAATCCAGCCGTGCGGCGCCTTGCGGACGACATCCATTCTGGAATCCAGGGTTCATTGAAGATTGGAGATTGAAGATTGGAGATTTGATTGCCTACACCTGGCGGTCCGCGAGAGGGCTCTCAAAGAACCCCAGAAGCGCAATCCTCAAGCATCAGTCCTGAATCATCAATCTTCAATCTTCAATCTTCAATATTCGTTACGCCCTCGACTGATATTCCCCCGTCTCGGTGTTGATGCGAATACGGTCGCCTTCGTTGATGAACGGCGGCACCTGGACGACCAGACCGGTTTCGAGAGTCGCGGGCTTCACCTGTGCGCTCGCCGTTGCGCCCTTGATGCCGGGGACGGTTTCCTTGACGACCAGATCGACCGTCTGCGGCAACTCGATGCCGACCGGCTCCGCCTCGTAGAACTCCACGCGGATGATGGAGTCCGACACCAGGTAGTCCTTCGAGTCGCCCATGGCCTCTGTCGAAATGTGGATCTGCTCGTAAGTCGCCGTGTCCATGAAATAAAAGTGGTCGCCGTCGCTGTACAGATACTGCATCTCACGCTCATCGAGCGTCGCGCGCTCGACGTCTTCCTCCGCCCGGAACTTGTGGTCCGCGAGCGTTCCCGTCCGGATGTTCCGCATCCGGGCCTGGATGTGGGCCCGCTTGTTTCCGGGGGTCAGGTGATGCAAATCCAGCAGCCGAAAGAGGTCGTTGCCCAGCTTGATCAGGTTGCCCTTGCGCAGGCGGGTCGCTTGTACGGAGTTCATATGAATCCTGCTGGCTGTATATCCTTGCAATCGTAGCACATATGGTCGCTGGCCAGGCAACCATGCTACGATGCGACGTGGCCTTCACCCGCTGGGATCCGGTGCGCGATTTGTTGGCGCTGCACGATCAGATCGGTCAACTCGTTGGCACCGACGCACCTGGCTGGACGCCGCCGGTTGACCTGTACGAAACGGCGGCCACCTTCGTCCTCACCGCCGAACTCCCTGGTCTACAACGCGACGCCATCGAAATCCACGCTGAGGAGAGCCGCATCGTCATCCGCGGCGAACGGGCGAGCGGACAGGTGCCGTGCGAGCAGTACCATCGCGTCGAGCGCGGGCACGGCCGCTTCTCGCGCGCGTTCGTTCTGCCCGAGCCGATCGACATCGAAAGCGTGACGGCGGACTTCGCCGACGGTGTGCTGACGGTCACGATTCCAAAAGCCGGCGGCCGCGGCGCGCGCCGCGTCGACGTCCGCTGATACGGTGACACGCATCGGCTGGTGAACGCGTCGAGGTATGGTGAGACGCCTCTTTTTCCCTCTGCTGGTCCTGCTCGCCGGATTCACCGCCGGTCTCGTTGTCACCGGCCGGATGAACCACGTCACGGAATCGTTCGGCAGAACCGTCGCCGAACCCCAGTCGACACAAGCACCGGTCCGGCCGCCCACAGCCGCGTCGGCACAAGCGGCGCCGCCGCCAGCCACGTCGCCCGCGCCAATCACCGGCGGTCCGGACTTCACGCGGGTGGCAGGCGTGGCGGTCAAAGGGGTCGCGAACATCTCGTCGACACAGGTCGTCCGGACGTCGAACTCACCCTTTGCCAACGACCCGTTCTTCCGCTACTTCTTCGGCGACCAGGATGACATGTTCGGTACGCAGAACCGGCGCTCCCTGAGCCTCGGTTCGGGGGTCATTGTCTCGGCCGACGGGTACGTCGTGACCAACAACCACGTGGTCGGCGAGAACAACCGATCGCGTGAAGTGACCGTCGCCCTGGCTGACAAGCGCGAGATCAGGGGCCGCATCGTGGGCACCGACCCTGCCACCGACATCGCCCTCGTGAAGATTGACGTCCGCGGGCTGTCGTTCGTACCGTGGGGCGACTCTTCGAAGCTGCAGATCGGAGAATGGGTGCTGGCCATTGGCAGTCCCTTCCAATTGAGCCAGACGGTGACGGCCGGCATCATCAGCGCTACGGGCCGAGCGAACGTCGGGTTCGCGGACTACGAGGACTTCATTCAGACCGACGCCGCGATCAATCCTGGCAATTCCGGCGGCGCGCTCATCAACGGCCGCGGCGAGCTCATCGGCATCAACACGGGCATCTTCAGTCAGAGCGGCGGCTATCAAGGCATCGGTTTCGCTGTGCCAAGCAACCTCGCCCGTCACGTCGTCGACGACCTGATGAAGTACGGCGCCGTGCGCCGGGGGACCATCGGCGGCATTACCGTCGATCGCCTCTCGCCGCAGTATGCCGAGGAAGTCGGGGCAACCAACACCAATGGCGCCGTCGTCGTCCGCATGCTCCGCGATACGGAGGCGTACGTCGCCGGCCTCAGACCTGGTGATGTCATCGTCGCGCTGAACGGCAAACCGATCGACGATCCATCGACGTTGTACCGGCTAGTAGCAGATGCGCCGGTTGGCTCGACCGTCACGCTGCGTGTCCTGCGAAGCGGCCGCAGCCAGGACCTTCGCGTCCCGATCGTCGCCGATCCACGCGTCCGGCAATAGGCGGCAAGGACCACGTGCGAAGATCGCTCCTCGTCATCGCGAGCGCATTGCTGATTCCAGCAGGTGCGACGATCGCCCCTTCGGGCGCGCTGGCTCAGCTCGCGCCGCCGCCGGGACAATCACCGGCTCAATCGAGTGCCTTGCTGCCGCCTGTCGGCATCGTCCGCGGCCTTTACCTGGATGCCACGCCGACGGTCTTACCTCCGGACGCTCCGGGCAAGCACATGGCGCTTGTCGTCGACGTCGCCCCCAAGCGCGGCATGCACGTGTACGCGCCGGGCAACCGCGACTACGTGCCAGTCGCTCTCAGCGTCGACGGACTGCCGGGAGTACGTCTCGGGCCCGTCCAATTTCCCAAGGCCGAGACCTTTCTCTTCGCTCCGCTGAAGGAACGCGTGCAGGTGTACTCGCAGCCCTTCCGACTGACCCGGACTGTGACACTCGATTCGGCTAAGCGGACAGTCACCCCTGGTGCGACATCCTGGTCTTTGACCGGGCGGCTCGAATATCAGGCGTGCGACGACAGGGTGTGCTACCTGCAGCAGACCCTGCCGCTGACCTGGACCGTGCCGATCGCGCGCTGACCGCCGATCTACCGGCCGCCAGCTGGCCGGCGGTCTCATATTCATGACGTCGAGCCTCGTGGCGCTGGCCGCTGACCCCTATACTTTGGCTCATGCGTTACATCTCAACCGTCCTCGCTCTGACCGTCACAGCCGGCATCGTGGGAGCCGTCGGGCTACGTGCGCAGTCTGGCTCACCGGCGGTCACCCCGTACACGATTCACGTCAGTGACGAGGTCCTTCGCGATCTGAAGGATCGCCTCGCGCGGACGCGCCTGCCGGGCGAAATCGACAACTCTGGCTGGGACTACGGGAGCAACCTCGCCTACGTGCGAGAGCTGGTGGCGTATTGGCGGGATCGATTCGATTGGCGCCGACAGGAACGGGCGCTCAACCAGTTCCCGCAGTTCACGACCAACATCGACGGCCTCAACATTCACTTCATCCATCAGCGATCGCCGCAGGCGAATGCGATGCCGCTGGTTCTCGTGCACGGCTGGCCGGGATCCATCTTCGAATTCACCAAGATCATCGGCCCATTGACAGACCCCGTGAAGCACGGCGGCCGCGCCGAAGACGCCTTCCACGTCGTAGCACTGTCGCTCCCCGGCTTCGGTTTCTCGGACAAGCCGCGTGAGCGCGGCTACAGCCCCGAGAAGATGGCGGACATTATCGCGAAGCTGATGGCGCGGCTCGGCTACCAGAAGTACGGGGCGCAAGGCGGCGACTGGGGCGGCATCATCACCCGTCTGGTCGCCATCAACGACGCACCGCACGTGGCCGGACTGCACCTGAACTTCTGCGTCGCACCGCCACCGGCGACCGACGCAAACGCCGGCGTCTCGGCCGCCGAGTTGGAGCGTTATCAGGCGCGCCAACGCTACATGGAGAACGAACGGGCCTATCAGCAGATTCAGGGGACCAAGCCGCAAACGCTCGGCTACAGTCTCGACGACTCGCCCGCTGGCCTCGCCGCGTGGATCGCCGAGAAGTTTTACGCGTGGTGCGATTGCGACGGCGACATCGAGAAGAAGTTCACGAAGGACGAGCTCCTGACCAACATCACGATCTACTGGGCGACGCAGACTGGCGCCTCGTCGACGCGCATCTATTACGAGAACCGCGTCGCCAAACCGAATCCGGCCCGCGTCACCGTGCCGACGGCATGCGCGCTGTTCCCCAAGGAGATCACCGTGCCGCCGCGGAAATGGGTGGACGCGCGCTACAACCTGACGCGGTGGACCGAAATGCCAAGGGGCGGGCACTTCGCGGCGCTCGAGCAGCCCGAGCTGCTTGTCGGAGACGTCCGCGAGTTTTTTCGGACGGTGAGGTGAAGGCCGGCTGCTCCAGGCTTCCGGCTTTAGGCTTAAGGCGAACCCAGAGCCAGAACCCAGAACCGAAGACGGTTCACGAATTTCCTGAAGCCCGGAGCCCGGAGCCCGAAGTCTGAAAGCCCTGACGAGCGCGAGGGCCGGGAGATCTTCCCGGCCCTCGCACACTCGTCAGAAATTGAACTGCGCGCCGAACTTCACATACCTTGCCTGCAGGATGTTCAGCGGCTTCAACCAGGCGGTCGACGTCGGGCTATAAGTCGTGTTGATCGCCGCCGGCGGCTCCCCGGCGTTCGAGGTCGCTCCCACCGCTGCGTTCGAGTTGAACGCGTTGAAGACGTCCGCCATGAGCTGGACACGCTTCGTCCCACCGAGTCGAACCGTCTTCCCGAAGCGCAGATCCACTTGAGTCCGCCGCGGCGTGTACATCGTGCCGGGCTTGATGAGCGGGATCGTCCGCGACGTGTTCGCGCCGCCGGAGAGCGGGCGTCCGAGCGTCTTGGGGTCGCTCTGCACGATGTTCCAGTACGCGAGAATCTGCTGGCCCGGCAGATTCTGCAGAACGCCACCGATCTGGATGTCCTGCCAGGGCAGCGTGTAGGAGCCGGTCAGCTTGGCCTGGGTCAGCCAGCTGGTGTCGGCCTCGCAGTACTGAAATGTCGTGCCGTTCCCCGGTGTCGGCGGCAACGTGGTGGCGGCTGACGACACGATGCCGAACTGGGTCTTCGGGTTGTCCACGTAGGCGTCACACATGTCGAAGTGCGTGTTGCCGGTCGCGAACCCTCCAGTCACGAAGAGGTCGCTGCGCAGCCGCGCGTTGATCGAGACGTCCACCCCGTTGAACACCTCGGTCTGCTTGCCGCCGAAGTTCTCGACGAAGGTGATGACATTGTTGGTCGCGACACCGAATTTCGTCGGCGTGATGTCGTACAGCCCGCAGATCTGCGAGCCCGACACGTCGCTCGGCAGACGCGAATCAGTCGGCGCCGTCACGCAGTACTCATCGAAATCCGCCGCCGTGACATCGAGGTTGTCATTCGTCGTGAAGTTACCCTGCGCGCGCCGGAAGTAGGACACGTCGGCCGACACTCGGTCCATCAGTTCCTGCGTGACGCTGGCCGACACCTCCCAGTTGTTGCGCCGCTTGCCCCAACCGGTGTACGTCTCGGGGTCGTAGCGCGTTGCCACATTGACCTGTCCGAAGGCATTGAGGGTCAGCGCTCCGAGCTCGCACCCCAGGCTTGGATAGGAGCACCCGTTCGTGTACTGGGGAATCTCGTCGCCGTTCACATCGGTCCACGGCCGCGTGGTGCTGTTGACGGAGGTATTGATCGGGTTCAAAAGACGCGCCGTTCCGACGGTCGATGTCTGGACGTAGCGGCTCAGCGTGCCCTTGAGGGCGGTCTTGCCCGTCCCGAACAGGTCGTACGACACGCCGAGACGCGGCGCGAGATCTTTGAAGTTCGGCACGTTCTTCTGCGGCTCGAACCGGCGCGGACCGATCCACGTGCCGCCGAGGCCTTCCTGGACGCCGTTGCTGTTGTTCAAGTAGTCCCAGCGCAGTCCAGCATTGATTGTCATCCGCCGGAACGTCCAGGTGTCCATCGCGTAGATACCGAGATCCGCGACGAGGCGCTCGCGGGTGATATACGGCGTCGTGCGCACGGTTACCTGGAAGGGCTGCCCCTGCCGCACGATCAGCGCTGTGTCTTTGCTCGTGTATGTCGTCGTCTCGGCAGGACCCTCGGCGAGCGTGAAGCCGAACTTGAAGGCGTGCGACCCTGGCACGTACGAGAGCGAGCTTCGATACGACCGGACCGACGTGAAGTTGCGTGAGAAGTTGCCGCTGTAGGCGCGGAAGTTGATACCCGTCGTCTGCTCGGTCACCGGGTAGCCCGTGGAGGTCTCCGAATCCTCGACGGGTTCGCGGGTCCAGGTTTCTGTCAGATTGCCCATCGCGGCTTCGAACAGCAGCTTCGAGCTCAGCGTCGACCGGAACGTCGCCGTCTCCATGTGGTTCGGGCTCACGTTTTGAAGGTTCGAGGCGTCGGGCTGAATCGTGCTGACCAGCGTCCAGTGATTCGTGTTCCGCGGCGCGAAGTTGTAGTACACGGAGAGCTTGTTCTTAGGCGAAATCTGCCAGGTCAGGCGCAGGTCGTCGCTGACGTTCGTCTGCGTTTCCGTCCCGGGCCGATTGAGGTCCGGCTCGAACACCAGGTCGAACGGATTCTTCTCGTAAAACGTGCTGGTGCGGATCTGCTCGTAGCCCCAGAAACGGTGCGCGGTCCAGAACCACAGCTTGTCCTGCTTCAGCGGGCCGCCCAGGGCGAAGCTCGTGTCGTAAATCTTCAGGATGCTGTCGGCTGTCGTTACGCCTTGTGACCGAAGTTCGTCGTCGATGTTCTTGCCCTGAAGCTTGTCGTTGGCGTAGTTGCCGAACGCCGAACCGCTGAAGCGGTTGCCGCCTTCCTTCGGAATGATGTTGACCCTGACACCCCCGCCCGCCGTCTCGGCAGAGATGGCGCCGAACTCGTAGCTCAATTCCTGGGTGGATGCGTCATTGGTCGACAGCCCCGTGCACGAATAGGCGCAGGCCATGTTGGCCAGCATCAGGCCGTCGAGCTGTACCAGACGATCGTTGAACGAGCCGCCATGCGCCTTGAGCTGGTTCTGATGCTCGCCCGCCGAGCCGCCCACGTCGTTCTGGTTGGAGAACACGCCAATCGTCATGATCCCGATGGTCGACCAGTTCTTGGAGGTGGGCATCGCGTCGATCGTTTCCTTCTGCACCACCTGACGCTTGATCACGTTCTGCGTGTCGACGACTGGTGTCGCGCCCGACACGGTG
>JBKPSC010000098.1:0-6213 GCA_046734915.1 Acidobacteriota bacterium | reverse complement strand
ACGGTGGTCCCAACCGGGGACACGCAGTTCAACCGGCAGCAGGATCAGACCAACGCGTCGCTACTCTCGCTCGGCGGCGGCACGCGGCGCGGCAATAACTACACGCTCGACGGCGTGCCGATCACAGACCTCCGCAATCGCGCCAGCGCCAACCCGACGATCGAGGCGCTCGAGGACGTGAAGGTACAGGTGCACACCTACGATGCGGAGATGGGCCGCACCGGCGGCGGTGTGTTCAACACGACGCTGAAGTCGGGCGCCAACAGCTTCAAGGGCTCCGCCTTCTACCAGACGCGTCCGATCTGGGGCCAGTCGAACAACTACTTCAGCGACCTGGCCGACTTGCCGAAGCCGGAAAGCACCTACCACCTGGGCGGAGGCGGGGTTGGCGGGCCGATCGTGAGGAACCGGACGTTCTTCTTCTTCGCGGCCGAGAACTACACCGACGTCCAGACACGAAATGCCAGCGAGCTCATGCCGACCGCGGCAGAGCGGGCCGGTGACTTCTCGCGGACGACGAACGGCGCCGGCCAGCCGGTAACCATTTACAACCCCTTCACGCGGCAGCCGTTCGACGGCAATCGGATTCCGACCGGCATGATCAATTCGGTCGCGGCCAACATGTTGAAGTACCTGCCGGTGCCCGACACCGATCGCGACAACGGCAGCGCGAACTACAACCGGACATCCTTGATCCGGTCGGAGTGGACGCAGGAGTACACCGTCAAGGTCGATCACAAGTTCACCGACAACGTCGGCCTCACCGGCTTCTACCTCTACAACCGGTCCGACGAGCCGTGCGGCAACTATTTCGGTTCGGCCGATCAGAAAGAACCGAACCGCTTTGCGGATCCAAACGACTACCTGCTCAAGCGGCGCCCGCAGATCCTCGCGCTGAACAACACGTGGGTTCTGAGCAACAGCTCAGTGATGGCGCTGCGCTTCGGCTGGACCGATTTTCCCGACAACGACACGTTGAGCATCGACTTCGATCCGGCGACCCTCGGGTTCTCTCAGACGTTCCTGAACCAGATGACGGTGAAGAAGTTCCCGGCCGTCCGTATTCGGGGATATGACACGTATGCGAGCCAGACATTCGGCGCGATCGATCCAACCGATCGCGGGTGGGACTCGCTGAGCGCCAACGGCAGCTACTCGAAGATCGTTGCGACGCACACGTTCAAGTTCGGCGGCGACTTCCGCCGGATCGGCCTCGACTTCTATGCGCCGGGCAGTGGCGCCGGGTTCTTCGACTTCGACAAAGACATCACCTCGTCGAACGGCGGCAACAGCAGCACGACGGACGGCAACGCGTTCGCGTCGTTCCTGCTGGGCTTCCCGTCGGCGCTGTCCGATCGGCAGAGCCGCATCACGCTGTCCTCGCCGTTGAATCTCTTCACCTACTATTACGGCGGCTACGCCCAGGACGACTGGCGCGTCAGCCCGAAGCTGACCGTCAACTACGGCCTCCGGCTAGAGCACGAGACGGGGATGGCCGAGAAAAACGATCTGATTACCGTCGGATTCGATCCTGCGGCAACCAACGCGTTGTCGTCGGTGGTGATACCCGCCGATTCCCTGGCCGGCACATCAGCGCGGACCGTCTCCGGCGGGCTGTTGTATGCCGGCGTCGACGGAAACAAGAGGACGCAGGGCGACCCACCGGCGATGAAATGGTCCCCGCGTGTCGGCGCCGCCTACTCGCTCAACGACAAGACCGTCATTCGCGGCGGGTACGGGTTGTACTGGGCGCCTTTCAACTATCCGGCGCCCAGCGGTTCGGACCCCAATTACGGGCACATCGGCGTCACACAGAACACGCCGCTCGTGCAATCGACAGCGGGCTCGGCACCCACCACGAGCCTGACGAATCCGTTCCCGAGTGGGCTGGTTCAGCCGCTCGGCAACTCGCTGCGGACGCTCACTGGCGTCGGGACGAACATCAGCTACATCGATCAGAACAGCACCGCGCCGCGCGTGCAGCAGTTCTCGGTCGATATTCAGCGCGAGCTTGCCGGCGCCCAGTCGATCTCGGTTAGCTACACCGGCGCACGAGGCGATCATCTGGGCCTGGGCGGGTCCAACGACTACGGGTTGAACGTCAACCAGCTTGATCCGAGGTACATGTCGCTGGGAACCAGACTGAACGATCCACTTCCGAATCCATTCTTCGGAAACTCCAACGCGGGACCCTTCGCGGAGCGGTCGACGCTGACGCGGGCCCAGCTGCTGCGACCGTACCCGCAATTTGGGAACGTGCTCGCGCGCATGGTGCTCGAGGGCAAGAGCCGCTACAACGCCGGTGTCGTCGAGTGGGCCAAGCGCCCCACCAACGGGTGGGGTGGGCGGATCAGCTACACCTACAGCGTCCTGAAGGACAACCTGATTGGTGAGGGTAACTTCTACGGACCGTACACAACGCTCGGTCCAGGCACGCTGAACGCGTTTCAGTACGTCGAGGGCTCGCCCTACTTCAATCCGGATGCGGACTACACCTACAGCCTGCAGGACGTGCCGCATCGCGTGATCATCGCGCCGATCGCCGAGCTGCCGTTCGGTAAGGGTAAGAAGTGGGGGAGCACCAGCAGGGCTGTGGACTTGATTGCCGGCGGGTGGGTGGTGTCGGCCGCAATCAATCTGCAGTCGGGATTCCCCTTGGCTGTGGTGCAGAGCGACAACACAGGGACCTTCGGGTCCGGCGCGTCCGGCTTCGGCCAGCAGCGGCCGAACGTCGTTCCCGGCGCTGACATGAGCACGCCCGGCAGCTACGAGGATCGGCTCGCGTCGGCCGACCATCCGACCGCCGCCTGGCTCAACCCGAATGCATTCACGGCAGCATCCGCCTTCACGTTCGGCAACGCGCCGCGGACGATCACAGACGTGCGCACGCCGGCCCAATACAACGTCGATGGTGTTTTCATCAAGAACGTGCGGTTCGGATCGAAGTCGGCGCAGGCCAAGCTCGAAGTGCTGAACATGTTCAATCGCGTCAACGTGCGTGCGCTGCGCGGCGCGAACACGTTCGGCAACTCGAACTTCGGCCGGACGACGCTGCAGGCCGGGTTCATGCGGATCATGCAGTTCTCGTTCAGGTTCACGTTCTAAGTCCAGCCGCGCGAACGAGAGCGGCCTTGTGAGGCTTCTGGCTCCAGGCTTCAGGCTTCAGGTACGTGCTACCTGAAGTCTGGAGTCTGAAGTCCGGAGCCTGACACTCCTTCCTCATCAGCTGCCACGAAGGCCACCGTGTTCCGCGCCGCCGTCATCGTCTGTTTCGTGTCTCTCGTCGCTTGCCGTTCTACCCAAGCACCTCCGACCACCACCTCCGAACAGGCGTCGTTCGACGTCCTCATCACCGGCGGCCGCGTTGTCGACGGCACCGGCGCGCCCTGGACGCACGCTGACGTCGGCATCATCGGCGATCGCATCGCGGCGGTCGGTAATCTGAGCGATCGACCGGCCGCGACACGCGTAGACGCCTCAGGGCTCGTCGTCGCCCCCGGCTTCATCGACATGTTGGGGCAGTCGGAGTTCAACCTCCTGGTCGACGGCCGCGCCGCCAGCAAGATCACCCAGGGCATCACCACCGAGATCACCGGTGAAGGCGCGTCCATCGCACCGATGAACGACCGAATGCTCGAGCTCGCCAAGCCGGGGTTCGAGCGCTACAAGATTCCGCTCGACTTCCGCACGCTCGGCGAGTACTTCACGCGCCTGTCGACGACCTCGCGGCCGGCGATCAACGTCGGATCATTCGTCGGCGCCGGCGGGATCCGTTCCTTTGTCATTGGCGACGGCCAGCGTGAGGCAACGCCTGCCGAGCTCGAACAGATGAAGACGCTGGTGGCCGAGGCAATGGAGCAGGGCGCGCTCGGACTGAGCACGTCACTGCAGTACGTGCCCAGCCGTTTCGCCTCGACCGACGAACTCGTCGCGCTGGCGTCAGTGGCGGCGAAGTACGGCGGCATCTACATCACCCATCAGCGGTCCGAGTCGGCCGGGATCATGGATTCTCTCGACGAGGTGTTCACGATTGCCGAGCGCGCGAAGATCCCCGCCGAGGTGTGGCACCTGAAGACCGCCTATCGCGCCAACTGGGGACGGATGCCTGATGTGCTGAAGCGCATAGAGGAGGCACGCGGCCGGGGACTCGACGTTACGGCCAACATCTATCCCTACGACCGGGCGTCGAACGGCCTCGATGCCTGCCTGCCTGTGTGGGCACGCGAAGGCGGGCTCGACCCGATGCTCGCGCGCTTGAAAGATCCGGCGATGCGAGCGCGCATCAAGCGGGAGATGGCCGATTCGACGGTCCGCGACTGGGAGAACCAGTGGTACGGAGCCGGCGGTGCCGCCGGGGTCATGCTGTCGACGGTCGTGGATCCGGCCCTGCGGAAGTACGAGGGTAAGAACTTCGAGGAGATCGGCGCCGAGATGGGGAAGGATGCCCGCGACGCCGTGATGGATCTCGTAATCGCGGACCTCGCTCGCAGCGACGTGATCATCTCGATCATGCGTGAAGCCGACGTTCGAACGGCGCTGTCCAGTCCGCTCGTGGCGATCGGCACCGACTCTGGCTCGCGCGCCGAAGATGGACCGCTCTCCGAATCGAAGTCGCATCCGCGGGGTTGGGGATCCTTTCCGCGCGTGCTCGCCAAGTACGTTCGCGAGGATCATCTGTTGACCCTCGAGGAAGCGGTTCGGCGATTCACGTCGCGTGCGGCGTGGCGGGTCGGCATCGCTGACCGCGGTGTGATTCGCGCCGGCATGAAGGCCGACATCACGATCTTCGACAGCGCGACTGTCCGCGACGTCTCGACGTACGAGGATCCGTCGCACTACTCCGAGGGCATACGCCACGTGTTCGTCAACGGCCGGGCGGTGGTGTCCGAGGGCAAGATTACTGACGCTCGGCCCGGTCAGGTGATTCGCGGCCCGGGATATCGAGGAGCGGGCCTGTAGGCTTCGGACTTCAGACTTCAGACTCCGGACGGCGAGAGCCTGGAGCCTGAAGCCTGTAGCCGGTATTCTTCTGACATGGCCGGCCGCTGCGTTGTGCTCGTCACTTGTCTCGTGCTCTATTCCGCTTCGACCCCGCGAGCACAGCAGGCGGCGCTCGGCCAGATATCGTTCCCGACGTCGGCGACCGGAGGCGCACAGGCCGCGTTCGTTCGCGGAGTCTTGTTCCTGCACAATTTCGAGTACGACGACGCCATAGCCGCGTTCCGGGAGGCGCAAAAGCTCTCGCCCGAGTTCGCCATGGCGTACTGGGGTGAGGCGCTCTCATACACGCAGCCGATCTGGTACAACGAGAATTTGCCGCGGGCGCGGGCCGTCCTGAGCCGGCTGGCACCAACCGCCGCAGCCCGGGCGGCGAAGGCCCCGACCGATCGCGAGAAGGGATATCTCGACGCTGTCGAGCAACTATTCGGGTCCGGCGACCGGTTGACCAGACTGCGCGCCTGCGCCGATCGTCTGGCGCGGCTCTCGGCGCAGTTCCCTGACGACGACGAAGCTCGGTTGTTTCAGGCATTGATGTTGCTCGGCACGATTCCCGAGGGCGCGAGGAATCCGGACATCTCGCTGAAGGCCGGGGCGGTCGCGGCAGCCGTGCTCAAGAAAAACCCCAAGCATCCCGGCGCGGCTCACTACGTCCTACATGCCTACGACGATGGCGAGCACAACGCGATGGCGCTCGATGCCGCGCGAATCTACGCGACGCTGGCCCCGGCCTCGAGCCACGCGCGGCATATGCCGTCGCACGCGTACTTGCCGCTGGGGATGTGGGATGAGGCGGCCGCGTCGGACGAGGCGGCATTCGCGGCGTCGGTGGCCTGGGCAAAACGAACCGGCCGGCCGGTGTCTCAGCAGGACTTCCACAGCCTGGGGTGGCTTCACTACGAGTACCTGCAACAGGGACGCTTCGCAAAGGCGCGAGAGGCAGTGGCGACCGTCAGGCGCGCCCTCGAGGAGACGTCGAAGGCGCCTGGAGCGACGCCGGCCGGCGCCGCTCCCGGCGTGCCGGCCCCGAGCCGACTCGCGCCAAGCGAAATCGGGCGGGGCTACGACCTCGCTGCGCTCAGGAACGAGCTGGCGAGCATGCGCGCGCGCGCCGTCATCGAAGGCAGCGACTGGGAGCAGATGAAAGGGCAGCCGTCTTTCGACAACATCGACGAGCTGTTCGCGCTGGGCTTGAGCAGTGTGGCGCTGCAGGAC
>JBKPSC010000097.1:0-8309 GCA_046734915.1 Acidobacteriota bacterium | reverse complement strand
CGCCTGGCGCGCGTGAATCGCCGATCGGGCAACGGCTCCTCCGGATCGACCGGCGCGAGCGCGTGCGACTGGCCGGCGAGCGCCCGGGCGAGAAAATCCACGGTCTCTGGCCGCCCGAAGAAGTTCAAGTGGTGGACCACCGCCGATCCGGCCGACTCGATGTTGCCGCCGGCGCCAAAACAGCCGATGCGGGTGCCCGGGATTAACGGGGGACCGTCGCGATCGACACGCCATCCGCCCTCGCTCGGCACCACCAGATCGTTGGCCGTCGCGAAGAAGCTGTCGACGCCGACGTCCACCGCGCGTGCGAGGACCTGCTCGTCAGGGTGATAGTTGGCGACCAGGGCGGAATAGGCGTCCGCCGGCGGTCCCGGAGGCTCTTGCAGCTCCGTGATGAGCTCGCCGGCGCCATCCATCGCGCGCAATCCGGGCAGATCGCCGGTGAGGTGCGCCGCGAGCCACACGATCGCTTCCGACACGAACTCTGCGCCGCTCGTCAGCGGATTGTCCGGGAACATCTCGAGCAGATTCGCCAGCCACCCGATCGTCTGATCCCACCGGACTGGGGACGCGAGCGGCGTGCCTTCGTTGGGTGACGCAACGAGGACCGCGTGGCCGACGCGGAACCGATCGGCCAGCCCGCCGTGAACCTGCCGGTGCTCGACGAGGCTCCGCAGAACGAGGCCGCCGCGCGAATGCGTGATCACGTCGAACGAATGCGCGCCCGGCCCGAGACCGCGCAGCAATCGCGCGGCGTTGTCGTCGGGCGTGCGGCTGACGGAGAAGTGGTTGTATGCGTAGATCCGCGGGCCGTACAGGGAACGCACGCGTTCGAAGAACTCGCCCGCGGCCAGGGCCCCGAAGGCGCTCGCCGCGTGTGAGAACGTTCCGTGCAGCAGCAGCAGCGATTGCGCTCCGGGCTCAGGAATCCGCTTGGCGAGACCGAGCGTCGCCGGCGATCCGCCCACCGTGACCTGGAACCAGCCCTCTTCGATCTTCGACCGGGCCCAGATGCGCGCCTCGAGTGCGGCGGCGAGCTCGGGAAGAGCGACGCTGACGGCCTTGTCCACGGCCGCCTTGGCGACTTTTAAGACGATGACTTTGACGCCCTTCGAAACCAGGCCACGCCGTCCTTCGCCCCCGGCCGCCGGCCGGACGGGAATCCGGAACTGCGCGACGCTCGCGGCACTGCCCCGCCTGCCCGGTCGGGCCACGCGTTCGGCGCTCGGATGAAACGTCAAGGCACCGGATGCATGTCGCACGGCGATCACGCTGGCTTCACCGGGCGCGAGGTCTACCTCGAGCGCCAGATCCGCAGTCGCTCCCCGGCGGCCAGCGGACGAAGGGGGCCCGGCGGTGAAGACTTCGTCGACGCTCACGCCACTCGACTGCAGGAACTGCGCGGGCATGGCGGGCTCATCGGCCGGGGTTGCGCCACTGCGGCGGCGGCCTCCCCCGCCGGTGTTCTTCAAGGGATGGAGAGTCCAGCCATCGGAGCCTGACAAGGTTCTGGTCGCCATGGCCGCCTACTCTAACCGACGGGCATGCGTGGTAGTGTCAGCGTCCGTTCTGATGAAAGCCCCCACGGCCATTGCGCTCACCACGCTCGTCGTCACCATGAGCGCCATGTCGGCGCAGCGGCGAAATATTCTCAATCGACGCCGACGACCTTCCAAGCGGCGGGCAGTCAGCCATCAGGCGAATCCTTCTGAATGACAAGGGCCAGCCGAAGACGCTGCTCCGGTTGATTGGCGAGCACCGGACCGCGCTCGGCAAGCCGGCGCCGCCGCGAGCCGATCTCCGGTTCGGCATGGAACCGCTCGGTCAGATCTTCGTTCTCAACAAGCAGGATGGCGTCATCCGGCTGCTCGTTCCTTGATATTGGAGATTGGAGATTGCATCGGGAACGGCGGCAGCAATCGAATCTTCAATCTCAAATCTTAAATCTTCAATGTTCGGCGCGGACCATCGATCCAGGTGCGAGGGCCCGGCCCACGCCGCGCTGCCCGGTCGCCCGGGTTGGCGAACTGGCATCGATCGAGCGATAGACAGCCGCATCCGATACATTCGCCCAGACCTGTCTCGAGGCGCTCGAGCTCGGCGATCCGCTCACGGATCCGCTTCTGCCAGCCGGCCGAGAGCTTGACCCAGTCGGCGCGCTCCGGCGCCCGGTTGCGCGGTAGCCTGGCCAGCTCCTGTCGGACTTCGTCAAGGCTCAACCCGATCTTCTGCGCGAAGACGATGAATGCGACGAGACGCAGGACGGCGCGCGGGTACCGGCGATGGCCGGAGTCGTTGCGCTCAGGGTGAATAAGCCCCTGTTCCTCGTAGAAACGCAGCGCCGAGGTCGCCACGCCGCTCCGCTCGGCGACCTCCCCAATCGTCAGGACCTCGCTCATATCCAAGTTTCGCTCACTTTCTACTTGACTTCAAGTGCACTTGAAGTCTGACCCTGTTAACGAAGACGAGGTCCTCGATAGCCGACCTCGGGGAGAGAGAGCTCATGGATCGATCGAATCGTGTGGCGCTCGTCACTGGCGCCAGCCGGGGCCTAGGGGAAGTCAACGCGACCGTTCTGGCCGAACGTGAATACGACCTGATCATCGGCGCCAGGACGACGGCGGATCTTCACCGCGTCGCCGACACACTGTCCAGACCGGGAACGCGCGTCGTTACGGTCGACGGCGACATCACCGACGCGACCGTTCGCGCGAGACTGATCGAGGCTGCATCCGCGCTCGGCGGATTGGACGTCCTGGTGAACAACGCCTCGGAGCTCGGCGTCATCGGCCCGCTGCTGTCATTCGATGTGCAGCGCTTTGGCCGGGTCTTTCCGGTCAACGCTGGGGCGCCGATGGCGCTCGTCCAGGTGGCGATGCCGCTGCTGGCCAGGCGCCGCGGCCTTATCGTGAACATCACGAGCGACGCAGCCGTCGCCGCGTATCCGGGCTGGGGACCGTACGGCGCCAGCAAGGCCGCCTTGGAGCTGTTGACCCGTACGCTGGCCGCCGAGTTGCGCGACCAAGGCGTCTCGGCGGTGCTCGTCGACCCTGGCGACATGCGCACGCGGATGCATCAGGACGCGTTTCCCGGCGAGGACATCTCCGACCGTCCGCTGCCAGTCGTGACGATCCCCTTCTGGCGATGGCTGTTCGATCAGGATCCGGAGTCGCTGCGCGGGCAACGGCTCGCGGCTCAGCAGGAGGACGCACGATGGCTTCAGCAGGCGTAGGCGTCGACTTCACGCTGCCGGCGGACCTCGAGGCGTCAGAGCCGCCGGAGGCGCGCGGTCTCAAACGCGATGACGTTCGCCTGCTCGTCTCCGATATCGCCGGCGACTCGATCGAGCACGCGCGCTTTGCCGACCTGCCTCGCTGGCTGGCGCCGGGCGATCTGCTGATCGTCAACACCAGTGGAACGTTGAATGCCGCGCTACCGGCGACGACCGACAGCGGCGCACGCTTCGAGCTCCACCTGTCGACCAGACTGCCCGGCAACTTCTGGACGGTCGAAGTGCGCCAGCCCGGACCCGTTGCGTCCCTGCCATTCCATGCTGCGCGCGCCGGCACCAGGCTCACGCTGCCCGTGGGAGGACAGGCTACGTTGCTGGCGCCTTATCCGTCAGCGGACACGCTCGACTCACCCGCGCGGCTGTGGATAGCGGCGCTGCAACTCCCGCATCCGCTGCTGGAGTACCTCGATCGTTTCGGTACGCCGATCCGATACAGCTACGTGCGCCGGGACTGGCCGAGCGCGATGTACCAGACCGTCTTCGCAACCGAGCCTGGCAGCGCAGAGATGCCATCGGCGGGCCGGCCATTCACGACCGAACTGGTCACGCGGCTCGTGTCGCGCGGCATCGAGATCGCGCCGCTCCTGCTTCATACCGGCGTGGCGAGCCTGGAGGATCACGAACCGCCCTACGAGGAGTTCTTTCGCGTTCCGCGGGCGACGGCCGATCGAGTGAACGCCGCCCGCCGTGCCGGTCGCCGTATCGTCGCGGTGGGGACAACCGTCGTGCGCGCGCTCGAGACGGTCACCGACGAGGACGGGGCGGCCTCGCCGGGCGAAGGCTGGACCAACCTCGTCATCACGCCGGAACGGCCGTTGCGCGCGGTCACGGCGATGATTACCGGTCTTCACGAACCGCACGCGACGCATCTGGCGATGCTCGAACAGGTCGTCGTCGCCGCGGCACGACGAGCCACGAAGGACGGCCGGCGGCCGACGAACGTGTGCGGGTTCTGCTATCTCGATCGGGCTTACGAGGAGGCGCGTGAGCGCGGATACCTGTGGCACGAATTCGGCGATTCGCACCTCATCATCTGAGCGCGCCGCGGCCTGTCGGCACGCTCCTCAATCTTCCTTCCAAGGGTTGGTCGCGAAGATCGGCAGCTCGACCCACAGCACACGGCGGGGCATCTCCACCGCGTTCATGACGGTGGCGGCGATGTCGGCAGCGAAGAGCTTGTTCGGATTGTTGCGTCCGCTTCGGCCACCCCAGTCTGTCTGCACTTCTGACGGACAGATGCAAATCACGCGGACGCCGAAGGGCCGCAGCTCGGCCTGCCACACCTGGCTCATTCCCCGCACCGTCCATTTGCTCGCGGCGTATGCGGTGCCACCTTTGCCGCCCTTCATCCCGGACGTCGACGCCAGGTTTACGATGTCGCCGCCCGCCTGGGCCTTGAGAAGCGGAACGACACGATTCGTCAGATCGACCATCCCGAAGACATTCGTCGCGAACATCGCCCGCATCTTGTCGACATCCAGCTCGCCGATTTCCGCGATGTACGGGTAGGCGGCGTTGTTCACGAGCACATCCACGCCGCCCATGAGGTCGCGCACCCCGGCAACGGTCCGGGCGTTGTCCGCGTCGTTGGCGACGTCGGCGCGGAGGCCATGCGCGCCAGTCTCGGCCGCCATCCGCTCGAGACGGGCCTGGTCGCGACCGGTGAAGACCACGTCGTGACCCTTCGCTCGAGCTTGCTGGACCAGTGCGGCGCCGATGCCTTGGGTGCCGCCCGTGATGAGAAACCGCCGCCGTTCTGCTGTCATGAGCGGCATTGTAGTTCGGGCGTCGGCGGCGTGCCGTCGGGTCGGCTAGATGCGCTGCGGCTCGGGTGTCGAGGTGCGATCGGACAGGGGAACCCACTGCCGGTGCTGCGCGCCCGAGTATTCCGACTGCGGACGGATGATGCGGTTCACTCCGCGCTGCTCGAAGGCGTGCGCAATCCACCCACTGACACGGCTGATGGCGAATGTCGGGGTGAAGAGCGGCACCTCGAGGCCGAGGCCATGAAGCAGCAGGGCCGTGTAGAACTCGACGTTTGTCTGCAGCCGGCGGCCCGGCTTGTGTTCTTCAAGTAACCGGATGGCGGTGGTTTCGACGGCCCGCGCCAGCGTGTACAGCGACATGTCCCCACCGCGCGTGAACATGCGTTCGCCGGCCGCGGCCAGCACGTCGGCCCGGGGGTCGCGGACCTTGTATACGCGATGTCCGAATCCCATCAGCTTTTCGCCGCGCTCGATTTTCGCGCGCAGAAGGTCTTCGGCGCGATCGGCTCGGCCGATCTCGAACACCATGTCGAGCGCCGGTCCCGGAGCACCGCCGTGCAGCGGGCCCTTCAACGCGCCCAGTCCGCCGACGATGGCGGAGACGAGATCGGAGCCGGTCGAGGTGATGACGCGCGCGGTGAACGTCGAGGCGTTGAGTCCGTGGTCGACGACCGTGTTCAGGTAGGTCTCCAGCCCGCGCACGCGTTCCGCATCCGGCGCCTGACCGTTCAACATGTAGAGGAAGTTCGCGGCATGGCCGAGGTCGGGGCGAGGCGCGATCGGCTCGCCGCCACCTCTCATCCGCCAGTACGTCGCGACAATCGTCGGACATTGCGCCACGATCGCCACGGCATCCTCGCCGGTCAACGAGATCGTGTCCGCGCCGATACGCAGGGCATCCATCGGCTGGAGACCGGCCCTCGCGCACTCACCGAGGAGCGCCACGGTGGCGGGAGGCAGCGCGCGCTTCGCGCTCAGCTCGGCGCAAAAGGCCTGAAGCTCGCGTTCGGTCGGCAGCGCGTCGTGCCACAAGAGCCACGTCGTCTCCTCGAACGTCGCCCGGCCGGCGAGCTCGCCAACCGGGAAGCCGGCGATGACCAGCTCACCCCGCTCGCCGTCGACGCGGCTGAGCCGCGTCGACGCGGCGACAATGCCTTCGAGCCCGCTGTTGACCATGTTTTCAAGCTATCGTCCATGTATCATGCTGTCAACGTTGATTAGTCGATCAATATGACGAGCCCGTGGATTCGCGCCAATGACGCCGCCACCGCCTTGGGCGTCAGCCGCGCCACGCTGTACGCCTACGTCAGCCGCGGATTCGTCCGCTCGCAGTCGATGCCCGGCTCGACGCGCGAGCGCGGCTACGCGCGCGAGGATGTCGAGCGGCTGCGCCGGCGCACCGAAGAGCGCCGCGATCCGAACAAGGCCGTGGCGCGTGCGCTGCAATTCGGCGTGCCCGTGCTCGAGTCGTCGATCACGCTCATCGACGGCCAGCGGATCTATTACCGCGGACACGATGCCTTGGCGCTGGCCCGTGACCGCAGCCTTCGCGAAGTGGCATCGCTCGTGTGGACCGGCCGGTTCGACATGCCGTTCTCCGAGACGACTGCCGACGAAGGCGGACCGAGCCTGGCGTCCGCGCCGGGCCTGGGGTTCATCGCGCGGTCACAGTCGCAGCTGGCGGCCGCCGCCACTCACGACACGCTCGCTTACGACACTCGGCCGGAACGTGCGGCGCGCTGCGGCTGGCGGATCATTGAGTTGCTGACCGAGGCCGTGACCGGCCCACGGCTCGTTTCGCTGGGGGTGGACCAGGCCCTGGCACGGTCATGGAGTGTGAAGGGGCGTGGAGCGGATGTCCTGCGCGCGATGCTGATTCTGTGCGCGGATCACGAGCTGAACGTGTCGTCGTTCACCGCGCGGTGCGTGGCATCGGCGGGTTCCAACCCGTATGCCGTGGTGATCGCCGGTCTGTCTGCACTCGAGGGACCGAAGCATGGCGGGGCCAGCGCCCGCGTCGAGTCGATGCTGGCGTCGATGCGGCGCGTGCCGGACGTCGGGCGTGCGGTGAGCGCACGCTTACGACGCGGTGAAGCGCTGGATGGCTTCGGCCACCCGCTGTACCGCGAAGGCGATCCGCGTGCGGCGGCGATCCTGGCGCTGCTGCGTGAGCGGTACGGAAAGAGTGCCGAGATGGAATTCGTAACAGCCGTCGCCGCGTCGGCGCATCGACATGTCGGCGAGAAACCGAACCTCGACTTCGCGCTGGCGTCCGCTGCGCGCGTCATGCGGCTGCCGGCCGGCGCTCCGCTCGTTCTCTTCGCCATCGGCCGCACGATCGGCTGGATCGGTCACGCCATCGAGCAATACGCTACCGGCCAGCTGATTCGACCGCGCGCGAAGTACGTCGGTCCAGTGCCAGTCCTGGCGGGTGGGAGCTCGAGTCCTAAGTCTGAGGTCTGAGGCCTCAGGTCTCAGGTCTTAGGTCTTAGGTCTTAGGTGTGTAGCGGGTTCGCGCCACGTCTGCCACGCCGTGGTGGACACCGCGTGCTCCGTGCGACCCGCGTCGAGCCGAATCACGTTCAGCCGGTAGTACAGGCTCTCGAGAAACGCCCCGTCTTCCACGAGCTCGCGCAGCGGCAGCGTGGTCAGCGAAATCACCTGCAGGGTCGCACCGCCAGTGCTCAACCAGTCGTAAAGCTGCACCTGCTGCGCCAGAGTGAGGGCTGCGACGTCTCTCAGGACGAGCGTGCCGTCTTTGGTGACCGGCAGATCGAGTCGTCCGGGAAGCGCGCAGTAGCGAACAGGTCGGGCGCAGAGCGCCATCAGCTGCCGAAGCGCGGTTTCGGACGAGTCGCTCGTGCATTCGACAAGGACGTTAGGACGGCGGCCGCGCGCCGCCAGGCATGCCATCAGCGCCGCGTCGGGGAGTGAGCGTAAGTCGAACGTGCCGCCCGTAATGACGGCGGCCGAACGACTGAGCTCCGGCCGCGGAACTGCGGGTCGATGGATCTGGCCGGCAAATCGTGCCCGAGACTGATTGCCCATCATGTCTCTACCCTCCCAACGCCGAAGGCGATGTCTCGACAGCCCGGGCCCACCCGGGCGTCTCCACATAAACGGACGACTGGCGTTTTCCTAACGCGACAAATCCGGGTGGCTCCCGCAATGGTCCCTCACCTCATCTATTAAGGTGCCTTGGAGACGCACGAGCTTTCGGCAGACATGAGCACACGTGCGCAGTCCTGTCG
>JBKPSC010000096.1:0-7793 GCA_046734915.1 Acidobacteriota bacterium | reverse complement strand
GTGCGAAGCCGCGATGACTACTCGACGATAGAAGCCATCGACACGAGCGGCAGCCGGCCGACCGTCGTTCCGCAAGGATCGAGCAACTGGCTGGGCACGACGCTGAAGTTCACGGTCAACGAGGCACGCGCCGCGCGCCCCGGCAACGTCGCGATGCTCGGCCGGCTCACGGAGTTGATGTTCGTCGAGATCCTGCGCGAGTACATGCAACGCCTGTCGATCAATCAGAGCGGCTGGTTCGCCGCGGTGAACGACCCGCATGTCGGCAAGGCGCTGCGCCTGTTGCACGCGGATCCGGTTCGCGACTGGACCGTCGACGATCTCGCGCGCGAGGTGGCGCTGTCACGCTCGGTGCTGGCGCAACGATTCACGGAGCTCGTCGGTGAGGCGCCGATGCGCTACCTGGCCAACTGGCGGATGCAGCTGGCGAAGCAGATGATGCGCGAGGGGACGCGCAACATCCAGGAGGTCGCGACCCGAGTCGGGTACGACTCTGAGGCGGCGTTCAATCGAGCCTTCAAGCGCGCCACCGGCTCGCCGCCGGCGGCGTGGCGCAAGGGCGTCACGCAGGCTCCGCTCTAGCGGTCCAGGCGGGCACAAGGAGCAGACGATCATGGCCACGAGGAGGATGATTGGATTGCTGGCGGGTCCGACAATGCTGCTCGCGCCGACGTTGAACGCTCAGTTCTGGGGAGCCGGACAGCTTCCTCGTGACGGCGTCTGTTTCTATCAGGACTCGAACTATCGCGGTCCCTACTTCTGTGTCGACGCCGGGTCAAATCTCGACACGTTGCCGAGGGACGTGCGTGACCGGATCTCCTCGATCAGAATCTACGGCCGGGCGGAGGTCACGGTCTTCCAGGACCGCAACTTCAGAGGACCGTCATCCCGCTTCGACAACGACGTGCAGAGTCTGGCCCGTGTCGGTTGGAACGACATGATTTCATCCGTTCGCGTCCGATACGCCGGCTTCGGAGGCGGGGGTGGCGGCAGCCGGCCGCCGGCCTACGCCAATCCCGACCAAATCGTGCGGCGCGCGTATCAGGACATCCTCGAACGTGATCCCGATCCGGCCGGTCTACGCGCCTACCGCAGTCGGATCATCGACGATGGCTGGACGGAGCAGCAGGTTCGCGAGGCGCTGCGCAACAGCCCTGAGTACCGCGAGAAAAACACGATGACGCGGCCGAAGGCCGAAGAGATCGTCCGTCGTGCCTATCTTTCGGTGCTCAAGCGCGAGCCAGACGCTGGCAGCCGAGGCTACGTCGACCGGGTCCTGCGCGACAAGTGGATACAGCAGGACGTGGAACGCGAGCTCCGAAGGAGTCCGGAGTACCGCCAGAGGTAGGCATCTTGTGGTCTTCTTCCCTGTTCACGATGCCACCCGAGCGGGACGTTGCCGCCGCACTGAGTGAGGTAACGCCGTAACCCGAGACGCTCCACACTAAATCGCCGAGCACCTGATAGCCGACGTCGGAGGGATGGCTGTCGTTCTGCGTGCAGAGCAATAGCAGGGCACAGAGGGTTTCGACTTCGCGCTGCAGATCGCCTTGCGGGTTGAACAAAGGAAACGGGTCGGCGAATCGCACATGCTCCGCGGCGGCTGTCGCCGCCATGGATGCGTTTAGCAGATGAAAGAACGGATCTGCGAACTCCAACGCATCGATGAAGGAATCCCAGCTGCCGGTGACGATGATGTCGGCATTGGGAGCTTCCTTGCGAAGTGCGCGGAGAATCTTCGAGAGATCCTTGCTCAAGTCGTCGATGAACTTGAACGCGCCAGTTTCGATGCAGGTCGCGTCTCCCTGACTCTCGGCCGAGAATTCTCTGACGTTGTTCCCCCAGAGTGTCAGCGTGATGGGACTCACCTGGCCGGGGTGCGTCCTCAGGAACGAAAGCGCGGCATCGAGTTGCCTCCCTGTGAAGGGATCGTGAAGCTGCTCGCCGAACTCGGCCCATAGACACGGACCTTTGAGGAAGGACCTGGTGGATTCGCCTGGGCAACCGTAGTTCACGACAGTGATGGCGGGCTGAATCGCACGCAGATGCGCCGCGAAGACCTCGACGTACCCGGTGTCGAACCCCGAGGGCGGCAGGCCCGCCGCGTGTTTGTAGGCCTGGTAGCCGTAGGTGATCGAATCGCCCAACGCCAGGTAGTACTGCTTCGGGCCGTGCACCTCTTGGCTCGTCGCCCGAACAGCGCTGACGATGACAACGATTGCTAGAACGCAGGCAATTGGCGCGATCGGACGGTTCGACCGGAGACCACAGCTGGCCATGCGACCCTCCGAAGAACACGAGCTCTCATCTCCGTATGCGTGAAACGCCGCGGAAAAGTCACACTAGAGCGTTTTAAGGAATGCGATGAGCGCCTTCTTCTCGGCGGCCGCCAGTCTCAGCCCGAACTCGTGACCGGGGACAGCTCTGTGGGTTTGTTTGAAGCCCTTCCATCCGCTGGGCACGTAGTCGTCACGGAGCCGTGCCGCATCGAACCAGTCTTCGAGGCTGGTGACGTCGCCGCTGTGGCCGAAGAGGCCACGATACCAGACGCCCCTCAGCGACGGGATTTTGTAGAAGCCGGTCCCGACGCGCGTCTGCATCGCACGTCCCGGTTCCGTACCCACAGAGATGGGCATGATGTCGCTCCGGTAGGGGTGATCCACGGGCGGCGTGAATCCTTTGGCTAACGTCAGCTTGTTGTTCGTGTAGAGCGGCGGGGTGTGGCAGGCGGCGCATCCTTCGCGATCGAAGATGTTCTTCCCGTCCGCTGCCAGCGGGTCGTTCCGAAACGGACTTGGCGGCGCTTCGAGCGAGTAGATGTACGTGGCGAGGGCAAACACAACCTCGTCCGAAGGACGGGATCGCGGCAGTTCCGGCCCGAACTGGTAGGAACCAAACCGCCCCGAATTGCAGCATTCGACGGTCCACGCGTAACGCATGATGTCGGCGACGCCCCGATTGAGGTGCGTCGCCGTGTGGTTCAAGTACTTGCGGTCCCGCACGCCGTTGAGGTCCAGCACTTTCGTCGGAAACAAGCTGCTGCCGCCTCTCGGCATGATTTGGCTATCGGTGCGCTCCTCGACCGAGAAGTACTCCTCCAGGTCAGCGCGTGTCATCGACTTGAGCGCGGCATGAACATCGTTGAGGAGCCACGGCACGCCCTCGCGCCGGTAGGCCTCCTCGCGGATGACCGAGATATCCGATTGCGAGTACTGCCCGAATGGACCCTGAATCGAGTTGCGGAGACGCACCAACCCGCCAGCTTGATGATTCGAGGCCGCCCCGTCGATGATCGCGCCGTCCGGCAGGTAACGTGTGTGACAGGACTGGCAGGTCTTGGCCGCCGGGAGAACGCCGTCAGGTGTGACGACCCAGAGCAGCGGCAAGGTGCCATCAGGCAGCATCTTGATATCCGCTCGAGTAAGCGCCTCTCGAGAACGCACCAGCGGAATCAGATCTCGCAGCGACTGGTTTGCCTGTGGCGGAAGCGGTTGATACAACTCGCGAAAGACGATCTGTCCGGCGTGCAGCCAATCCTTTTCGGAGTGGAGCGTGGAAGGATCGAGCAGCGGCTTGGGCGGCTGCTTCTGGAGCCAGTCCCAGTAATCAGCCGGCTCACGATCGGGGTGATACGCCGGATAGGTGCGGTACAGCACCTGGGTGGGAATTTTTTTGAATTCCTCTTCCGAGTAAAAGCCCGGCCGCGCTCCAAGCCCGACGAGCGGCGTGGCCCAGTCGCCGAGCTCTTGATCAGTCCACGCCTTCGGAGCGGCGATCGAGGCGGCGGCTTGTGCCGAAATACTCGGCGTGGTTAATTGCCATATCGAGGCTGCGAATAGCAGCGCGAAGGGCCATAGCAGTACCCGGCGGAACGGCGTAACATCCATCGTCAAAACCTCCGGCAATACGGCCGAGGTGGCCATTGCCTCGAACTGTTCGCGGCCGGTCTGCCACGGTATTCGCGAGCGGCGGCCCGGTCTCAGCAATCCGACAGGTTCGTTTCAGGATTCCTCTAAGACCGTTCTAAGAGACGGGCATGGAGTACCGGTTCGGCCCATTTCGGATTCAGCCGCTCGAGCGCCGACTGCTGCGCGACGATGCGCAGGTGGCGCTGACGCCGAAGGCGTTCGACCTGCTGCTCGTCCTCATCGAGAATGCCGGTCATCTGCTGGAAAAAGACCAGTTGATGAAACGCCTGTGGGCGGATGCGTTTGTCGAAGACGCGAATCTGGCGAACAACATCTCGCTGCTGAGAAAGACGCTCACTGTCGGAGATGCGGGCGAGGAGTGCATCGAAACCGTGCCGAAGCGCGGCTACCGCTTCGTGGCGGAGGTGACCAGAGTCAACAACTTGACCGCTGATCGGGCCGTCGCGAGCCCCTCCGTCGTCGAATCTGTTGCCGAGTCAGGGTCGCTCCCTTCTGTGCCGGCGCCAGCCGACGGCCCGACACGGAGTCTGCTGGCAACCGTGACGGTGGCGATCTCATTCGCGATCGTTGCCATTGCCGCCGTGGTGTGGCGATCGACGCCTCAACCGTCGGCTCCGCCCGCACGATTTACGGTGTCGGCCCCGATCGGCACCTCGCTGCCGCCGCCATATCAGCCGGCGTCGCCCGCAGTGTCACCCGATGGCCGCCGGCTGGCCTTCCGCGTTCTCCGCGGCGGCGAATCGGTGATTGCGATACGGGCCATCGACGGCCTCGAGACGCAGGTGCTTCCCGGAAGCGAGGGAGGGGTATTCCCGTTCTGGTCACCTGAAGGCGACGAGATCGCGTTCTTCGCCGACGGCAAACTGAAGAAGGCGGGTGTGTCGGGAGGAGCTGTGATGCGCCCGATGGGTACGGCGGCACGTGGAACCGCGACGGAGTGATCCTGTTCGCGCCGACTCAGCGGAGCGGCCTCTTCACTGTCCGCGCCAACGGTGGACCACCGGTGCAAGTCACGTCGTTGCGAGGCGATGAAACTTTCCACCAGCATCCCGAGTTTCTGCCCGATGGCAGACGCTTCATCTTCTTCGCGTCGCCTGACGGGATTTATCTGGGTTCGCTCGACGGCGGAACTCCGGTTCGTCTTTTGACCAGCCGGTCGCATGCGAGGTATGCGCCGGAGGGCTACCTCCTCTTCGTGCGCGACGGGACGTTGCTCGCCCAGCGCTTCGATGCGAATCACCGCCGCGTCATCGCGGATCCTCTGCCGCTTGCCGAACATGTCCCGATCGGGGGTGTTAGATCCGGCGGGCAACCAGCCGGCGGCGGGGCGCTATCGGTGTCTGAAAACGGCGTTCTCGCGTACAAGACCGTGACGCCGATTCGGTGGACACTCGCGTGGTTCGACCGGAGCGGGAAGTTCGTCACTCCCGCCGGTTCGCTGCCGTTCGGCGATTTCGTGGACTTCGAGATGTCGCCGGACGGCAAGCAGGTGGCCTTCGGCCACGGCGCGGACATCTGGGTTGTCGATCTCGAAACCGGACAGGCCAAACAGATCACGTTCCGCTCGGCCGGCGACCGACGGCCCATCTGGTCGCCTGACGGCCAGTGGCTCGCATTTGTCTCGGCCCGACGGGAAGCGTCGGGTCTCTATCGAAAGAAGATCAGCGGTGAGATGCCCGAAGAGCTCCTGTTCCCGGCAGACGCGGATCGGTTGGCGTGGCCCTCTGACTGGAAAGCAGAAGGTGTTGTCTTCAAGACCCCGGAGAGCGGCAATATCCAACGACTGCCGCTCGAGGGCGATCGCAAAGTAGACACGCTGGTGCGTGCGTCGATCACGGAGCCTGACGCCAGACTCTCCCCCGATGAGCGCTGGCTCGCCTACTCCTCGGCGCAGGGACGCTCCGATCGACGCGAGGTCTTCGTGCAGAGCGTGTTCACGGCTGCCATCTATCGGATCTCGGTCAATGGCGGAAAGCGGCCGCGATGGCGTGCAGACGGCAAGGAGCTGTTTTATCTCGCCGGCGACGGGACGCTGATGAGCGTTCCCATCGAAGCTGTTTCGACCGGTCTGGTTCCAGGCGCGCCTCAAGCAATATTCACAACGGGACTTGCCTCAGCGGCTGAGGGGCTGCAATCGTTTGGCGTGACATCCGATGGGCAACGGTTTCTGATGGCGGTGCCGCAGGATCCCGGTCCCTCACAGTCGCTCGTCGTCGTTTCGAATTGGCCTGCTGTGTTGAGTCGGTGAAACGGCGCCGAGTCTCGTCTTCGCCGGGAGAAAGCCCTTCCCGAAGACAGCTCGGTCCGGTCAAGGAGCTGCTGCACATAGGTGTTACTTGTCGCCCTCCCTTCTCGCATTGATCTTTCAGAACGGTCTCGTCCGATGACAGTTGGCGATTCTCATCATCGGCCGGCACGCGCGTCATGCATGGAGGGCGAGCACATGCGACAGGTCGCGGGGGTCTCATTGTCGCCGCCGCTCGAATGCTCGGACTACGGTGGACCGGCGCGGACCTGGCGGTGGTCATGCGCGCGGCCGATGCGCTCAAGATGGAACAGAAAGCCGATGGCGGCTGGACGCAGGTGCGCGGCATGAACAGCGACGCCTACATCGCTGGCGGTGCTGATCGCGCTGCATGAACGGGGTTGCCGGTTAGCGATCCCGCGTACCGGCGCGGCGTCGACTATCTCCTCAGAAACCAAGAGTCCGACGGCTCATGGTTGGTTCCGACGCGCGCCGCTCCTCAGAATCCGTACTTCGAAAGCGGGTTTCCGCACGGAAAGTTTCAATTCATCTCGTTCGCTGGGGAGCTGCTGGGCAACGATGGCGCTGATTCATGCGGCGACGACGAGTGGTCCGTGAAGGGTCGAAGCAGATGGGGCTAACCGATCGCCGTCAATGAAGGCTCGTGATTCCGCCACCACTCGCGTGCGGCGGGCTGGCCCCACGCGCCGGCAATCGGCACCCCATCCAAACGCTCCCACAACGTCGCGGCGCTCTGAGGGCGGCGCGCCGGATCCTTGGACAGACACTCGAGTACGAGCGCGTCCATCGCGTCAGGGATCGGAGTCGACGCGAACGTGGACGGCGGACGCGGCGCAGTCGTCGAGTGATGGCGCAGCAGCGACATCGGGTCACGGGCTTCGAATGGTGGGCGCCCCGTGAGCAGCCAGAACGCGACGCAGCCAAGCGCATAGATGTCGGCGCGGCCGTCGAACATGTCGCCGGATACGAACTCGGGGGCGAGAAATGCAGGTGTCCCGAGGATCATGCCGGAGATGGTGATCGCTGCGACCGACTCCCGCTGCTGCCGTGAGACGACCCCGAAGTCCAGAACCTTGAGGAAGTCGAACTCTACACCCAGCCGACACACGAACAGGTTGGCCGGCTTGATATCGCGATGCACGAGGCCGAGCGCATGAGCCTCGGACAACGACAGACACGCCTGCTGCAGCAGAAAGATGACCCTCGCGGGTGGGAGCGGACCGTGGCGTTCGACCATCCTCTGGAGATCCATGCCGCGAAGCCGTTCCATGACGTAATAGAACGTTCCTGTGTCGGTCATCCCGAAATCGAACAGCTGCACGGTGTGCGGCGATTGCAGCGCCGCGGTGGCTTCGGCTTCTCGTGCGAATCGCTGCCGAAGCGCCTGAGCGTCATCCGCGACGCCGATCATCGATTCGCGGACAATCTTCACAGCCGCGGGCCGCGCTAGTAACTGATGGCGTGCCAGCCACACTTCACCCATACCTCCGGCGCCGAGCTGCTCGATCAGACTGTAGCTGCCGACGCGCACGCCGTTATCGAGCAAGTGCTCGCCAATCTCGAGCACCGGACCTTGACTGGAGGCGAGCGCCGATCCC
>JBKPSC010000095.1:0-8845 GCA_046734915.1 Acidobacteriota bacterium | reverse complement strand
CCGTCCTCATGCTGAGACATCTGGATGAAGGGGCCGCCGCCGACCGCATCATGCGCGCTCTTGGCCGCGTGCTCGAAGCGGGCGAAGCACGCACGCGCGATCTCGGTGGCACCGCGTCGACACAGGCGTTCGCGGAAGCTGTCTGCAAGGCCGTGGCGGCCTGATCACCCGGCTCAGAAGGTGCTATAGTCCGGGTCATCCATGCTCGATGACATCACACAGGCCGTGCTGGCCCGGGAAGAAGTCATCAAGTACCTCAGCGGGAGCTACGGGACCCGTGGCGACGAGGCCCGCGACCGCATCTTCGGATACCTCGACGAACTGAAAACGACGCAGCGGCACGCGATTTACCGCGCGCTGCAGCATCCGCTTTATCCAATCCTGCGGAAAATCGAGCGTCGCCACGAACACCTGCACCACGTCGTCGATGCCGTTCGCACGCACCGGCTGGTGTACGCCTCGAATCACAAGAGCCATACCGACTACCTGGTCGAACCGCTCGTCCTCGACGACAACGGCATCCGCCCGCCGCTCATCGCCGCGGGCATCAATCTGTTCGGCGGACCGCTGGGGCTCATTCACAAGCACGTCACGGGTGCCATCCCCATCCGACGCAATACGAAAGATCCGGCGTACCTGGTGACCCTCAAGGCCTACGTCGCGGAGATGCTGAAGAAGCACGACCTCTTCTTCTATCCGGAAGGCGGACGGAGCTACAGCGGTGAGTTGAAAGCCGCCAAGACCGGCCTCTACAACGCCGCTTTGACCGCCGGCTGCGAGAATCTGGTCATCGTGCCGGCGGCGATTGCCTACGACCTCGTGCTCGAGGACCATATCCTGGCCCGCCAAGGCGTGAAGAAGCAGCAGCGCCCGTTCGCACGCGAGCTGGCGGAGATGGTGCGCTATGCGGTCGGCTATCGGTCGCGCGCGTTCGTGACCTTCGGCGCGCCGATTCCCGTCAACGGCATCGATCCGCAGTCGCGGAGCGACGTCCTGGAGCTCGCGCGCACCGTGCGTGGACGGATTGGCATGTTGTACAAGGTGTTGCCGACGGCGCTCTTCGCCGCCGCCATGCGGCCGTCGATTACCCGACGCGACCTCGAAGACCGCATCGACGGTCTCATCGAGGAGCTCACGGCGCGCCATGCCAACCTTGCGGTCACGAGCGGCCGTCAAGCCGTCGAAGAGGCGGCCGACGCCCTCGAAACCCGCAACATCGTCGTCCAGGAGCGCCAGCGGTTCCGGGTCCGCGATCGCAGCGTCCTTCGTTACTACGCACGCACCATCGAGCATTTGCTAGCGACGCCTGGCCGCAC
Source organism: Acidobacteriota bacterium (assembly GCA_046734915.1). Lineage (GTDB taxonomy): Bacteria > Acidobacteriota > Vicinamibacteria > Vicinamibacterales > CAVVIG01 > VFZL01. Next base: position 7,529 of record JBKPSC010000095.1, on the reverse strand, counting down.
GCACTGATCGTCGATGTTCGCCCGGGCGGCCAAGACGCTCTTTCATCTCCTGGCACGCAGCTCCAGTCTCAAGGCCCTTGCATCGCGCTACGGCATGCGTAAGCCGACGAGCTTTGCCCGCCGCTTCATCGCCGGCGAGACGGTCGAGGAGGCGATCGCCGCGGCGCGGGCGATCGAGGCACGGGGTCTGCACCAGACGCTCGACTACCTGGGAGAAAGCGTGGCGACGCTCGCGGAGGCCGACGCGGCAACGCATGAATACCTGCGCGTCATCGAGGCGGTCAAGCAGTCGGGCATCGAGCGCAATCTCTCGCTCAAACTGACTCAGCTCGGTTTGAACGTCGACCGCGCCACCGCGGTCGACAACATGCGCCGGATCCTGGACGCCGCCGACGGGTTCTTCGTCAGGATCGACATGGAGAACTCTCCGTTCACCGATGTCACCCTCAAAGTGTTCGAGACACTGTGGCAGCTCGGATACCGGAACGTGGGCGTCGTGCTGCAGTCCGACCTCTTTCGAACCGAGCGTGACGTCGAGCGGATGGATGCGTTGGGTGCGCGCATCCGCCTCGTCAAAGGCGCGTACAAGGAGCCGGCCTCGATCGCTCACCAGCGCAAGGCCGATGTCGACGCTGCGTTCCTGCGAACGATGAGAGTGCTGTTGACCACCGGCACCTACCCGGCCATCGCCACCCACGACGCTGCATTGATCGACGCCACTCGTCGTTTCGCTCACGAACAACAGATTCCGGCGGACCGTTTCGAGTTCCAGATGCTGTACGGCATCAGGAGGGATCTGCAGGCGTCACTGGTCAAAGCCGGTTACCGGGTGCGCATTTACATTCCATTCGGTCGCCAGTGGTTTCCTTACTTCATGCGCCGACTGGGTGAAAGGCCGGCGAACGTGGCTTTCGTTTTGCGCGGAATTTTTGCCGAATCAGGCTGACTTTGGTCGCCGATCTCACCGCTCGAGCTTGCGCCGGCGTTGAGCGATCCTCGCGCCAAAGCCCGCCGTTTCCGGGAAACCGCGCGGGCACGTCATTTGGATCCCTGAAACGTCCGGCGAGCCGGTGGCGTCGAATTCAGCGGGGCTGGATCGCGCCCTTGGGTTCGAAAGGAGCGGATCATGGAGGCCAACTGTCCCCAGCAGGTGGCGACTTCGGCAGAATCTGCAGCTTCACACAGTGAAGGACTTGCAACAGCGGTCATCGATCGAATCGGTCAGCTCGTCTGCGGCCTGCACGGCCACGATCAGATCATGCAGTTCGACAAGGGTCGAATGTTTCTCCGCTGCGTGAGCTGCGGGCACGAGTCGCCTGGTTGGCAGATGCCCAAGCGGTCGCCAGTGCTGAAGTTCTCCGGCGCGGCACGGCCTGAGGATCAGAAGCAGGAAATTCCTTCCCGTCCGTCCCGCCGCGTCGCCTAGCTACCCACGACCCTCCGAACCTGCAGGCCACATGAGCGTGAGCACATGTGCGCCTTACTCGCTCTTGTACTATCCTCCCGTCATGCCGACGCAGCGGGTGGTCGCGATCACGGGCGCTTCTGCAGGAATCGGACGAGCCACTGCATTGAGGCTCGCACGCGACGGGGCGGCGCTGGTCCTCTGCGCGCGACGCCCCGATCGACTGGCTCAAGTTGTGGAGCAGGTGGAGCGCGCCGGCGGTCAAGCCCTCGCCGTTTCAGCAGACGTCACGGAACCAGCCGCTATGACGGAGTTCGTCTCGCGCGGCGTCGATCGTTTCGGTCGATTGGACGTGATGATGTGCAACGCCGGATTCGGCATCTACGGCGCAATCGATGACATCGATGCCGACCGCATGCGCCGGTTGTTGGACGTGAACTTCATGGGCACCTACCACGCCTGCCGCGCCGCATTGCCAGTCTTCCGGCGTCAGGCCGGCGGCCACCTCGTCATCGTCTCATCGATCGTCGGGCGGCGCGGTGTTCCGTTCATGGGCGGCTACTCGGCAACCAAGTTCGCGCAAGCCGGTCTCGCCGAGTGCCTGCGCGCGGAGCTGCGCGGCATCGGCGTTCACGTCACCACCGTGTTTCCCATCTCCACGGAGACCGACTTCCACCGCACCATGATTCAGGAATCCGGCTTCGCGACACGAGCCAGCGGACCGCGTCAGAAGGCCGACGACGTGGCGGAAGCGATCGCTCGGGCGCTCGATCGACCGGCGGTGGAGGTCTACCCCTATCGGCTTGCGAAGGGGTTGAGCGTGATCAACGCCATCGCGCCGGCGCTCTGCGACCGCCTCGTGCAGCGATGGGGACGCCGGCCGATCACCGAGCCTCGGTCCTGATTCGCATGGCAGACAGCGCACCGTCACCCCTCGACCAGGCCCGCGACATTGCGCGCGCCGTGCGCGAAGCGGGTGGGCGGGCGCTCGTCGTCGGCGGCTGGGTTCGCGACCGACTGCTCGGACACCCTTCCAAGGACATCGACCTCGAGATCTACGGTCTGCCGGCCGACCGGGTGCGGGCGCTGCTCGAATCGCGCGGCCGCGTCGAAACCGTCGGCGAAAGCTTTCAGGTCTTCAAGGCCGGCGATATCGACGTCTCGCTGCCGCGCCGCGAGTCGAAGGCCGGGCGTGGTCATCGCGGCTTCGTCGTTGCTGGCGACCCGACGATGTCGCCCGAAGACGCGGCACGGCGCCGCGACTTCACGGTCAATGCGATCGCCTGGGATCCGCTCGGCCCCGATGAGGAGCTCGTCGATCCGTTCAACGGACGACCGGATCTCGAGGCGCGTGTGCTGCGGATGGTCGATGCGGCGACCTTCGCCGACGACAGCCTGCGCGTGCTGCGCGCTGTGCAGTTTGCCGCGCGATTCGACATGACGCTCGACGCCGAAACGCGCGCGCTGTGCCAGCGGATCGCGCTCGACGACCTTCCGGCCGAGCGCATCTGGGGTGAGTTCGAAAAGCTGCTCGGGGCGCCGCGGCCGTCGCGGGGTCTGCGGCTCGCGCATGATCTCGGGGTCGTCGCGCAGCTGTTTCCGGAGCTGCGCGCTTTGGTCGGCTGCGTCCAGGAGCCCGAATGGCATCCGGAGGGCGACGTGTGGGTCCACACCCTGCAGGTGGTCGACCAGGCACGCACCCGCGTCGACGATCTCGATCGCCCGCGGCGCCTCGCGCTGATGCTCGGCGCGGTCTGCCACGACTTCGGCAAACCGGCGACGACCGCGTTCAGCGACGGGCGGATCCGATCGATCGATCATGAGGAACAGGGAGTGGCGCCGGCGAGTGTGTTCCTGGATCGCCTCAACGTGTTCACGTTGGACGGCTTCGACGTCCGCGGCCAGGTGCTCGGCATGGTCGCCCAGCACCTCAAACCCGGGATGTGGTTCAAGACACGAGACGAAGTCGGCGACGGCGCTTTCAGGCGGCTCGCTCAGAAGGTCGACCTGGAGCTGCTGGCCCGGCTGGCCAAATCCGATTGCCTCGGTCGCGAGCCGGGTCACTTCAACTGCGAGGCGATGGACTGGTTCCTGGCGCGGGCGCGCGCGCTCGGCGTCGAACATCGCGCACCGGGCCCGCTCCTCCTCGGACGTCACCTCATCGATCTGGGCGTCAGGCCGGGTCCACGCATGGGCGAGATTCTCAAGGCCGTCTACGAGCGTCAGTTGGACGGCGAGATCGCCACGCTCGACGATGCACTCGCCGTTGCCCGTACGTTGATCTAGCAGCAAACGCCTTCATGCCTTGCGCGCCCTGAATCGAAGCCGGGTGTAGTCGGCGAACCATCCTCGCTCGGCGACAAACAGATGCGGTCGCAGGCCCTCGCTGACCGTCATGAGAAACGCGTCGCGCTCCGACTCAAGGATGGGCTCGAGAAACGGTTGGGCGAACGTGCGCAGCCAGCCGGACATCTCGCCGGGAAGGGGCGTGGACCGCGGAAAAAGAACAATCGATTCGACGATGAAGCCGTTTGCCAGCAGGAGCGCGGCGTACTCCTCGTCACTCGGGAAGAACCACGGGTCGTACGCAGCCGGGTCGAGCCCGCGCACCTCGAGGGCTTGGTGCAGCGCGAGGCGAATGTGGTTCACACAGCCGAATCCTCCGAGCTCGGCCACGAAGCGGCCGTGGGGCCGAAGCGCGCGGCAGATGCGCTGAAGCGCAGCGCGCTGATCGCGAACCCAGTGCAGGACCGCATTGCTGAACGCAGCGTGGAATTCGTCGACGAACGGCAGATCCTGGATGCGGCAAGCCATCGCGTCGAGGCCGCGGGCACGCGCGCCGCGCACCTGTGCCTCGCTGGCGTCGATGCCGACGACGCGGCAACCCGCGGCAACCAGCTTTTCCGTCAGCGCACCATCACCGCAGCCGACGTCGAGCACCCGCTCGCCAGGAGCAGGCTGTAAGAGCTCTAGAAGCGGTTCGCCCAGATCGGACACGAACCGGGCATTTTTCTCGTACGTCGTGGGGTCCCAGGTCTGGCTCGGCTCGAATGCGCTCATTGGTCAATCGGACTACGGTCAGTCCGCCGAGCGTAGCAACGTGATGTGTTTTGGCGCAAGCGGGTGCTACGATCTGGGCGCGCTTGGCATAGTTCGATCACTCAGGGAGGAGAGCGCCGATGAAGTCCTTCGTATTACGCGCAACGGCAGCCGCCGGCCTGGCCGCCGGTCTCGGCGCGGCAATCGTTCACGGACAGTCGTCCGCTGGCAGCGCGGACGTTCACATCCAGGCTGCCCGCAAGGCGGCGGGACAGGAGTACCAAGGCATCTTCACTTCCACCTGCGGCGCGCTCAACCCGGCGCCGCCGGCCGCGCCCGCAGCGCCGCGTCAACCGGGGCCGCCGCCGCGCGCGTCGTGGTATGCCGAACCGGCGAAGGTCTTCGACAACCTGTACTTCCTCGGCCAGACGGAGTACTCGGCCTGGGCGGTGACCACCTCTCAAGGCATCATCATCATCGACACCATCTTCGACTACTCGGTCGAAGAGGAAGTCGTGGGCGGCATGAAGAAGCTGGGGCTCGATCCAGCTCAGATCAAGTACGTGATCGTCAGCCACGGCCACTTCGACCACTCGGGTGGCGCGAAGTTCCTGCAGGAAAAGTTCGGCGCGAAGGTGATTCTGTCCGCGGCTGACTGGGATCTGCTCGACAAGAGCAACCAGCCCAAGCCGAAGCGGGACATGGTTGCCACCGACGGCATGAAGCTGACGCTGGGCGACACGACGCTGACGCTGTACATCACGCCCGGCCACACGCTGGGCACGATCTCGACGATTATTCCGGTCAAGGACAACGGCCGCCCGCACGTCGTGGCGGAATGGGGCGGCACGGCCTTCAACTGGGTCGGCAATCCAGGCGCCTACGTCACTCCGGATCGTCCGGCGAAGTTTTGGTTCGAGACCTACAGCCAATCGGCGAAGCGCTTCCGCGATATCGCGGCCAAGGAGAACGCGGACATCGTCATCGCCAACCACACGAACTTCGACGGCACGAAACGCCACCTGCCCGTGCTCGCCAAGCGCAAGACAGGAGAGCCGAATCCGTACGTGGTTGGGAAGGAAGGTGTCCTGCGCTACCTGACCGTCGTCGACGAGTGCGCGCAGGCGGGAGCGGCCGCAGCGAAATAGGCTGCAGGCTCCGGGCTTCAGACTCCAGGCTTCGGGCTTGGTCAGTACCTCAAGCCTGGGGCCCGAAGTCTGAAGCCTGCCGCTACCGCGTCGCCACCGCTGGTACGACCTGTCCATCGGCGTTCCGGATCTCGGTCGCGCCCAGGTTCAGCTTCTGCAACTCGCCGGCGATCTTCGCGCGGTCGCCGACGGCGATCACGACGAGCTTGTCTGCGACGACGTACTTGTCGGCGACCGCCTTCACCTGCTCCGCCGTGACCGCCGACATCCGATCTGCGAGCTTCGTGAAGTAGTCGAGCCCCAGATCGTAGATGTAGATGTTCGACGTGCTGTTCGTCACGCGGCCGCTCGTTTCGAAGGCCGCCGGCAGCGATCGCACGAGCGAATCCTTGGCCAGCCCGAGCTCTTCTCCGGTCGGCGGCTTCTCACGGATGCCGCGAACCTCCTTGAAGATCTCGCTCACCGACGGCGCCGTCACCTCGGTCCTGACGCCAGTGGCCACGACAAAAGGTCCGGCCGCCCGCCTGTAGACGAATTGCGAGCTCGCCCCATAGGTGTAGCCGTGCGCTTCCCGGAGATTCAGATTGATGCGGCTCGAGAACAGGCCGCCCAGGCTCTCGTTCATGACCTGGAGCGCTTCGTAATCCGGCGTCGCCCGCGGCGCTCCGATCGATGCCACCCGCAACTGTGTCTGCGGCGCGCCCGGCTTGTCGACCAGCACGAGGCGTGCGGCCGTGGTCGCCGGATTGCCGAGCGCCGGCTGCGCCGGTGTCCCCTTCTGCCAGTCGCCGAAGGCTTTCTCGACCATCGGCCGCAACTCGGCCACGCTCATCTGTCCCGAGACCACGAGAGCGGCGTTGTTGGCAACGAAGTTCTGACTCCAGAACTTCTGCATGTCGTCGTGGGCGATGGCCTTGTTGGCTGCTTCGGTACCGAGCTCGGTGAAGCCATAGGGATGACCAGAGCCATAGAGGGCCGCGGCCATCACGGTCGCGGCCACCGCATTAGGATTCTCCCGCTGCTGCACGAGACTCGCGAGGCGGCTGGCCCGCTGACGGTCGATCTCTTCGGCTGGAAACGATGGACGCCGGGTGACGTCGGCCATGATGTCGAGCAGTTCCGGGAACGTGCGGCGCAACGAGCTGGCTGAGACCTGCGTTGCGTCCATGGTGGACTGCGTCGTCAGCGATCCGCCGAGGCGGGCGACCTCGTCCGCCAGCTGCAGGGCATTGCGTGAGGCCGTGCCCTCGTCGAGCATCGCCGCCGTGAAGTTCGCGAGCCCTGGCTGCTCGACGGGATTCGCCCCGCTTCCCGTCTTGACGACGAGGCTTGCGGAGACAATCGGGAGACCCTTCCGCTCGTTGACGAGTACGGTGAGGCCGTTGGGCAGCTCGAACGACGCCGGGACCGGAACCTGGAGCGCGCGTGCCTGACCGGGCTTCGGTGCTTCGTTCCGCCACGGCTCATCGGGATTGATCGATTCCGCCCCGGCCCCGGCGGCGGACGCAGGAGTCTTGGGCGTCGGAACCGCGGTGCCGAGCTCCTGCGGTCCGGGCACGCCGTGCACGACGACGCGCGCGGTCGACGGCAGCTGCTGCTCGACGAACGTCTTCACCGACGCCGGGGTCACGGCCCGATAACGTTGGATGTCGTCCGGCAGGTAACCGGGATTGCCGAGGAAGTGGTTGTAGTTGTTCAGGCGATCCGCCACGCCACCGAATCCACCAAGCGTTTCGAGGCCCTGGATGATCCGCGTTTCGATCACGTTGCGGGCGCGTTCGACCTCCGCTTGATCCGGCCCGGACTGGCGGAAGGCCGTCAGCTCGTCATCGATCGCTTTCTCGATCTCCTCGGCCGAGTGACCCGGACGCGCCGTCGCCTGGATCTGAAAGACCGAGCCGAGAATCAGCGAATACTGCTGCGCCGTGACGTCCTGC
>JBKPSC010000094.1:0-12808 GCA_046734915.1 Acidobacteriota bacterium | reverse complement strand
GATGTTGACCGTCGCCAGCCCGCGGGTTACCGAGACTGGCGTCGCAATCCGCGCGCGCGCCGTTCAGCGCGCGATCGAAGAGACCCGCGCCGCCGCCGAGCCGTCTGCCGGATCCACCCGCATCACGTTGGTGCAGGGACTACCTGCTGCCGTGCCGCTCGAGCTCGTTCGCAGGCCGGTCCGGCTGTTCGCTGACGCCGCGATGGCCGAAGGCCTCATTCGTGATGCCCGGGTGACGGCGGGCGTTGGCTACGTCGCGGTTGACGCGGCCACCGACGCCGACGATGCGACGATCAAGGGTTATGTCGATCGCTACATCCACGAGCGCCTCCGTGTGTCAGAGTTCCACCCCGATTCGTGGCCGGTCGTAGTCGTCAGGAACCCTGCCGATACGCAGGCCCAGCTCGCAACCTCCGCGGGCGACAAGTACACCTTCAAAGAGCTCGACGACTACACCGATCTGCTGGTGCGCGCGATCAAGACGCTGCCGATGGTCTCGAAAGTCACGCGCACGGGTCTCCTCGACGAACGTGTCTACCTGGAGTACTCGCAGGAGCGGCTCGCCTCGTACGGCATCAAGGTCGGCACGCTCGACGACATCCTCGGGGCGCGCAACATCACGTTGCCGGGCGGCCTTCTCGAGGTCGGCGACAAGAACCTCACCGTCGATCCGTCCGGCGAGTTCAAGAGCGAAGCCGAGATCGGCGACGTCCTCGTGCCGACTGCGAACGGACGGCAGGTCTATCTGCGTGATCTCGTCACGATCGGCCGCGGTTATGAAAGCCCGGCGCGTTTCTACAACTTCTTCAGCCAGCGCACAGAGGACGGTTCCTGGCGACGATCGCGAGCGGTAACGCTCGCCATCCAGATGCGAGCCGGCCAGAAGATTGGCGAGTTCGGAAAAGCCGTTGATGCGAAGCTCGAGGAGATTCGCACGCAGCTTCCGGAGGACCTCGTGTTCGCGCGCACGTCCGACCAGCCGCGGCAGGTTGAAGAGAACATCGAGTTGTTCATGGGCAGCCTCTACGAAGCGATTGCGCTGGTCGTGCTCGTCTCGTTGATCGGCTTCTGGGAATGGCGCTCCGCGCTTCTGATGGCGGTGTCGATCCCGATCACGCTGGCGATGACCTTCGGGATGATGTATGTGCTCGGGATCGATCTCCAGCAGATCTCGATCGCGTCGTTGATTCTCGCGCTCGGGCTGCTGGTCGACGACCCGGTCGTCGCCGGCGATGCGATCAAGCGCGACCTCGCGGCCGGGCATCCACGGCTCGTCGCTCCGTGGCTGGGGCCGACCAAGCTGGCGACGGCGATTCTCTACGCCACGATCACGAACATCGTCGCGTATCTTCCGTTCCTGCTCCTGCCGGGCGATCCGGGTGTGTTCCTCTACAGCATGCCGGTCGTGATCACCTGCTCGCTCGTGGCATCGCGCATCGTCTCGATGACGTTCATCCCGCTCCTTGGCTATTACCTGTTGCGGCCGAAGGCGGAGCCGTCAGTGCACGAGCGGCGCAAGAGCGGTTTCGCCGCTGCTTACTACAAGGTCGGGACGCTCGCCATCCAGCACCGCTGGGCGTTCCTGACCGGTTCACTCGTCGTGATCGCGCTCGGTGGTCTCTTCGGGAGACAGCTCAAGGTTCAGTTCTTCCCACAAGACCTGCAATACCTCTCGTACGTCGATGTGTGGCTGCCTGAAGATGCGCCGGTGGCGGCCACCGACCGTGTCGCGCGTGAAGTCGAAGCCACAGTCGAGCGCCTGGCTGCCAATTACGAGAAGGAACACTCGAAGGGCGGCGAAGAGCATCGCGTGTTGAAGTCGTTGACGACGTTCGTCGGGGGAGGCGGACCGCGGTTCTGGTTCTCGGCCGCGCCCGAGCAGTCGCAGCGGAACTACGCGCAGGTGCTGATCGAGGTCTTCGACAAACACGACACCAATCACCTCGTTGACGAACTCCAGAGGGAATTGAGCGCGACCATCCCCGGCGTTCGCCTCGACGTGAGGCGCCTCGAGGTCGGGCCTCCGGTCGGAATTCCTGTCTCGATCCGTGTGTCCGGAGAGGACATCCCGACGCTGCGAAAGCTCGCCGCGGATCTGAATGGGATCTTCAGGGAGGTTCCGAACGCAATCGGCGTCCGCGACAACTGGGGACCTGAAGGCTTCGCGGTCCGGCTGCAGACCGACCCTGACAAGGCGAATCTCTCGGGGTTGACCAACCTCGACGTCGCCGCATCATCGTCGGCGGCGATGGCGGGTCACTCGGTCGGCACGCTTCGTGACGGCGAGGATCAGATTCCAGTCGTCGCGCGGCTGCGGATGGAAGAGCGATCGCAGCTCGCGGACATCCGCAGCCTCTATGTCTACGCGTCGCAGGGACAGCAGAAGGTGCCGCTGCAGTCGATTTCCGAAATTGTGTATGGCATGCGGACCGAGCGGCTGCAGCGTCGCAACCAGTTCCGGACGATCACTGTGTCCGCGTTCCCGGAGGCGGGGTCGCTCCCGTCCGAGGTTCTCAACGCGGCGATGCCGAAGCTCAGGGAGTTCGAGAGAACGCTGCCTCCCGGCTACAAGATGGAAATCGGTGGAGAGCGCGAAGAGCAGGTGAAGGGCTTTCGCAACCTGGCGATCGTGATGCTCATCTCCATCGCCCTGATCTATGTGGCGCTGGTCTTCCAGTTCAAGCATTCGATCAAGCCCGTAGTCGTGTTTGCCGCGATTCCCTACGGCGTTGTCGGCTCGCTGGCCGCCCTTTACGCGATGGGAGCGCCATTCGGCTTCATGGCCTTCCTGGGCGTCGCCAGCCTGATCGGTGTGATCGTGAGCCACATCATCGTGCTGTTCGACTTCATCGAGGAACGCCACGAAGCGGGCGAGCCGCTGATCGAAGCGTTGCTCGACGCCGGCATCATGCGGCTGCGGCCAGTGCTCATCACCGTGGCGGCGACCGTCATCGCGCTGTTCCCGCTGGCGGCTCACGGGGGCCCGCTCTGGGAGCCGCTGTGCTACGCGCAGATCGGCGGCCTCACGATTGCGACCTTTGTGACGTTGCTGCTCGTTCCCGTGCTCTACGCGACGTTCGTCCTTGATCTCAAGCTCGTGAAATGGGGTGAGCCCGAGACGTCGCGCACCAACGAGATCACGCACGTCACTCCGGCCGAGGCCGTATGACGGCACACGCGCGCGCCGAACAGCGGCGGCTGGCGGACATCGCCGCCGGCCGTGGCGACTGGCAGCGCTGGGGTACTTACGTGAGCGATCGTGCGTGGGGCACGGTGCGCGAAGACTACAGCGCCGATGGCAATGCGTGGGACTACTTCCCACATGACCACGCCAGGAGCCGCGCCTACCGGTGGAACGAAGATGGCCTGGCCGGCTTCTGCGATCGCGACCAGATTCTCTGCCTGGGGCTGGCGCTGTGGAACGGACGCGATCCGATTCTCAAGGAGCGGATGTTCGGCCTCTCCAATCGGGAAGGCAACCACGGAGAAGACGTCAAGGAGTACTTCTTCTATCTCGATAACACGCCGACGCATTCCTACGCGCGGATGCTCTACAAGTATCCCCAGGTAGAGTTTCCGTATAGCGACCTGGTCGACGAGAACCGAAGGCGCGGGCCGGAGCAGCCCGAGTACGAGCTTCTCGATGCGATCGGCGACACCTTCCGCGAGGGGCGCTACTTCGACGTCTTCGTCGAGTACGCGAAGGCCGGGATGGAGGACATCCTGTGTCGCGTGCGCGTCGTGAACCGCGGGCCTGAGCCTGCGCCCATTCACGTCCTGCCTCACCTTTGGTACCGCAACACATGGTCGTGGACACCCGGCTCGAGCAGGCCCGTCATCCACGCCGGAAAACCCGGACGTGCCTCGACCGAGCACCTGACGCTGGGAACGCGATGGTGGTACGTCCGTGCGCAGGATGGAACGTCGTCCGAATTCCTTTTCACGGACAACGAAACGAACGCGGCGCGGCTGTTTGGCGCTGCCAGTACCGGTGCGCCGGTCAAGGACGGAATCAATGATGCGGTCGTCGATGGCCGTCGCGATCGCATCAGCACGGAACGTGGCAGCAAGGTCGCGGCGCACCTGCAGGCGATGGTCGGCCCCGGTGAATCATTCACCGTACAGATTCGGCTCACGCCCGAGGCAAAGGCAAGGCCTTTCGCTCATTTCGATCTGGTAATGGCGCGTCGACTTGCCGAAGCCGACGAGTTCTATGCGGCCATCCAGGGGTCGCATCTCACCGAGGACGAGCGCCTGGTGCAGCGACAGGCCTACGCCGGCCTGCTGTGGTCGAAGCAGTTCTATCACTACGACGTTCACCACTGGCTTGCCGGCGATCCTGCGCAGCCGCAGCCGCCACGCGAGCGCTGGCAGGGCCGGAATCGTGATTGGGCACTCCATTTTCACAGTGCCGACATCCTGTTGATGCCCGACAAGTGGGAGTATCCGTGGCACGCCTCATGGGACCTCGCGTTCCAGGCAGTCGTGATGGCCACGATCGATCCGGCATTCGCGAAGTCACAGATGATGCTGCTCGCCGCGCCCCGCTCGCAGCATCCCTACGGAACGGTCCCGGCGTATGAGTGGGATTTCAATGCCGTCAACCCGCCGGTGCTCGCCTGGGCCGTGTGGCAGATCTATCAACTCGAGTGGCGGCTGCGCGGCACCGCGGACATCGCCTTCCTGAAAGCGATGTTCGATCCGCTCCTGATGATGCTGACGTGGTGGCTGAACCGGAAGGACGGTGACGGGAAAGGCATTTTCAGCGGCGGCTTCCTGGGGCTCGACAACATCGGCGTGTTCGACCGCGGCCAACCGCTGCCAACCGGCGGATCGCTTGAGCAGGGAGACGCAACCGGCTGGATGGCGATGTTCCAGCTGAACATGGCCGCGATCGCCTTCGAGCTGGCGTTACACGACCCGCACTACGAGCCGATGGTCCATCGCTTCGGTCAGGACTTCGTCATCGTCGCCGGTGTCATGCAGCGTACGAGTGGAGGAGGCATCGGCCTCTGGAACGAGGAGCACGGCTTTTACTTCGATGTGATTCGCCACGACAATGAACGGGTCCCACTCAAGATCTACTCGATGGTCGGCCTGGTTCCGCTGTTTGCGGCGGCCGTCGTCGAACCCTCCACGCTGGCGAAGCTGCCCGTCGTCATGCAGACGGTCGGCAACGTGCTGAACCGCAGGGAGTTTCTCAAGTCCATCCTCCCGACGTTTGTCGAGGCCGGAGAAGACGGCACCCGCCTGCTTGCGGTCGTCAACCGGACTCGGCTGGCCGCGATCCTGCAGCGTGTGTTGGACGAGGCGCAGTTCCTGTCGGAATACGGCGTTCGGTCGCTGTCTCGAGCACACGCCGCGCACCCGTATTCATTCGAGATCGGGGGCCAGCGCCATGACGTGGCATATCTGCCGGGAGTCTCTGACAACCGCATGTTCGGCGGTAACTCGAACTGGCGCGGCCCAATCTGGTTCCCGATGAACTTCCTGCTCATCCAGGCACTGGCCACGTCTGCCCGGTACTACGGCGACTCGTTCACCGTCGAGTGCCCGACAGGTTCGGGGCGCTTCCTGTCGCTTCAAGCCGTGGCTGACGAGCTTGCCGATCGCTTGAAGCGCGTCTTCGTGCGCGACGACCGAAACGGTGGCCGGCGGGCCGTGTTCGGCGACAACGAGTACTTCCAGAACGACGCGCACTGGCGCGACTACGTGCCGTTTCATGAGTATTTCCACGGGGACACCGGTGCTGGACTTGGTGCCGGCCATCAGACAGGCTGGACTGCACTCGTTGCGTTGCTGCTTCAGTACGGCGGGCAACTGCACTTCGAAACAGTTCGTACAGAGCAAGCGGGTCCCTCGGCGGTTCAGAAAGGGAAGGTGGCGTAATGGTTCCGACCCCAGCGGATGCGCTCGTGTTTTATGGGGCGACTGGCGATCTCGCATACAAGAAGATCTTTCCGGCGCTGAACGGCATGGCGCGCCATGGAAACCTGCCGGCGCGGGTCATCGCGGTCGCCAAATCAGGATGGACGCTCGACCAGCTTCGCGCTCGCGCACTCGACAGCATCCAGCGGAGCGGCGCATTCGATCGTGATGCCTTCGACAAGTTCGTGAGCGTGCTTTCGTACATCGACGGCGACTACAGCGATCTCTCCACGTTTCAGCAACTGGGCGACGCCCTTGGGGGAAGCACTCACCCGGTGCATTACCTTGCGATTCCGCCTCGCCTCTTCAGCCTCGTGTTCCGGCAACTCGCCTTGAGCGGCGCGGCCCGCAACGGGCGCGTGGTCGTCGAGAAGCCGTTCGGCCACGAGCTCGCGACTGCGCGAGAATTGAACCGCGTGATGCACGAGACCTTCGATGAGCGAGATGTGTACCGCATCGATCACTACCTGGGAAAGAACGCCGTTCAGAACCTCCTGTTCTTCCGTTTCGGCAACGCGTTCGTGGAACCAATCTGGAACCGGCAATTCGTCGAAGACGTGCAGATCACGATGGTCGAGGACTTCGGTGTCGATGGCCGGGGACAGTTCTACGACGCGACGGGAGCCATCCGCGACGTTGTCCAGAATCATCTGTTGCAATTGCTGACGAATGTCGCCATGGAGCCGCCGCCGGGCGTCGACCCCGAGCTCGCTCGAGACGAACGCGTCAAGGTGCTCAAAGGTATCGCGGCCGTACAACCGACTGATGTCGTTCGAGGGCAATTTCGCGGATATCGCAACGAGCCTGGCGTCAAGCCATCCTCAACAGTCGAAACGTACGTGGCCATGCGGCTCTCGATCAATTCCTGGCGGTGGAAGGGCGTGCCTTTCTACATTCGCGCCGGAAAGAGACTCGCGATCACAGCGACCGAGGTGCTCATCAGGCTGCGCCAGGCTCCCGCCGTCTTCACGCCGGCGCCGCCTCCCGCAAACTGCTTCCGCTTCCAGGTCACACCGATGCAGACCATTGCCATCACGTCATTCGTCAAGCTTCCTGGAGATGCGTTGCGCGGCGAAGTGGTGAACCTGACCGTGAGCGAGCACAACGACCCGCACGAGGTCACCGCATATGAAGAGCTGCTCACCGATGCCATTCGAGGAGTGACGATGCGTTTCGCTCGTCAGGACTACGTGGAAGAAGCGTGGCGCATCGTGGATCCTGTGCTCGATGACGCCACGCCGGTGTTCGAATACGAGCCTGGAAGCTGGGGTCCGGCCGAGGCGAGTCGAGTCGCTCCCGCTGGCGGCTGGGTTGATCTGTTGGCAGCCGAGCATGCCCCCGCGGCCACGACGTAGAGGCGACGATCGCTGGAATCCCTGACAATGGGATATGTGACGAGCGCACGCTTTGGCGTGCGCGGTCGAATACCAGGAGACCCGTAATGGCGACACTCACACAACTCGACCTCGATCAGCTTTCGATCAACACCATTCGAACGTTGTCGATGGATGCGGTGCAGCAGGCGAAGTCCGGGCATCCGGGAACGCCGATGGCGATGGCGCCGGTCGTCTACACGCTGTGGCAGCACTTCCTCCGCTTCGATCCCGAAGACCCCATCTGGCCCAATCGCGATCGCTTCGTCCTGTCGATCGGTCATGCCTCGATGTTGCTGTACTCGACGCTCCACCTGACGGGCGTGAAATCGGTGAACCCGAAGTACGAGGTCCTGGGCACGCCGGCCGTCACGCTCGATGACATCAAGCGCTTCCGGCAGCTCGACAGCAAATGCCCGGGGCACCCCGAGTACCGGCTGACGTCTGGCGTCGAGACGACGACCGGCCCGCTCGGGCAGGGCGTCGCGAGCAGCGTCGGGATGGCCATCGCCTCGAACTGGATGGCGACGCACTTCAATCGTCCTGGCTTCGAGATGTTCAATTACGACGTCTACGCGCTCTGCGGCGACGGCGACATGATGGAAGGCGTCTCGAGCGAGGCGGCATCACTGGCCGGACATCTGGCACTGTCGAACCTGTGCTGGATCTACGACAACAATCACATCTCGATCGAAGGGCACACCGAGATGACGTTCAGCGAGGATGTGGCGGGCCGATTCATCGCCTATGGATGGAACGTCACGCGCGTTGGAGATGCCAATGATCTCGACCGGCTCAAGCGCGCGTTCACGACGTTCAAGAACACGACCGATCGTCCCACGCTGATCATTGTCGACAGCCACATCGCGTACGGGTCGCCCAACAAGCAGGACACGAGCGCCGCCCATGGCGAGCCGCTCGGCGATGAAGAAGTACTGTTGACCAAACGTTCATACGGCTGGCCTGAGAACGCGAAATTCTTCGTGCCCGATGGTGTACGTGAGCACTTCGACGAGGGAGTGGGCGCACGCGGACGCACCAGCCGCGCCGAGTGGACGGAGCTGTTCGGTCGCTACCGCAACACCCATCCGGATCTCGCCCAGCAGCTGTCGCTGATGCAGCGGCGTGAGCTTCCGCAAGGATGGGACGAGGGGTTGCCGGTCTTTCCAGCTGACGAGAAGGGTGTCGCCAGCCGCGATTCCTCGGGCAAGGTTCTCAATGCCCTGGCGCAACGGATACCATGGTTGATGGGAGGGGCTGCCGACCTCGCGCCGTCGACCAAGACTCGCCTGACCTTCGACGGGACGGGTGATTTGAGCGCGGAGAATCACGGTGGCCGCAATCTGCACTTTGGCGTTCGTGAGCACGCCATGGGCGCCATCGTCAACGGGCTCTCGTTGTCGAAGATTCGCCCCTTCGGGTCGACCTTCCTGATCTTCAGCGACTATATGCGCCCGGCGATTCGACTGAGCGCGCTGATGGAGGTGCCGTCGATCTACATCTTCACGCACGATTCGATCGGCGTCGGCGAGGATGGTCCGACGCATCAGCCGATCGAGCAGCTCGCCTCGCTGCGCGCGATTCCAGGGCTGACGACGATCCGTCCGGCCGACGCGAACGAAGTCGTGGAAGCGTGGCGCGTGATCATGCAGCTTCGGCACGAGCCGGTCGCGCTGGTGCTGACCCGTCAGGCGTTGCCAACGTTCGACCGATCGAAGGTGGCGCCGGCGGCCGGCGTGGCACGCGGTGCCTACGTGCTGGCCGATCCGCCTGACGGCGCGCCGCAGGTTCTGCTTCTCGCGACTGGCAGCGAGGTGTCACTCTGCGTGGCCGCGCGGGATCAACTCGCACGCGACGGCATTCGAGCGCGCGTCGTCAGCATGCCGTCGTGGGAGCTGTTCGAGAAACAACCACAGGAGTACCGCGAGGACGTGCTGCCTCCGACGGTGACCGCGCGCGTGTCGGTGGAGCAGGCAGGTACGCTCGGATGGAGTCGCTATGTCGGTCCAGGCGGTATCTGCCTGGGGATGAAAACATTCGGCGCCTCGGCGCCACTGCAGCAATTGCAGCAGAAATTCGGATTCACCGCAGAACGCGTGGCGGCCGCCGCGCGCCAGGTGCTCGGAGGCGATCCCAGCAAGATCGTACCGCCCACTGACACGTTGCCGGCCGGGGAGTGATTGTCATGGATCTCGTCGATGTTCAAACCGCCAACCCGCTACGAGCGCTCAACACCCTGGGCCAGTCGATCTGGCTCGATTCGATCAGCCGGCATCTCCTCGACAGCGGCGAGCTGAAACAGCTGATCGCCAACGACGGACTGCGCGGCGTCACGAGCAACCCTGCCATCTTCGAACACGCCATTCGAGGAAGCACAGATTACGCTGCGACGCTGGAAGCGCTCGGGTCGGGCGGAGACCAGGATGCGAAAGCGCTGTACGAGCAGTTGGCGATCCAGGATGTGCGGGACGCCACCGACGCCATGCGGCCCGTGTACGAGGCGACGGCGAAACGGGATGGCTATGTCAGCCTCGAAGTCTCGCCGTATCTCGCGCATAAGACAGAAGACACCGTGCTCGAGGCGAGACGGCTCTGGGCGGCTGTCGACCGGCCGAACGTGATGATCAAGGTCCCGGCGACCGCAAACGGGATTCCGGCCATCCGGCAACTGATCAGCGAGGGGATCAACGTCAACGTGACGTTGCTGTTCTCGATTGACTCGTACGAAGCCGTTGCCGACGCCTATTTGTCTGGACTCGAGCTGTTTCTGAGGAACGGCGCGGAACGCGATCGCATCGCGAGTGTCGCCAGCGTCGCGAGCTTCTTCGTCAGCCGCATCGATGCACTCGTCGACGATCAGCTTCGACGGCGGCTCGAGAATTCAGCCATCGATCGCTACCAACGACGGGTGCTGGAAGCCTTGCGCGGAACCGTCGCCGTGGCCAACGCCAAGCTCGCGTACCAGTCGTACGAGCGACTGGTGAGCAGCCAGCGCTGGAGGTATCTCGCTGACCGGGGCGCGCAGACGCAGCGCCTGCTCTGGGCCAGCACCGGTACGAAGGATCCTGCGTATTCGGACGTGAAGTACGTCGCCGAGCTGATCGGACCGGAGACTGTCAATACCGTGCCGCCCGCGACGCTGGCGGCCTTCCGCGATCACGGCGTCGCGCACCCCGCGCTCGCTGAGAACGTCGACGAAGCGCGTCACATCATGGAGACGCTCGAGAACATCGGTATCTCGCTCAGGGAGGTGACAGACCGCCTGCTCGTCGATGGAGTGCGGCTCTTTGCCGACGCCTTCGATCGGTTGCTCACGGCGGTCGAGCAGAAGCGTGTGTCGATGCTGGGCGCCGCGCTCAATCGGCAGAGCGTGTCGCTGCCGGAGCCGCTTGCTTCTGAGTTGAAGACATCGCTCGACGAGTGGCGGGGCGCCGGCAATGTGAGAAGGCTTTGGGCTGGCGAGTCCTCGCTCTGGAGCGGCGCCGACGAAAACGAGTGGCTCGGCTGGTTGACAGTCACCCGCGATCAACTGGCGCAGGTCGAGCCGGTGGCCGCGCTGGCCCGCGAGATAAAGGCGGAAGGATTCGCGCACGCGGTGCTGCTCGGGATGGGCGGATCGAGCCTGTGCCCCGCGGTGATGGAGGCGACCTTCGGAGCCGTTCCTGGATCTCCACGCCTGCACGTACTCGACTCCACTGATCCGGCGCAGATTCGGTCCTGCGAAGAGCAGGTCGATCTCCTGAACACAATCTTCATCGTGTCGAGCAAGTCGGGGAGTACGCTCGAGCCAAACATCCTCAAGGAGTATTTCTTCGAGCGAGTCCGCATCGCGGGGCTCGGTGATGACGCCGGCAGCCGGTTCATTGCGATCACCGATCCCAGGTCGTCGCTCGAGCAGGTCGCGACGCGAGATCGCTTCCGTCACATCTTCCACGGAGAACCGACGATCGGAGGCCGCTACTCGGCCTTGTCCGCGTTTGGAACCGTTCCGTCGGCGGTGATGGGACTGGACGTGAAGCAGTTGTTGACCAGCGCCGGGCTCATGGTGCGCAGTTGCGGTCCGAGCGTTCCGCCGGATCAGAATCCTGGTGTCGTGCTTGGAACCGCGCTGGGCGTCAGCGCAAAACAGGGCCGCGACAAGCTCACGTTCGTCATGTCGCCGGAGTTGGCGCACCTCGGCGCATGGATCGAGCAATTGGTCGCCGAATCTACGGGCAAGAAGGGCAAGGGCATCATCCCCGTCGATGGTGAAGAACTCGCGGACCCATCGCTCTATGGCGCGGACCGAGTATTCGCGTACGTGGCTCTGGAAGGTCGCAGCGACGAAGCCACTGATGCCAGACTTCAGGCGCTCGAGCGTGCTGGCCATCCGGTGATCCGAATCGTCGTCGGCGACCGGATGTCGCTGGGGCAGGAGTTCTTCCGGTGGGAGATGGCCACGGCCGTTGCGGGCGCCATCCTCGGCATCAATCCGTTCGATCAGCCCGACGTCGAGGCGAGCAAGATTGCCACTCGTCAACTGACGACTGAATACGAACAGACCGGACAGCTGCCGACTGATGCATCTGCAATGCCGGACGTCGACCAGCTCCGGGCGCATCTCGACAGCCTCCATCCGGGCGATTACTTCGCTCTTCTCGCATACGTCGACATGAACGACGAGCACCGTGAGGTGCTTCAGCGAATTCGCCATGTCGTGCGGAGCGGCAAACACGTTGCCACCTGTCTCGGGTTCGGTCCCCGCTTTCTGCATTCCACCGGCCAGGCTTATAAGGGTGGGCCGAATACGGGAGTGTTCCTGGAGGTGACGTGTGACGATGCCCAGGATTTGCCGGTGCCGGGACGGCGCTATACCTTTGGTGTCGTGAAGGCGGCGCAGGCACTCGGCGACCTCGCGGTGTTGAAAGAGCGAGGCCGACGCGCGCTGCACGTGCATCTGGGAGCGGACGTGGGTCAGGGGTTGACCGAGTTGTATGAAGCGATCGAACAGGCGCTGGATGCAAGGCGGGTCTGAAGACTCGCCTCTACCGCGAAGAGAGTGGCGGCGCGTCTTTAGACCCGCCGTCGAGACACCGAACGAAGACGGGAGACAGAGCCATGCAACTCGGAATGATCGGCCTTGGACGAATGGGCGCAAACATGGTGCGGCGGTTGCTCCGCACCGGCCACGAGTGCGTGGTATTTGACTCGAGTGCCGCCAACGTCCAGGCGCTCGTGCAGGAAGGCGCGCGCGGCTCGAAGACGTTGGACGAGTTCGTCGCGATGCTCGACAAGCCGCGAGCGATCTGGATCATGGTTCCGGCCGGCGCGGTCGATGCCGTGCTCGGTGACCTCGCGCCGAAACTCGATGCGGGCGACATCCTCATCGACGGTGGGAACTCGTACTACATCGACGACATCCGCCGCGCGAAGCACTTCGAGCCGCAACGCTTGCAGTACGTCGACGTCGGCACCAGTGGAGGCGTCTGGGGCCTCGAGCGCGGCTACTGCCTGATGATCGGTGGCAC
>JBKPSC010000093.1:0-9618 GCA_046734915.1 Acidobacteriota bacterium | reverse complement strand
CATCAGCCCGGCGAGCGCGATCGCCAGTCCCAGAATATTCAAGATGTCCACGCGAAAGAGCGCGATTGGCTCGCCACCCGGATTGAAGAGATACGACTGCAACCGAAACAGAAAAGCGAGGACGAACACCTCGAGACCACGGCAGACGAGGAGGTGCCAGGCGGTGCGCCGGCTGGCTGTGCGGCGGAGCGCGCTCTCGCCCGCGAGCGCCAGAGACACGCCCGCGAGCCAGAGAAACAGCGGCGCCGCGAAGCCGTTGATGATATCGAGACGACGGTACAGCAGCGAAGCGTGAGTCGCGAGCGGCGTCCACCGGTCCAGGACATGAGCCTGGATCATGATGATCACGGCGAGGCCGCGAGCCCAGTCGATGTCGGCGCAGCGCGCGTCGGAGGTGCGGCGCTCAGGCGGCGATGGCAAACGTCACCTGGAGATCGATGTCCTGCCTGAGTGACTGCCAGACCGAACAGTACTTGTCTCGTGAGAGCGCAATGGCCCGTTCTACTGCTTCCGAGGGTACGGCGCCGGTCAGCGCGAATCGTAACGACACGCGGACAACGCGGTGGGGATCGTCTGGAGAACGCTCGGCTTCGAGATGCGCGCGGAGGTCGCTGAACGAATTCCGGCCGCGTGACAGGATGTGGGCGACGTCCATGGCCATACACCCGCCGATGGCTGCGGCCAGAGCCTCGACCGGCGACGGGCCCGCGGCGCTGGCGCTGTCGAGGACTGACGTCAACCCGTTCGCAAACGCCGTGGTGAATCGCAGGTCGCCGTCCCACGCGAGGTCGACGACGACCGGCGGTTTGGGCGACACGGCTGGCGATTCTACAGAATCCTCTCAGAGGCCGCAGCGTCAGCCGGCTACACCTTGGCCGACTGTTGGGCTACGCCGCGGCGCGGCATCAGGCTGCTGACCGCCAGCCAGCCGAGCGGCAGCATCACGAGGAGGTAGGTCAGATACTGGCCGTACTGGCCGTCTGGGCCATAGGGCTCGGTCGCCCAATGCAAAGGCTCGCTGCCCGGGAACAGGTTCGCCTCAGTCAGCTCGTGGAAACCGTAGATGAGCAGCTGGACGACGAACACGAGCAGGAACACCGCCGTGACCTGGAAGAAGAGCCCGAGATTGACGCGGTGGCCGTATTTCGACCACAGCCACGCCACGAACGCTGCCAGGAGAGTGCCGCCGAGGGCGCCCGTAATGACGCTGACCGATTGCACCTGGAAGAGCAACGTGCCCATCAAGAGCGCGGTCTCCATGCCTTCCCGCGTGATCATCAGCAGCGTGAAGCCGAAGACGCCGAGAAAGGCGGCGGTGCCCTGCTTGAGCGCCGACTCCCGCAAATGGCCTTCGATGTCGTGCTTGATGCGCTTCGCCGTACGCCACATGTGAACGGTCAGGGACGCGACCGAGATAGCGGCGGCAATGGCGAGAACGCCCTCCCAAAGCGCTTGATTGGCGGCGCGCTGCAGAAGCACAGCCGCACCGATGCTGATCACGATGGCCAGGGCGATGCCCCAGTGCACGGCGGGCACGAGCTCGCGGCGTCCGCTTTTCCGTAGATACGCGAGGCTGATGGCGACGATGAGAAAGGCTTCGAGTCCTTCGCGGAGGGTGATGACAAATGCCTGCAGCATGGGCGGTTGCTCGAGGGCGGCGCGCGCATGACCGCGAGCCACCGAGGCGAGATTCAATCTCAGTTTGCCAGGTAGTCTACGTCACGAAAATCCGACCCGTCAAGTCGGCTATGCCTGCCCCCGCACCTGATTTCGGGCGGTCTCCGAAGAGGACGTACCGGCAGCGCCGCGTGCCCAAAGATCGATTATTTCGTTACCCACGAGCCGGAACGAGTGTTGCTGTAATCTTTACCCATGCGCGCAATCTTGAACCGCTTCGTGGGCACCCGCTCGTCGTCACGGGTTGCCGTGGCAATCCTCTGCGCGCTGGCCGTCGTGCCGGCGGCCGCTCTTCTCGCCCAGCAACCGACCTTCCGAGCGGGCGTGCGGGCTGTGTCGTTGTTCGTGACCGTTTTCGACGCGCAGCGGCGACTGGTTCCCGACCTCACCGAGAGTGAGTTCGAGATCTACGACAACGACAAGCCGCAGACGATCGTCCTCTTCGACAACAAGATTCAGCCCGTCACCGTCGTCGTCATGCTCGATACGAGCCTGAGCATGACCGGCAGCATGCGGCTGTTGCAGCAGGCCGCCGAACAATTCGTGATCCGGCTGCTGCCCGACGACAAAACGAAGATCGGCGCGTTCAACGACAAGATCGAGGTCAGCCACGAGTTCACGAACAACCGCGATCAGCTCGTCTCAGCCATCAAGGACGTCGACTTCGGTAACGCTACGCGTCTGTGGGACGCGCTCATCACCGGTCTCGACGAGCTGAAGGGACTCGACGGCAGGCGCGTAATCCTGGTGTTTACAGACGGAGACGATCAAGGAAGCCGGGCCGGTCTGGGATCGGTCGTCGATCGCGCGCGTGCCGAAGAAGTGATGGTCTATGCGATTGGTCTCGAGAGCGATTATTTCGACGGGCAAAGTCGGGTGCGAACCAAGCCGGATGGCGGGCTGAAGAAGCTCGCCGAGGAAACCGGTGGCGGCTACTTCGAGCTGGAGAAGAACACCGAGCTCACCAGCACGTTCACGAAGGTCGCGCAGGAGCTGCACAGCCAATATGTGCTCGCCTTCGAGCCACAGCGGTTAGATGGCAAGGTTCACCGTCTGGCGGTCAAGCTCAAACAGCCGGGTATGACAGCCCGTGCGCGCCGCAGCTACCTTGCCGAGCAGGATCGCCCGACATCGTCGACACGCCAATAGCCGTCACGCCGTCGGCTCAGACCAGCATGATGACGATGATGGCGAGAGCCAGCATCGCGCCGACGGCCCACTCCGCGGTTTCCGAGAAACTCCATCTCCGCCACATCATTCACCTCTCGTTTTTGCGTTAGACGCGGACGCCGATCGAAATGTTTAATAAGCGCATGACCACCCTTTCGGAGCAGGAGTTTCGTGTGCGAAGCGACGAGGCCATCGAGCAGGCGAGGAAAGCACTGTTGCCGTTGGCCGATGAACAAGGCTTCGAGGTCGAGCTTCACGACGGCGTCCTCGACGTCGTGTTTGAAGAGCCCAACGAGGCCAGGTTCGTCGTCTCGCCCAATGCACCGGTCCGGCAGATTTGGATATCCGCGATGTCCCGCAGCTACAAGCTCGCCTGGGCACCGGACCGCAGCACCTTCGCGCTCGAAGGAGAGACCCTGCCGGACCTCTTGATGCGGCTCGCGCGGACATTCCTCGGCTCGGCGGCGTAACCACTGTCACGGCGGTTTGTCACGGAGGAGCGCATGGGCCGGACTTGGAAGGCAGCACTCGCGATCGGCATCACCGGAACGATGGTGGCTTGCGGCGGCGGCAGCCGGGAGGACGCTGCGACAGAGCTCGAGAACGGCGCGCAGCAGATGCAAAAGGCCGCAGAGCAGTCGTCAGGCGGCGCCGAGCAGATGGCCAAGGGGCTCGAGTCGATGGCCAAGAGTTTCAGCGCGATGGCCGGCGCCGATCCGAACCTCGAGCCAGTGGACCCGGTGAGCTTTCGCGATCTGATGGCCGTGTTTCCTGAAGACTTCTCCGGTTGGGAACGACGCAAACCGACGGGTGAGCGCATGTCCAGTCCAGTGAACTTCTCGCAGGCTGAAGCCCGCTTCACGAAGGGCGACGCAGAGATGGTGCTCAAGGTCACCGACTCAGCGCTGAACCAGATGCTCATCGCTCCCTTCGCGATGATGCTGACGACCGGGTACGAGAAAGAGACCGAGACCGGTTACGAAAAGTCCGTGAAGGTCGGAGATTATCCGGGCTGGGAACGGTGGAACGGCTCAGGCAAGGACGGCGAGCTCAATGCCATCGTCAACCAGCGCTTCATGGTGCAGGTCGAAGGGCGCAACATCGACGACCCCAAGACGATGCACCAGCTCATGGCAGCGACACAGCTTGGCAAGCTGGGCGACTTGAAATAATCACACGGCTGCGCCATCGCAAAACGGGTCAGCCGCATCGGCGAGAAAAGTATGCTCGCCGGTGATCCAGGCTGACCCGCTGAATTCCGGTACGATCGCCGGGTGCTCACCAATCATCGTGCGCCCGGCGAGCCTTCCCGTGAATCTTTCGCCGAACACGCCTTCCTGAGCGAACGCTGCATCCTCGTCGACGAGCCCCATCGCGTCGAGCACGGCCATCACGGCCGACAAACCCGTTCCCGAAGGCGACCGGCCGGCGCTGCCTTCGCGGAGCACCGTGATATTCCGGAGCTGCGCCTCTCCGCTCGCTGAAGGTCCGGTGAAGAGTGTGCCGGCAATTCCCGTCATAGCGGCGTCGGTCGGATGGGCGACGACCACGGCCGCTTCGATCGACTCGATGACTTCACGGCTAAGGGGTCTTAGCGTAGACAGGTGCCGAAGGTCCGCTGACAGCCCGATCGACTCGGCGTCGACGATGGCGTAGAACATGCCGCCGAATGCCACGTCCGCACGCACCTGCCGTCCGCCTGCCTTGACCCGGACGCCACCCTGCAGCACGAATGACGGGACGTTCGTGACGTGCACGAGGCGGCCGGCCGATCCGGTGTCGGCCTCCAGCCGCGCGCGCACGGTGCCGGCGACGGTGTCGAAGACGACTGTCAGGTTACCGCTTCGCGACACCAGCAGGCCGCGGGTCAGCGCGATCGTCGTGGCGGCGATGACTCCATGGCCGGCGAGGTCGGGGTAGCCATCTGCGTTCATGAAGATGAGACCGGCATGCGAGCCCGGCGAGACGGGCTCGGTCAACATCGCTCCGGTCATGTCCCGGTGGCCGCGTGGCTCGAGCATCAGCATCCGGCGGAGCTCGTCGGCATGACGCGCCATCCAGACCGCCTTGTCGCGCATGGTCCGGCCGCGCGGCGCCCGCGCGCCGTCGACGATGAGACGAACCGGTGCACCGCCGGCATGCGCGTCGAGCGTCTTCACCACGCGCATTGCGTTAGACTCCAGAGTCGGAAGGAGGCATCGTGCCGCTCATCGAACCGGGGAAGAAGGCGCCAGCGTTCACGCTCAAAGACCAGGACGGCAACGTTCACAAGCTCGCCGACTATGCGGGCCGTCCAGTCATTCTGTACTTTTACCCGAAGGACGACACTCCGGGATGCACGAAGGAATCGTGCGCCTTTCGCGACCTGCTGCCGGGTTTCAAGAAGAGCAAGGCGGCGGTCATGGGCGTCAGCATTCTCGACGAGGCCAGCAAGAAGCGCTTCGCCGCCAAGCACGATCTCAACTTCCCTCTTCTAGCGGACGCCGACCACGAAGTGGCCGAGAGATACGGCGTCTGGCAGAAAAAATCGCTTTATGGCCGGAGCTTCATGGGGATTGCGCGCACGACGTATCTCATCGATGAGAGCGGCAAGGTCGCGCGGAGGTGGGACAACGTGAAGGTCGACGGCCACGCGGACGCAGTCCTCGCAGCCGTCGACAATTTGTAACTGCCGCGCTACCGGGTCGGCTGCAGGGCCCGCGCTTCCTCGGCGAGCCAGGCGCGATAGTCGGCGTCGGTCTTGACGCTCACGAAACCGCGCATCCGATAGTGACCGAGGCCGCAGAGCTGCGAGCAGGAGATTTCGTACTCGCCCAGCTTGTTCGGAATGAACCAGACCGGGATGTCCAGGCCCGGGACCGCATCCTGTTTCACGCGCATCTCGGTCAGGCCGAAGCTGTGGATCACGTCCTTGGTCGACAGGTGCACGAGCACCGGCTTGTCGACGGGCAGGTTCAGTTGATTGATCGTGACGATGTCGTCCTTCGCCGGAGGATCGCTACGGTCGATGCCGATGGGATTGTCCGCCGCGACGCGGGCGGGTTCGGTCCGTCCGAAGATGCCGTCAGCACCGGGATAATGGACGTTCCACGCGAACTGCTCCCCGACGACGCGTACCACCGTTGCCTCGTTCTCGGCCGGCAGATCGCGAACGCGTGTGGCCCACGCGGGAATCGCATAGAACACGAGAAGGACCATCTCGATGACCACGATTGCCCCTTCGATGCCCTTCGAAATCGTTCCGTGCGCCCCCTCGTAGCTGGCCTTCGGATTGGCGCCCTTGCGGAATCTGACGAGCACGTAGACGAAGAACAGACCCCAGCCAACGAAGAGGACAAGCATCAGCCAGTGCACGAGGCTGAGCATCTGATCGATTTCTCCGGCGTGGGTCGATGCCTGCGGCGGCAGGCCCAGATAACTCAGCATTGAGCCGTTCCCTCCTGCGGGTCAGCGCCTGGGAGCACGATCGGTCCCGCCGCTGCGGCGGGGGACTGTTCGGTCGCCAGACGTTCGCCTCGAATCAGATGGATGATGAAGGTCGCAAACCCTGCCAGCACGGCGACGACAACGCCGAGCATCACCATGATTCCGAGATTCATGGCGTTGGTCAGTGGTGAGTCGTTCTGTCCGAAGCACACCGGACACGCCAGTGCCGCGCGGGGAATGGCAAGCAGGGTCGCGGTAAGAATCACGCGTCGCATTACAGCCCCCTCGTCTTGCGCTGGAACGCCACGGCATAGACCACCAAGGCCGCCGTGGACGCCACCGCGAGGACACCGGTGATGGCGTACGTCAGTTGATGATCGATCTGGTATTGCTCGGCGGCCCAAGCGGCGAAAAACGCGGCCAGCACAGCCGACAGGCCGATGAACAGCAGGTGGAACGACCGCAGAGACATCTCAGTGGCCGGCCTCGGCGGCGTGAGCCGGAGGAGCACTGGCCCACGCTGACGGGCGTCCGATAGAGTCCAGCACCGTAAAACCCGGAACGCTCATGAGGACGATGAAGAAGGCGACCGTCAGGATGAGAGCCCCGTAAACCCACCGCTTTTCGTGACTGAGGTGCATGAAAACTGATGCGACCATCGAGCCCTTGATGGTCGCGACGATCAGCGCAACGGTGACGGCCAGCGGCACCGCGAGATGAACCTGATTGACGGCGACAGTGATGATGGTGAAGACGTAGAGCGCGGCGCCGATCATCACGTATTGGCGGACGCTCTTCTTGATTGAATCGACGTCGGAATGCATGTGGCTCCTACAAGAGGTAGAGGATCGGGAACAGGAAAATCCAGACCAAGTCGACGAAGTGCCAGTAGAGGCCGGTGTATTCAATCCGGTTGGTGAACTGATCAGGGTTCCTCTTGTAGAGCTTTACGCCGGGCCCGAGGAGGTACGCCATGACCACCATTCCACCAAGGATGTGGAGCCCGTGCAGGCCGGTCAAGGTGAAGTAGATCGCCAGGAAGGTGCTGTGCCACGGTCCCTCCCCGCGCGCGAAGTGGTCGGCGTATTCGAAGTACTTGTTCACGAGGAAGACGCCAGCCAGGACGAACGTGAACAACAGATACCGCCGGTGCCACTTGAAATCGTGCAGCTTCAGCGACGCCCACGCCATGACCATCGTCACCGACGAGCCGATCAGGATGAACGTGTTGAACATGCCTAGCCAGACGTTCAGCTCGCCATGCGGCCACGTCACCGAACCCGCGCGCAGGATGATGTAGGTTGAGAAGAGCGCGCCGAAGAGCATGACTTCCGACGCCAGGAACAACCAGATGCCGAGCTTTCCGTTGGCGAGTCCCGTATCGGGACGCGTTTCGACTGTGTACGGGATGTCCATCAGGCGCGCTCCGCTTCGAATTGGGGCGTGAAGTCCCGCGCGGCGCCTGGCACGCTGTACTCGTACGGCCCGCGATACACGACCGGCTCGGTCAGGAAGTTGCCATGCCCGGGCGGCGACGGTGCCGACCACTCGAGTGTCGTCGCATCCCAGGGATTGTCGTTCAGCACTTTCTTTCCGCCCCGGATACTCATGAAGAAGTTGATGACGAACGGCAACTGGAAGAGCGCCATCGTCCACGCGGCCATGCCGATCACGACGTTCCATTTCAGCAGTTGCGCATTGTGCGCGTACTGCGCCCCGCCGTCATACATCCGCCGGTTCATGCCGCCCAGGCCCTGGATGAACATCGGCATGAAGATGATGTTGATGCAGATGAACGAGCCCACGAAGTGAATTTTCCCGAGCGTCTCGTTCATCATCCGGCCGGTGGCCTTCGGGAACCAGTAGTAGATCCCCGCAAACAGGGCGAAGATTGTTCCCGGCGCCACGACGTAGTGGAAGTGGCCGATGACGTAGTAGGTATCGTGCAGGTGGATGTCCGAGGGGGCGAGGCCCAGGGGCAGACCGGTCAATCCACCGATGCCGAACATCGGCAGAAACGCCAGCGCGAACAGCATCGGCGTCGTGTATCGAATCGACGCACCCCACAGCGACAAGAGCAGAGCCGTCAGGATGACGACCGACGGGATCGAAATGATCATGGTCGTCGTCTGGAAGAACGCGCTCATCGTCGTGCCCATGCCGGTCATGAACATATGGTGCGCCCACACGATGAACGACATGAAGCCAAGGAAGATCACCGAGTAGACCAGCGCTTTGTAGCCCCACAGCGGCTTGCGCGTGTTGTTGGCGATGACCTCGCTGACGATGCCCATCGCCGGCAGAATCAGCACGTAGACCTCGGGGTGGGCCAGGAACCAGAAGAGGTGCTGCCAGAGGAGCGGATTGCCCTGCCCTGAGATCTCGAGCGGCCGGCCCGCAACTACCAGCCCGCTGGGCATGAAGAAGCTGGTGCCGGCGACGCGGTCCATCAACTGCAGCACGCCGGCGGCTTCCAAGGGCGGGAACGCCAGCAGCAACAGAAACGCCGTCACCAACTGCGCCCAGACGAAGAACGGCAGCCGCATCCAGGTGAGACCTTTCGCCCGCAACTGGACGATCGTGACGATGAAGTTCACCGAGCCGAGCAGCGACGAGGTGATCAGGAAGATCATGCCGAGCAGCCACATCGTCTGGCCGGGTGCAATGTTGGCCAACGGTGGATACGAGGTCCAGCCGGACTGCGCCGCGCCGCCTGTCGGAAAGAAACTCGCCAGCATCACGACGCCGCCGACGAAGTACACCCAGTAGCTCATCATGTTGAGCTTGGGGAACGCCATGTCGGGGGCGCCAATCTGCAGCGGCATCACGAAGTTGCCGAAGCCGCCGACGGCCAGCGGCACGACGCCGAGGAACACCATGATGGTGCCGTGCATGGCCCCAAGCTGGTTGTAGAACTCCGGCAGCATGATGCCGCCGGGGGCGTTGGCCACGCCCAGCATGTTGCCGATGATCGGAATCGGCGCGCCCGGATAGGCGAGCTGCCACCGCATGATCATCATCAGCGTGAAGCCGAAGAGAAGAAAGAGAAGGGCCGTGATCGTGTATTGAATGCCGATCACCTTGTGGTCGGTCGAGAAGACGTACTTCCTCCAGAATCCGAGCTCTGGATGGGCATGCTCCGTGGCATGTCCGTGCGCCGCCGTTTCGTGGGTCGCCACCTTTTCCAACGCAGGACTCCTTCACTTCATTTGGGGGTGAGCCCCCGTCACGTCCGCCGCCGACCCGGATTCGCTGAGTGGGTGCCCGGAATCTGCCGCTCTTGAAGGCAGAAAGGGCCGAGCGATTGTATGCAGAAGGAAGAGTCGGTGCAAGGCGAGCAGCTCG
>JBKPSC010000092.1:0-16809 GCA_046734915.1 Acidobacteriota bacterium | reverse complement strand
CTGTGCGACCGGCCGCTGGTCTACCGACAGAGCGTTCTCGGCGGCCCCATGCCGCGTGAGCGATGGGACCAGTTCGCCTGCCGGCGGTGCGGCTTCGCTTTCGAGTACCGTCACCGCACACGAGAATTGAAACGGACGGGGCCTGCTTAGGTATTTGGGGGCCCGGCGCACCCCAACCGTCCGCTCCGGCTCAGTTTCGGATATAACAGTCCGCGACCCGCGACCCGAAGGGAGCCGAGCGCACATGTGGCAGCACAACTACACACCGATCGGCGGCAGCCTGGGCGTCAGCGCACTTGTCGCCGCGATTCCCCTCATCGTCTTGTTCATCATGCTGGGGGTGCTCAGAAAGGCTTCCTGGATTTCGGCGCTATCGGCACTCGGCGCGGCGTTTCTCGTCGCCCTACTGGCCTACGGGATGCCAGCGCAGCTCGCGCTGATTTCGGCGATTTACGGCGCCGCATACGGCCTCTTCCCCATTGCCTGGATTGTCTTCGCCGCCATCATGCTCTACAGACTGGCGGTCGACACCGGTAAGTTCGAGATCATCAAGGATTCGGTCGGCAGCCTGACCGACGATCGACGTCTCCAGGCGATGTTCATCGCCTTTTCGTTCGGCGCCTTCATCGAGGGCGCGGCGGGCTTCGGGGCGCCGGTCGCGATCTCCGGAGCGATGCTGGCGGGACTCGGGTTCGATCCGTTCTACGCCGCCGGTATCTGTCTTCTGGCGAATACCGCTCCGGTCGCGTTCGGATCCATCGGCATCCCCGTGACGACGCTGGCGAATGTGACCGGTCTGCCCGTGATGGCGCTGAGCGCCATGGTCGGCCGGCTGTGCGCGATGATCTCCGTCATCATTCCTGCGTACCTCATCGTGGTGATGGCCGGGCCGGCGCGGGCGCTGGAGGTCCTGCCGGCTATTCTCGCGTGCGGTCTCTCGTTCGCCGGCATGCAGTTTTTCGTGTCCAACTACATCGGTCCCGAGCTGACCGACATCATGAGCTCGCTGACCTGCATCATCGTCATGGTAGCCGTGCTGAAGCTGTGGCGACCGGCCAACATCATGCGGCTCGAGGGCGACCACGAGGCGACGGTGGTATTGAAACGCCATTCCGGCGGCGAAGTGTTCAAGGCCTGGCTTCCCTACCTGCTGCTCGTCGTGTTCGTGCTGGCGTGGGGTGAGCCGTCGATCAAGTTGGCCATCGACACCTGGACCAATGGTGTCATGCCGTCATTCCTGCCGAAGGCGTCGAGCGGACTGAACGTGTTGAATGTGCCCGGCCTGCACAACGCGATTACCCGGATGCCGCCCGTTGTGGCGCAGCCGGCGCCCTACGCCGCGCCGTTCACGCTCAACTGGCTCAGCGCCTCCGGCACGTCCTGTTTTCTCGCGACGATCTTCGCCGGACTGCTCCTTGGCGTCCGCCCGAAGCAGTTCGTGGGCCTCTACAAAGCCACTTTCGGACAGCTGAAGTTCGCGATACTCACCATCGCTGCGATGCTGGGGGTGGCATATCTGATGAACTATTCTGGAATGACGACCACGCTCGGCCTGGCGCTTGCCGCGTCGGGCGGCGCGTTTCCGTTCTTCAGCGCTGTGGTCGGATGGATGGGTGTCTTTCTGACCGGCAGCGACACCTCGGCCAACGCGCTCTTTGGCAACCTGCAGGTCGTGACGGCCAACGCTCTTCAGCTGAACCCGATCCTGACCGCCTCGGTCAATTCCGCCGCGGGCGTCATGGGCAAGATGATTTCGGTCCAGAGCATTGCGGTCGCCGTGGCGGCCACCGGCATGACCGCCGCCGATGAAGGCCGGCTGTTTCGCTTCACGATCAAACACAGCGTGCTGCTGATGGTGGTGATGGGCCTGATCTCGCTCCTCTTCGCCTACGTGTTCCCCGGGGCGGTGCCAGTCGCTGCCGTGAAGTAACCGCTTCTAGAACCGGACGCCGACACCGGCCCCGATGCGGTGTACGGTAAACGCCTCGTCGTCGAAGATGCGGCCGAATCGATACTGCAGGTCCAGGAACAAACTGCCGCGCACGTTCCAGACCAGGCCGCCGCCGAAGTTGATCATCGAACGGCTCGAGGTGCCGGAGAGATCGCTGCCCAGCGCGACGCCGTAGCTGCCGATCGTGTCGGTGACATCGGTGCCGCCCACCGTGAACCCGACGTCTCGCTTGACACGGGCCAGATCGAATCCACCGACAATGTACGGCTCGAACTCTTCGTCGTACGGAATTACGTAGCGCACGCCGCCGCCAATGAAGAGCACCGGTTGCCGTACTGAGTAGGAAACGGCTGCCGTCTGCGTCCGCGTCAGATAGCCGGCGATGAGCTGCGCCGCCGCACCGAGGCTGTCGGGTGACGTATCGCGAATCACGCCCAGCTCGCCGAAGAACCGAAGACTGCCGTAGTTGACGCCAGCTTCAGCGCCGAACGATTGGCTGGTGACGTTACCGAAGGCGGATTGTGCGAAGCCTTCGACGTAGCCCGTGTACTCCCCGGAGGCTGCCGTCGTCTGCGCCTGAGCGACGCCGGTCATCATGAGACCCGCGGCGCACAAGCCCATCATCCATCTCATCGTGCGTCTCCTGTCGTGTGGGACGTCTCGCTAGCGGCGGTTGACGGTGATCGTCGAGCCCAGGCTCGTATCACGCCACGGCTGCACGATGACGTTGGTGCGCTGATCGACGGTGCGGCGCACCGGTCCATTGCGGGCCACGGAGGTCACCATGTAGCCCACCAGTTCGCCGACGCGCGGCACCCAGCTGCTGAACGGTGGGCCGAAGCCAGAATCCGGACCGATCGTGGTCGTGCCCTGGCCCGCTTTGCAGCTGCTCGCGCCACGGTAAATCCATTCGCCGGCACCGCCGTACCAGGTCCCACCGATCTTGGCGATGTACCACTGGTTCGCGTAGACGCCGAAGTTGGGATCAGGTCCGCCGAACGGCCAGGGCGAGTCAGGCCAGCCGGGATCGGTGAACTGCATACACATCGGCCCGCCGAGCGCGGCATTGCCGTCCTGCTCGACGAGCGTCAGCGCGCCGGTCTGCGGCCACGTCGACACGTTCGGACTGTTCAAGTAGACCAGCCGGCTCAAGTCGATCGCCAGCGCGGTGACGAACGAAGCAGCGGCGCTCACCGGACTGCTGACACCATTGGCCTGATCCGTGACGCTCACGCGCCAATACATCGTCACTTCCGCCGGCAGATCCACTTGCGGCTGGAACGTGGTTCGAGCTGTGCCCTGCGGCACGACACCCGTGACCGTGAGCGGCGAAAACGAGGGGCTCGTGGAGATCTCGAATCGATACGTCAACGCGCCAGCCGGTCCGGTCACCGAAGCATTGGTCACGGTGAAGATTGGCCGGGCGTTGGTGAACGCATTTCCCACGGGGCTGACCGGCGTGGGCGCGTTGATGACGACCGCGGGCCCGATCGCGAATTGATACGTCGGTCCCCAGACGCCTGTGGTGCCGGCGCCAGTCGCGCGCGAATGCCAGTAGTACTGGGTGGCGGGCGCCAGCTGATCGAGGCGCACGCTCGTCTGTCCATTGCCGCCTTCGGCGATCTCGCTGCGGGTCTGGACCTTCGTGTTGAAATTGCTGTCCGTCGCGACCTCGAAGGCGTAGGTCTTGGTCGCTGCCTGCGTCACGACCGCGTTCTCGACGGCGAGCGTCACGGGTTGATCGGCGTTGCGGATGCTGGCGCCAGGCGGAGGCTGCACCAGAATCGGCGCGGTAACGGAGCCCGTGCCCGATGGCTGCGAAGGATTACTGTCTGAACAGCTGATGGCCGCGCCCGCCAGAGCGGCGATGCATACGACACTGACCGTTCGTCCTCTCATGGCTACTCTTTCACCAGCAGCGCGGTCGACGCGCTCGAAGTCATCACAGTTTCCGCCGGCCTCTGGTTGCCGGCATCCCCCGTCGCGCGACGCGCTCGACCACGATGATCGCCCGCGCGTGAAACTCGAGGGCGCGATCATGGCGCCACATGGTCAGCTGTGTGCGCAACTCGGACAACGCGCGCCGTTCGCGCGGCGCGACGGTCCCATCGCTGAGACGGTCGATGGCGGCCAGTTCGAGGTCGCTCATGCCCCGCCCGGGATCGAGCGCGAGAAACGCCCGCCTGTCGCTGAGCGGAATGATGTTCACCCCGGGCAGGCTCCTGAACACGGCCCGGTTCACGACGATGAGCGATCGTCTGGCATCGACCGCCACGAGCTCGACATCCGGCTGCGCGGCGGCACCGGCGGTGCGGCTCTTCCCGCCGCGATCGAGCAGCTTGACGATCGCCCAGCCAACGTCCGGGTCCACACGCTGCAGTGCCCGAATCGCATCGTCGGGCAGCGTCAGCGCGACGACGTGTCCGGGCCGGCCGAACTTCGACGGCCGGCCGCGCGGCCGTGCCGGATTCCTCCCCGCACCAGACCGGCTCGGGGACATGGCCGCGACAGAAATCGAATTGACGGAGGAACGACGCTTGGTGCTCACGCAGCACGTGGGACTATACCATCCGGTTTCTGATTATTCAGATAAAAATCAGCATCAGACGTAATTTCTTTGTACTTATTCCAACGGTGCTGACTGGCGAGCGATCCGTGCGAGAATTTTCGCCGATGCCTGGTCCGCGCCGACCTCACGACGATCCCGAAATTCGTCTCGACGTCTGGCTGGACGTGGCCTGTTTGTTCCGTACGAGGTCCGAAGCGCAGAAGGCGTGTACGAGCGGCAAGGTCGACGTGAACGGACAACCGGCCAAACCGCACCGCGCGCTCCGCGTCGGCGACGCGTTGACGATCGGACGGCCGATGGGACGCAAGCAGCAGATCATCGTGAAGGCTCTGGCCGAACGACACATCCCCAAAGCCGAAGCCCGACAACTGTACGAAGACCGAACGCCACCGCCGACAGCCGAGGAAATCCAGATGCGGCGGCTCGAGCGC
Organism: Acidobacteriota bacterium; assembly: GCA_046734915.1. GTDB lineage: Bacteria > Acidobacteriota > Vicinamibacteria > Vicinamibacterales > CAVVIG01 > VFZL01. The sequence continues at coordinate 11,858 of JBKPSC010000092.1, read as the reverse complement.
TTGTACCGGGCCTCCGTCGCGCCGCCCAAGACGCCGGGCAAGCGCGAACGGCGCGCGCTTCGAGCATTGAAGGGGAAGGCCTAGGCGTCGAGCAGTCCCCGCACTTTGCGGGCGAGCGCATCCGGGGTGAAGGGCTTCTGCAGAAACGGCGCACCGGCGCTGAGCTCGCGGTGCACCGCCGCGTGATCCGTGTATCCCGACATGAAGAGCACTTTGGTCCGGGGTCTGAGCGACGAAATCTGTTCCGCCAGGTCACGGCCGTTCATGTACGGCATGACGATGTCCGTGAGCAGAAGGTGTATTTCCGCGCTGAGGCGTTGCACCAACTCGAGCGCCTGCTTGCCGTGCTCGGCTTCAATGACTTCGTATCCCTGACGGCGCAGCACCTCTCCGGTCAGAGCGCGGACGGCTTCCTCGTCCTCGACGAGAAGAATCGTCTCGGAGGCACGCGGCGGCTCGATCTGTTTCAGCTCTCGGGCGGCCATGATAGGCGCGCTGACGATGGGCAAATAGACTTTGAAGACGGTCCCGTGCGCCGGCTCGCTGTAGACCCAGATGTACCCGCCTGACTGCTTGACGATGCCGTACACCGTGGCCAGGCCCAGGCCGCTACCCTTACCTTGCGCTTTCGTGGTGAAGAAGGGCTCGAAGACGCGAGATCGGGTCGCCGCGTCCATGCCTTCGCCGGTGTCACTGACGGCCAGCATCACGTACGGACCGGGCAGAACGGTCGCGTGGGAGTCGGCGTATGACCCATCGAGCTCGACCACCGCCGTCTCGAGCACGAGATGGCCACCCTCGGGCATCGCGTCGCGGGCGTTCATCGCCAGGCTCACGATGATCTGCTCGACCGACGCCGGATCGGCGGTGACGAGCGGCAGGTCGGCCGCCAGCTCGATGGAGAGCTCGATGTCCTCGCCAAGAATGCGCGTCAGCATCTTCTGGGTCTGCTGCACCAGGCCATTCAGATCGACGGGTTCCGGCTGCAGCATCTGCCGCCGGCTGAAGGCGAGCAACTGGCGGGTCAACGTCGCGGCGCGTTCCCCGGCGTCTTTGATCTCTTCCAGGTCACGCCTCGACACGTCGTTTGGGGCCATGTCGTCCAGCGCGAGGTTGCAGTATCCGAGGATCGCGGTGAGCAGGTTGTTGAAGTCGTGCGCGACTCCGCCGGCGAGCCGGCCGACCGCCTCCATCTTCTGCGCCTGGCGCAGCTGTTCCTCCAGGCGGCGGCCTTCCGTGATGTCGCGTGCGTTGAAGACGATGCCGTTGATGGTGGGCTCATGCAACCGGCTCACGACGATCGCATCCATGCTGCGGTACGAGCCGTCAGACCGCCGGATTCGCGCCTCGGTCATCATCTGCTCACCCGGCCGTCCCGCGGCACTGCTCAGGCGCTGCGCGACGTGCCGCTGATCTTCGGGGTGCAGCAGGTCGACCAGCGCTCGCCCGATCATGGAATCTGGCGTCCAGCCGAATTGCCGGCCGGCCGACGGTGTCGTGTATGTGATGCGGCCATCCTGGTCGAGAAGGAGCAGTACTTCCCAGCTGTTCTCGACCAGGGCGCGGAACCGTTCTTCGCTGGCGCGGAGCGCCTGTTCAGCGGCGCGCTGCTGCTCCTCGCGCGCACCGATGGCCAGCGCGTAGCGCATGGCTCGTCCAATGGCGTCCACCGACAGGTTGGACTTGCTCAGATAATCGGCGGCGCCCGCTTTCATCGCTTCGACCGCAACGTCCTCGGCGCCGTGACCGGTCAGGACGATGACGGGGGTGTGGATGCCGCGCTGGCGGATCTCGCGAATGAGGCGCAGGCCATTCTCGGAACCGAGCCAGTAGTCGAAAAACGCGAGATCGAAGGTTGTGCGGTCGAACGCCTCGAGGGCCGTCGCATACGACTCCGCTTTGCTCACCTCCGCGTCCGGCCAGGCGCCGACGAACCTGACCATCTCGCGCACGAGCTCCGCATGATCCCCGGCATCGTCGACGACGAGGACGCGGAGCGGGCCCGGCATCTACTCGGCGACCTCGCTGGACGGCTGTGAGGACTGCGCCGAGCGCTGCTGCCGCAACTCGTGCATCCGCGCGTAGAGGAAGGAGACTCCGAAGATTACGACGATGAGACCGAGCGACAGCCACTTCGGAATCTCGAACCCGACGTAGCCTTTCTGGTGCAGGTATTCCACGCCGAGCTTGATCGCCACCCAGCCGATGATGATGAAGGCGCCGTCGACGAGCGCCGGATACCGCTCCACAATGGCCAGCAGCTGGCCGATGACCAGGCGCATCATGATGATGCCAAGGATACCGCCGGTCAGAATCACCCAGGTCTTCGGCGACATCGCGACGGCCACGAGAATGGAGTCGACGGCGAAGACGATGTCGGTGAGCTCGACCTTGATGACCGTTGCCCAGAACGCAGACAGCCCCATCATCGCCTTGGCCTTGGGCGGCGTGCGGCGCAGCCCGGCGTCGCCGTGTTGGGTGAAGTGCTGGATGGTCAAGTACATCAAGTAGCCCGCCCCCACGAGCTTCACCCAGTCCAGCTTGATCAGATAAACCGCCAGCAGCGTCGCGATCGCTCGGAACGCGAACGCGCCAATGATGCCGTATCGGAGGGCTTTGCGCTGCTGCTCCTTTGGCAGGCCGAGCACGAGCACCGCCAGAACCATGGCGTTGTCGGCGCTGAGCAACCCTTCAAGGGCGACCAGGAGTGCGATCGTGACGAAATCAGCGGGCGTGAACAAGAGACTCCCGAAGCGTGGAGGCGACGACAGGCAGTAACACCGCACCACAGTATGACCCAGGCATGTTGACACGCACCGTATCAAGTCCCATACTTGGATCGGCGCAACTTAAGATGAGCCTGCAAGACGACATCTATTTCATCAGCGTGGCGGCACGGATGCTCGGCATGCATCCTCAAACGCTCCGCAAATACGAGCGCCTGGGCCTCGTCCAGCCCAGCCGGACGATTGGCAGCATGCGCTTGTACTCGCGCGATGAGCTCGATCGGCTGCGTATCATCAAGCGATTGGTAGACGACGGCGGGATCAATCTGGCTGGCGTTCAGCGTTTGCTGTCGATCGCCGAAATCGTGCAGCGGATGCGGCCGCTCATGGCCAACGAGCCGTTGTCGCCGCGCGATACCCGGCGACTCTCGCAGGATTTCGACGAGTTGCTGCGGATGCTCGGGTTCGACTAGCAGGCGCGACATGGATTTCAAGGACTACTACTCGACGCTGGGCGTCTCGAAGACCGCGACCGACAAGGAGATCAAGCAGGCCTTTCGGAAGCTGGCACGCAAGCATCACCCCGATGTGAACCCGGGTGACAAGGCGGCGGAAGCCCGCTTTAAGGAGATCAATGAGGCCTACGAGGTGCTCGGCGATCCGGCAAAACGAAAGAAGTACGACGAGCTGGGCGCCAACTGGCGGATGTACGAGCAGTCGGGTGGCCCGCCACCAGGAGCGTCCGGCCCTGGTGCCGGGTGGAACGTGCATACGGGCGGCGGGACCGGCGGCTTCCGCACGATGACGGCCGACGAGATGCGGGAGATGTTCGGCAGCGAAGACCCGTTCTCCGACTTCTTCCACACGTTCTTTGGCGGCGGCGTCCAGGAAGAGGAACCCGGGCGCCGCGCCCGGCGACGCAACAGCAACGTGCGGGCCGGGCGGGACGTCGAGCACGAGTTGCCTCTGACGCTCGAGGACGCGTTTCACGGTGTGCAGCGCACGTTCTCGATCAAACACGATGGCCACGCCCGCACCGTCGACGTCAGGATTCCGGCCGGCGTGTCCGACGGCACGCGACTGCGGGTTGCCGGCGAAGGCGAGCCCGGAACGGGCGGTGCACTGGCAGGAGACCTGTATCTTCGAATCAGGTTGGCGCCACATCCGCTGTTCGAGCGGAAGGGACGCGATCTTCAGACTCGCGTCCAGGTGCCGTTGACCACCGCGGTCCTCGGCGGCGAAACCTCGGTGCAGACGCTCGGTGGGAAATCGCTCCGGCTGAAAATTCCACCGACCACGCAGAACGCACAGGTCTTCCGGCTGAAAGGACACGGCATGCCGGTTGCTGGAAAGCCCGAGGGCACCGGAGATCTGTACGCGACGGTCGAGGTTCAACTGCCGAAGGAATTGACGCCCGAACAGCGCTCGCATTTCGAAGCGCTGCAGCAGCTCGAGAACGCGCATCGATAGGGGCATCGGCAGGCGCCAGCTGGCGAGAGAACGAGTTATGAACATCAACAAATACACCGAGAAGGCGCAGGAAGCCGTCCTGGCCGCACAGCAACTCGCCGAGCAGATGAGCCACGCCCAGATTGAGCCGGAGCACCTCCTGGCGGCGCTCATCGAGCAGCGGGAGGGCATCGTTCCGGAACTCCTGCGCAAGATGTCGGCCGACCCGGCGAAGATGGCGCAGGCGGCTCGAGAGCTGCTGGCGAAAGTTCCGTCCGCTTACGGCGGAGCGCAGCCTGGCATCTCGCCCCGTCTCAAGCTGGTGACCGATCTGGCGCAGGCGGAAGCCGATCGCCTGAAGGACGAGTACGTCAGCACCGAACACCTCTTCGTTGCCCTCGCTTCCGAAACCGGACGTTCGCCCTCGGCCAAGTTGTTGAATGGTCAGGGGCTGACGCGCGACGCCATCTTCGCGGCGCTGACCAGCGTCCGCGGCTCGCAGCGCGTGACGAGTCAGAATCCCGAAGGCACGTACCAGGCGCTCGAGCGGTATGGCCGCGATCTGACCGACCTTGCGCGCAAAGGCAAGCTGGATCCGGTCATCGGGCGTGACGAGGAAATCCGGCGGGTCATCCAGGTGCTGTCGCGGCGCACCAAGAACAATCCAGTGCTCATCGGCGAGCCGGGCGTCGGCAAAACCGCCATTGTTGAAGGCCTCGCCGGCCGCATCGTTCGCGGCGATGTACCTGAAGGTCTCAAGGACAAGCGCATCGTCGCGCTGGACATGGGCTCGCTCGTCGCAGGCGCCAAATATCGCGGCGAGTTCGAGGAACGGCTCAAAGCCGTTCTGAAAGAGATCGCCGACAGCGAAGGCACGGTGATTCTCTTTATCGACGAGCTCCATACCGTGGTCGGCGCGGGAGCGGCCGAGGGTTCGATGGACGCGTCCAACATGCTCAAGCCGATGCTCGCGCGCGGTGAGCTCCACACTGTCGGCGCGACGACGCTCGACGAATACCGGAAGTACATCGAGAAGGATGCCGCCCTGGAGCGTCGCTTCCAGACGGTGCTGGTCGGCGAACCGACCGTCGAGGACACGATCAGCATTCTCCGCGGCCTCCGCGAGCGGTACCAGATCCACCACAAGGTGAACCTGAAGGATGCGGCGCTGGTTGCCGCAGCGGTGCTGTCCAATCGCTACATCGCGGACCGGTTCCTGCCGGACAAAGCCATCGATCTCGTCGACGAAGCGGCGTCGAAGCTGCGCATGGAGATCGACTCCATGCCGGCAGAGATCGACGAGATCCGTCGTCGCATCATGCAGCTCGAGATCGAGCGGGAGGCCTTGCGGAAGGAAAAGGACAAGTCGTCGCGGGAGCGCCTGGCCCGCCTCGAAAAAGAGCTCGCCGATCTCAAGGAGGAACAAGGACGGCTCGACACGCACTGGCAGCAGGAAAAGCAGATGATCCAGCGGACGGCGAAGCTGCAGGAGGAGCTCGAGTCCGTGAAGCTGGAGGTCGAGCGCGCGCAGCGCGCCGGTGACTATCAGCGGGCGTCCGAGCTCCAGTACGGCCGAGTGCCGCAACTCGAGCGCGATATCAAGGAAGCCGAGAACCGGCTCGCCGAGGCCCAGAAGTCCGGACGGATGCTGAAACAGGAAGTCGACGAAGAGGACATCGCAGAAGTCGTGAGCAAGTGGACTCACATTCCCGTCAGCCGGCTGATGGAAGGTGAAGTCCAAAAGCTCATTCACATGGAAGAGCGTCTTCATCAGCGGGTGATCGGACAAGACGAGGCAGTCAGGGCGGTGGCCAACGCCATCCGCCGGGCGCGAGCCGGCCTTCAGGATCCCAACCGGCCGCTGGGCAGCTTCCTCTTCCTTGGCCCGACCGGCGTCGGCAAGACCGAGCTGGCGCGCGCCCTGGCGGAGTTCCTGTTCGACGACGAGCAGGCGATGGTGCGGATTGACATGTCCGAGTACCAGGAGAAGCACACCGTCTCCAGGATGATTGGCGCGCCGCCCGGCTATGTCGGCTATGAAGAGGCCGGGCAGCTCACCGAGGCCATTCGCCGCCGGCCATACGCCGTGGTCTTGCTCGACGAAATCGAGAAGGCGCATCCGGAAGTGCTCAACGTCCTGCTTCAGTTGCTCGACGATGGGCGGTTGACGGATGGCAAGGGACGAACGGTGGACTTCAAGAACGCCGTCGTCATCATGACGTCGAATCTCGGCAGCCAGTTCATCGGTGAACGAGCAGTCCAGAACCTCGAGGCCGGTGGGATGCTGGACGAGGGCACCCGAAGGCAGGTGATGGACGTCCTGCGCGCACACTTCCGGCCGGAGTTCCTGAACCGGATCGACGAGATCGTCTTCTTTCATGTGCTCGGTCGCGAGCACATGGCGCGCATCATCGACATCCAGGTCGGTGGTCTGCTCAAGCGGCTCGAAGAACGGAAGATTCACGTGCAGCTCACGGATGCGGCGAAGGCGCAGCTCGTTCGGGAAGGCTACGACCCGGCGTACGGCGCCCGACCGCTCAAGCGCACGATTCAGCGGAAGGTGCTGGATCCACTGGCCCTGCGCGTCCTCGAAGGCGAGTTCGGCGAAGGCGATACGGTCGTGGTTGACGCCGGCGCGGATACATTGACGTTCGGCAAGCGCCAGTCGGTCGGCGCATAATGGATTCGGAGAGCGATGGCGACACCCAAGCCCGGTGGTCCTCGATTCAATCCGCGTGGCGGCGATCGTCGCGGGCCCATGGTCACCAGACCTGGGTCCTCGCTGTGGTACGCGCTCGGTTTCGTGCTGCTGCTGGGCCTGGCGCAGATGTATTTCCTGACGCCCGGTGGGCGCCCCCTGCCCTACAGCGAGTTCAAGACCCTCCTGAAGAACGGGCAGATCGTCGAGGTCACTGTCGGCGAGCAGACCATCCGCGGCGCGCTCAAAGATCCGCTGCCGAATCGCGGTAACTCGAAGGCATTCACGACGAATCGCGTCGACGACCCCAAACTGGTCGAAGAGCTCGAGCAGCACCAGGTGCGCTACAGCGGCGAGACCATCAATCGCTGGGTCACCGAGTTGCTCGGATGGCTGCTCCCGCTGTTGTTCTTCGTCGCCATCTGGGGGTTCTTCTTCCGCCGGATGAGCGGGGCGGAAGGCGGCGTCATGTCGTTCGCCCGCAGCCGGGCCAAGGTCTTTGCCGATGACGAGGTGAAGGTCCGGTTCGCCGATGTCGCCGGCGTCGATGAGGCGCGGGAAGAGCTGCGGGAGATCGTCGAGTTTCTGAAGAACCCGAGAAAGTACACCAATCTCGGTGGCCGCATTCCAAAAGGTGTATTGCTCGTCGGCCCGCCGGGAACGGGCAAAACGCTGCTCGCGCGCGCGGTGGCCGGCGAGGCGCATGTGCCGTTCTTCAGCCTGAGTGGTTCGGAGTTCGTCGAGATGTTCGTCGGCGTCGGCGCCGCGCGTATTCGCGATTTGTTTCAGCAAGCCGAAGCCAAGGCCCCGTGCATCGTCTTCATCGACGAGCTCGACGCGCTCGGGAAGGTCCGGGTGCAGAGCCCAGTGGGCAGCCACGAAGAGCGGGAGCAGACGTTGAACCAGCTCCTGGCCGAAATGGACGGCTTCGACTCGCGCAAGGGCGTCATCATCATGGGTGCGACGAATCGACCGGAAGTCCTCGATCCGGCGCTCCTCCGCCCGGGCCGCTTCGATCGGCAGGTGCTCGTCGATAAGCCAGACATCAAGGGCCGGGAAGAGATCCTGCGGATTCATGCGAAGGGCGTGAAGCTCGCTCACGATGTCGATTTCAAGGTCGTCGCCGCGCGCACGGCAGGATTTGCCGGCGCCGATCTCGCCAACCTGGTAAACGAGGCCGCCCTGCTGGCGGCGCGGAACGACAAGACGGCCGTCGACGCCAGGGACTTCGAGGCGGCGATCGATCGACTGGTCGCGGGCCTCGAGAAGAAGCGGGTCATGAGCCCGCGTGAGCGGCGCATCGTGGCCTACCATGAGTCCGGCCACGCGATCGTCGCCACCGTCGTTCCCAATCTCGATCCGGTCCACAAGATCTCGATCGTCCAGCGCGGATTCGGTGCCCTCGGCTACACGATGCAGCTGCCTATCGAGGATCGCTACCTGATGACGAGGCAGGACCTCCTTGGTCAGCTCGCGGTCCTGCTGGGTGGGCGGACGGCCGAGGAGATCGCGCTCGGCGAGATCTCGACCGGCGCTCAGAACGACCTTCTGCGGGCCACTGACATCGCCAGGGCCATGGTCACCGAATTCGGAATGAGCGATGCGCTGGGCGCCGTGAATTACGACGGCAACCGGCGCGCGCGGTTCCTCGATCTTCCGATGCCCCAGGAGCGCGGGCTCTACGGCGACGAGACGGCACAAAAGATCGACGCCGAAATCAAGCGCATCCTGGCTGAGGCGCACGAAAAGGCGCGGACGATTCTCAGCGAGAACCGCGAGAAGCTCGAAGCCGTGACTCAGCGTCTGCTCGAAGTCGAGGTCATGGAAGGCGACGAACTGCGCGAGCTGCTCGGTATTCCCAAGCAAGCTGCCGAGGAAACTGTCCCCGTCGGCGCTTCACCCGGAAGCGTCCCCGTCGAGGCTCCCGAGGCCTAACCCCCGGCGTCTGGCAGCGGCGGCTCGTGGGTCGACATGCGCGGCGTCCAGAACGCCCATGCCAGCACGAACGTCAAGGCCTGGACGACCATGACGAGCGCCACGGTTGCCGGCCATCCGCCGGTGTTCCACATCACCGCCGGCAGCGAGGCGCCGGCGCTTCCGCCCACGTAATAGAACGTGGAATACAGACCGACGGCCAGGCCGCGGTCTTCCTTCGTCGCCGCTCCTATGTAGCTGCTCGCCGTTGCTTGCGCGATAAAGACGCCCGTGGCCACGAGCGCGAGGCCGGCGATGACGGAGGGCAGCCATGGCAGGAGCGTGAGGACTGCGCCGCACATGCCCGCCCCTACCCCGCCGGCAAGCGCGGCTCGGTGACCGATCGCATCGGCCCATCGTCCCGCGAGCGGGGTTATCGCGGCGCCCACCAAGTAGACGACGAAGAGCCAGGCCAGCGCGAACGTGCTCAGCCCGAACGGCGGTGACGCCAGGTAGAACGTGACGTAGGTAAAAGCGGCGACCTGCGTGAAGAGCACACAGAATCCGACGGCGTCGGTGACGAGCAGCTGGCGGTTGGCGAGCAGGCGGCGCAACGCTCCAGCGGGCGCGGCCGGCTTGTGATCCCTGTGAGAGGTCTCGGCAGGCAACCAACGCCAGAGCGCCGTGGCGGTCAGCACGAGCATCGCCGACAGCGTCAGAAATGCCGCCCGCCAGCTGAAGGCCGAGGCAACAATGCCTGCCACGGCGCGACCGCAGAAGCCGCCCAAGACGGTGCCGCTGACGTACGCGCCTGCAGCGCGGCCCGTGTGAGAGGCCGGCCAGCGCTCGTGGACGTAGGCGATCGTCACCGCGAACACCCCTGGCGTCAGCAATCCCTGGACAAACCTCCAGATCACCAGCTGACCGAGGGTCTGTGACGTGGCGGCCAGACCCGTCGCGATGGCCAGCAGCGCGGCCGAACTGACGATCACCCGACGCCGCCCGACCCGATCGGCGAGCCGGCCGATGAGCGGCGCGGCGGCGGCAACGGCCAGCGTCGCGGCGGTCACCGTCCAGCTCACTCCGAAAGGGGTGGCGCGGAACACCCGGACGAGAAGCGGAAGCAACGGCTGGGTCGCGTAGAGGTTGATGAACGCGGTGAACCCGGCCAGCACCACTGGCCAGACCGGCGGAGGGATCATTCGGCTATATTGTGGCGCATGAAACTTCTCCTTTCCGCCACCGTCGCCGTTCTCCTGGCCTGGTTCGCTGGCGTCACGAGCACATTGGAGGCCCAGCAGCCTTCAGGCGTCAAGGCCTACACGGGCATGCGCCTCATCGACGGCACCGACCGGGCGCCGATCGACAACGCAACGATCGTCGTCCGTGACGGGCGGATCGTCGCCGCCGGACCGACGTCGAGTGTCAACGTTCCGGCCGGCGCCGAACGAATCGCGTTGACCGGCAAGACCGTGACCCCTGGCTTCATCAATGCGCACGGGCACGTCAACGACACCGCGCGCGATCTCGGCGTCTATGCCGCCTACGGCGTGACCACTGTCTACAGCCTCGGTGACGAAAAACCCGATGCCTTCGCTGCGCGTGACGCGCAGAACATGCCGACGCTGAACCGGAGCCGAGTTTTCGTCGCCGGACCCGTTCTGGCGCCGAAGACACCCGAAGAGGCGCGCGAGCTGGTCGGCAAGAACAAGGCATTGAAGACCAACGTGATCAAAATTCGCGTCGACGACAACCTCGGAACCACGGCGAAGATGACCCCCGACATCTACCGCGCCGTGATCGACGAATCGCACAAACAAGGTCTCCGGACGGAGGTTCACCTGTTCTATCTGGCCGACGCCAAGGGTGTCCTGGACGCGGGAGCCGATCTCATCGCGCACAGCGTGCGCGATCAGGACGTCGACGCCGCGGTCATCGCGCAGATGAAATCGCGCAATATCTGCCTCGTGCCGACCCTGATGCGCGAAGTTTCGACCTTCGTTTACGACGCCACGCCGGCTTTCTTCAGCGATCCGCTCTTCGTGGCGCACGCGGACCAGAAGTGGGTGGCCGATCTCAAGGATCCGGCGGCGCAGGCCAAGGTGAAGGTCAGCACGTCAGCGCAGAAGTACAAGGCGGCCCTCGAAGTCGCGAACCGCAACTTGAAGAAGCTGTCCGACGCAGGCGTGCCGATTGCCATGGGGACCGACACGGGACCGGTTGGCCGCTTCCAGGGCTACTTCGAGCTGATGGAAATGGAGATGATGGTGAAGGCCGGCCTGACGCCGAAGCAGACGCTGCTCGCGGCGACCCGTGACGCGGCGCGCTGTCAGAAAATCGACGCCGATCTCGGGACGCTCGAATCCGGCAAGTGGGCGGACTTCGTCGTGCTCAACGCCGATCCGCTGGCCAACATCTCCAACGTCCGGCAGATCGACACCGTCTACATCGCGGGCAATAAAATCGCTCGATGATCTAGCGAATGCAGAGGGCAGAATTCAGAATGCCGAATTCAGAATGCTGAACTGATCTTCATTCTGCGCCTCATTCTGTATTCTGCCTTCTGGCTTCTGCATTCTCGTCTGCTCTGTTGTCGGCTTTGAAGCCGATCTTTCGGTGAGTGCCGTCGCAAAACGGCTTGCTCGCTGAGCCACCACAGCGGCACAAAGCCACCGGCCGCTTCCTGATCTCGTACGGCTGCCCGTTCCAATCGACGATTGTCACCTCGTCGTCTTCGAGGAGGAGCGGGCCATTCTCGCGCAGTCGGACTCTCACAGGGCCTCGGACTTTGGGGGGTGGGAACTGGGGACTAGGCGCTGTTTGCTTTTACATCTTCTGCATCGCGTTGAGGAACTCGGCATTCGATCGGGTTTTGCCGAGCTTGTCGAGCAGGAGTTCCATCGCCTCGACAGGTGACAGCGGATTGAGGACCTTGCGCAGCACCCAGATGCGGTTGAGATCTTCCTTCGGGATCAGGAGCTCTTCCTTGCGCGTGCCGCTCTTGAGGATGTCGATCGCCGGGAACGTGCGCTTGTCGGAGAGCTTGCGATCGAGATGGATTTCACTGTTGC
>JBKPSC010000091.1:0-9717 GCA_046734915.1 Acidobacteriota bacterium | reverse complement strand
CCGTCGCTACAATCGGCCTCGACTGATGCCCTTCTGCGCTGGCACGCGCCTCGGCCCCTACAGCATCCTCTCGCCGCTCGGGGCAGGCGGTTTCGGTGAAGTCTACAAGGCGCGCGATACGCGACTGGATCGCACCGTCGCCGTCAAGATCCTTCCTTCAGCGGATCCCGAGCTGAAAGCGCGCTTCGACCGCGAGGCCAGGGCCATCGCCGCGCTGACCCATCCACACATCTGCACGCTCTATGACGTCGGGCACCAGGACGGCACCGACTACCTCGTCATGGAGTATCTCGAAGGACAGACTCTCGCCGACAGACTCGAACGAGGGCCGCTCAATCTCGACAAAGGACTGAAGATTGCGATCGAGATCGCTGACGCCCTCGACAACGCCCATCGTGCGGGCATCACACATCGGGATCTGAAACCGGCGAACATCATGCTGACGAAGGCGGGCGCCAAGCTGCTCGATTTCGGTCTTGCGAAACTGCGCGGTCCGTTGGCGCCGATCTCGATGTCGGGCATGACGCGACTCGCAACCGCCACTCCCAACACGGCGGAGGGGACGATCCTCGGGACCGTGCACTACATGGCGCCGGAGCAGGTTGAAGGGAAAGAGGCCGACGCGCGCAGCGACATTTGGGCGTTCGGCGCCGTGGTCTACGAGATGACGACGGGCCGGCGGCCGTTCGAGGGCGACTCGGCCGCTAGTGTAATCGGCGCGATCTTGAAAGACACGCCTCCATCGATCACCTCGCGACAGCCACTCGCTCCGCCCTTGGTCGATCACATCGTGGTCCGCTGCCTTCGAAAGGAGCCGGACGACCGGTGGCAGTCCGCACGCGACGTGAAATTCGAACTCGAATCGGTGCCGGATTCGTCGATCCTTTCCACGGTGCCGGTCTCAAAGCTGCGCTGGCCAGTCGCAACCTCCGCCGCTCTGGCGGGACTCGTCTGCGGCGCCGTCGGCGTCTGGTTCGTCATGCGAGCCCTCGAAGCTCGACGGCCTGACGCACCCGTGGTCCAGCACGCGAGACGTGTGACGCACGAAAGCGGTTTCTCGGAGTGGCCAACGTGGTCCCCCGACGGGCGTCGGTTCGCCTTTAGCTCAAATCGCGGCGGCGACTTCGAAATCTACGTCCGTCAAGTTGAAGGCGGGCAAGATGTCAACGTCACCAGCAATCCGATGGATGACGTTCAGCCAATGTTCTCTCCGGACGGTACAACGATCGCGTTCGTATCGACGCGATCGTCACGCACCGGACTCATCAAGGTCGGAAGCCTTCTCGGCTTCAACACTCGAACTCATGGCGGCGACATCTGGATCATATCCGCGCTCGGCGGTCAGGCGCGCCGTCTCGCCGAAAACGGGAACTTTCCGGTATGGGAACCGAATGGCCGCTCTGTGATTTATGTCACGGGTCCCGAGAGCCATCGCGAGATCGCCAGAGTGTCTGTTGATGGCGGTCAACCAACGGCGGTCTTGCCGACGTCAGCGTCTCGTTGGGAAATCGTCCGACTCGCTTATGCACCTGAGGGCCAGTGGATCACATTCGAGACGATCGATCGCATGGTGTTCGCGATGCCCGCAACAGGCGGGACGCCGACGGAACTGCTGAACGGCACGAATCATGTGTGGGATTCGTCAGGCCGCCGCGTGTACTACGTGAGTCAGGAAGCCGACGCCAGCACGCGGATCGAGGCGGCGGACATCCAAGACAGCTCGGCTGGGCTGCGCGTGGTGCGCGTTGCCGTTGTGAGCGTCAGCACTGGAAACTTGAAGGACCTGGCGATGGCGCCTGACCGCCACCAGCTGCTCGCCGTGAGCAACGAAGAATCGCTGAACCTGACGCGAGTGCCATTGTCGCCGGACGGTGACAGCGTGGCGGGAACGGAGGATGAACTGAGCGACGGATTGGTGCGGGATCGGTATCCGTTCGTCTCGCCGGACGGCACCCGAATCATCGTCGGTAGCAATCGTACGGGCGATGAGCAGTTGTGGATGCTGGACATCGCATCTCGGCGCTGGCAACGCATCGGGATGCCGCCCCTGATTGGAGGATCGACTGCCCAGGCGTGCTGGACGCGTGACAGTCGACATCTTGTGGCGATGCGGTATTCGATTAACGGAATGAGCGCGTTTTGGTACGTCGCGCTGGACGGTAGCTCGACCGAACAGATTCTGCCGCCGCGTCCGGCGCTGGGAACCACAAGTGGGTGTGACGTGTCGCCGGACAACAGCAGCATCGTGTATATGCGTCTCGTGGACGGATTCAGTCAGGTGTTCGTGCTCGACCTCGCGACTCGTCGCGAGCAACAACTGACGACATCGCCTTCACAGAAGTACGCCGCACAATGGTCCCCTAACGGCCAGTGGGTCGCGTTCTCCGCCAACACCGATGGGACCGTCCAGGTCTGGCGGGTCCAAGCGGCGGGCGGCCCGCAGAATCGCGAAGAGCAGTTGACGACGGGGGCCGAGCGCATGACGCATTTCTTCTACTCGCCAAACGGACGATGGCTGTACGTGCAGCCGAGCCATCGCAACATTCAGAGGATGCCCGCTGATGGCGGCGTTCCGAAGCCGGTCACGCATTTCCCCGACCCTGGTTTGTTTCTCGAAGAACCAAGCATCTCACCCGACGGTCGATGGCTGGTCTACAACCGCGGCAACGGCGGATCGTCGCTCTGGTTGTTGACCATAGGGAAGTCCTGATGGCATCCACACCCGACGACAGCTACTCGTCGTGAGATGAGAGATCAGATCGCCTGTTCGGAATTTGCGCCGAACGCGAGCAGGCGGCCGTCGCAGTCCTTCACCACGAACTCGCGAGACTGCCAGGGCGTGTCGGCCGGGCCTCGCGTGAACTCGACACCGCGGGAGGCAAACTCGGCGTGGAGTGCGTCCGCGTCCTCGATGAACAGATAGGCGTCGAGGAGTTCGTCGGCGTACTTGTCCGGATTCGGCGCGGGCGGCTCGGCGCAGCGAAAGTGGATTCTGTGCTGGTCGCGCGCGACGATGGCATAAACCGGCGGATCGAGCCACGTGCCGAGAGAATCGAATCCGAGTTTGTCCCTGTAGTAAGCCAGGGTTGCGGGCAGGTCTCTGGTGAAGAACTGGGGCGCGATTTGTCGAATCATGGCGCTCACCCCTTTCTCTTCTTCTTCTTCTTCTTCTTCTTCTTCCGGGCGCTGACCTTCTTGCTCACGCGTTCCGGCAACCTTCGACCACCCGTCTCGCGGTTCCATTCCTCAAAGGTCTCATTCGAGATCTTCCCCTCCACGAGGAGCTGGGCGAACTTCCGCCGCTGCGCCTGACTCTTGAATGGCATCAATCAACTCCATAATCGACGTCAGGTCGTCCGGCCTATCGATCATCACATCGTGACCCCACCCTACCTCTTCGCGCGCAGACTCGCGACCCACTCAGGAATCTTGATAGGTGTTGGATCCGGTATCTGGCCGCAGGGTTGCGGAACATCCACGAACTCGATCAGGCGCTCTGATGCGATCTCCCGGAGCTCGTAATGTGTTGCGCATGAAAAGTGAACAGTCTCCTGGCCGTACGCGATGCGTGTTCCAGAGTCCGCAAACCCCCACTCGAAAATCGGGAGTCCGACCCCCTTGAATCGGTGGACCCGACCCTCCGCGTAGACGACAAGCTGGAGCGGAATGTCGTAGGACGTACAACAGTTCGCGAACATCGCTTGTGCGCCCACTGCAATGTTTGCCGAAGAAACGAGGGGTGGGGAAAAGGAGGTCTGCTCGCCTTCCTTACGCACGATGACGGTCTGGCCACTCGACTTGACGATCGCGAGGTTGCCATCCGCGTCGACGGCAGCCGAACTGTAGGTCTCCGGGCGTGCGCCCCGTCGAGCAGGTGTCTGGGTCAGCGCGACGCTCGAAGCGATCAAGGTCAACGTGATGAGGAACACCTGCATCACTACCGTTCCTGCCTGCCTGGCTAATTACTATTGGATGTAGACCGCTGACACCCTTCGCAATCATCCGCACGACCGCGAGAGGCGTGTATCGGTGCTGATCTCGCTGACGCGGCGAATGTTAGCACGCAGCTCGGCGAAAAATGCGCGCGCGAAGCTGTGCCGGTCGCTGGGATCGATTCTGGGGTTCACGATAAGATGCGGCACAGACGATGCCGTTCCGCGTGCTTCGCGCTGCGATTCTGGGTGGGCTCGCCGCGCTGGTGCTGGCGACCACCACCTTCGTCGACATCGAACGCGTGCGCGTCAAAGCGCTGGCGGCGCCGGTCGAACCGGCCGCCGGCGTCGTCCGCGTCCGCGTGACCGCGGCGGACTTTCCTGACAGCATTCGCCTGCGGCCGCCCCTGGCCCTCATCGCTCACATCGCCAATCACACAGGAAACGCGGCGTTCTCCGTGGCGGTCGATGGCGAGCGCGTCTGCGAGCGGAGCGTCGCGTCAGGCGGTGCTCGACGAATCGACTGCGCGGTGACCGGCGCGTGGAGCCCCGCCGCTGATCATGCGGTGACGATCCAGGGTCCATCGGGCGCATGGACCCTCGAGTATCTCGAGCTCGCCACGCATCACGGCAACACCAGCGGCAGCCACTACCTCGTCGTCTTGCCAGGTTCTTCTACCCACTACCGCCATCCTTCAATCGGCTGGGTGATCGCGGCGTGGCTGCTCATCGGAGCCGCCAGCCTGTTGCCGGTGCCAGAGCGGATGCCGCGCTGGATTCGCGTGCTGTACGGGGTCGTCGCCGGTACCGTCGTCGCCGAATTCGCCCTGTGCATCGTATCGCCGTGGATTTCGAACTACCGCCTCATTCTTTCCGTCGGCACGTTCGCCCTGTGGATGGCATTGCTGTTCTCGCCCAGGCTCTGGCCGGTTGCACGCGTGTTCGAACGCCGCGGGTTGACGTACCTTCAAGGACCCGCGGTGCCGCGCGCGCTGATGTTCACCCTGGTGCTCGCGATGGCCAGCCCGATCATCTGGGAACTGTTTGCGAACGAGCCCTGGACGCGATACCGGGCACGCGGCGCACGCCAACGGCTATACGACGCCCTCCAGCCGGTCAGGCTGGCCAACTGCGACTTCAAGCGGTTCGGCGAGCCGAACGACGGCGGCTACGTGCTGTGCGCCAACTTGCTGTCATCGGTGCAATCGGCGTACTCGTACGGCATCAATGGCTTCGACCAGTGGGGGTGCGACGTGTCGAGCGGGCTGGCGGTGACGGTTCATCAGTACGACTGCTTCAACTTGCAACGTCCGGCCTGCGACGCCCAGACCGTGTTCCACGAGGAATGCGTCGGCACCAAAGTCGAAACCATCGACGGCCGCCGGTTCGACAGTGTCGAGCGCCAGGTCGCGAAGAACGGCGACGCCGGCAAACAGCTCGTCGTGAAGATGGACGTCGAAGGCGCGGAATGGGACTCGCTGCTGCAGGCGGACGACGCCTTGTTCGATCGGATCGATCAGCTGACGATCGAACTGCACATGGACACCATGAAGGACTACGACAAGTTCACCGCTGTCGTCGAGAAGCTGAAGCGTTTTTTCTTCGTCGCCAACCTGCATTTCAACAACTTCGCCTGCGTGGAAGGCATCGCGCCGTTTCCCGCCGCCGTTTATGAAGTGCTGTTCGTCAACCAGCGTCTGGCGCGGCTGGGGGGCGAGGGGCGCGGCGGGGCTCCGTCCAGCGTGATCGCGAAGAACCACCCGGAGTTGAAGGACTGTCAGACGCTGGCCGATCTGCCGCAGTTCCCGGACTGACGACCGGGTCGCGGGCGCCCACAGCTGCGGCGGTGAGCGAATGCGATGAGGCCGCCGTCGGAGTCCAGAATCCTATCGTGTGCGGACCACGCCCTTTCCCGACTGGCGCAGTTCGGTGAAATGACAGTAGGTGTCCTCGAGGTCAAGGGCGACTGACGCCATTGTCTTCGTGGTGCCGCTGCCGATCTCGGCGAGGTCGAACTCGATGCCATTCGGCAGGTTGATGCGGACGCGATGCTCGGCCCCCGTCGCCGGGCTGCGGATCGGACCGGCGGTGGATTCGAGCACGCCCGGGATCACGATGCGGGCCCTTCGCCGCTCGATGTTCACGTCGAATTCGATCGGCTTGAAGAGCGGGGGATGGACGGTGCTGGACATCGTCCGGTAGACCCACCAGTGCGTCGCGCCTTCGTTGGTCTCGCCACCGTATAGCACGGTGGCCAGAGCGTCCCGTTGCCTGGCGTCCGCCCGCTCGTCGATGACGGCCTGACACTCGCCGTTGCCCTCGTAGATCGGTCCGGGCCACGCGTAGATGAGGGCTGCGCCCAGGCCATCGAGCGCCACGTCTCCGAAGTGGCCTCTGTCGACGAGCACGGCCGCGAATCCGCGGCAGTCCCCGTACGTGGGGCGGCGTGACTCGAACTGGCAGGGACAGGCGTAGTCGCAGTTGCAATTGCTGAACTCGACTCCTTCGATGTACCAGTCGACCTGTGCCATGGTGTCCTCCGTTGGTCTGGAGCAACACATGCTGGAGCAACACGTGCGATGCGGCGCACCATCAGGCAGCCGTTACCGCGGCGGCCAGGGCTCCAAGAATTTCCTCCTGATGATTGAGCGGAACAGAGAGATGCGCGTCGTTCGGCAGGAACGTCGCGCGACATCGCGGAATCGTGCCGGCGAGATAGCGACCATGCGTCACCGGCACGTTGCGATCGTGTTCTCCGTGCCACAGGAGGACCGATACTTGTAATGTCGTCAAATCAAAGCCCCAGGGTCCGGCGATGAGCCGCACGTCCATGACCGGCCCGCGCGGGCCCTGCCGACACGCCTCTTCGAAACACGCCATGAAGCCGGTGGCGACTTCGGGCCGCTCCAGGAGTCTCCGATCGGGTTCGGGGGCCCATGCAGCCATACGGGCGCGCGCCCGATCTCCACCTCGTCGCATGGCCCTGAGGTTGAGTCGAAAGAGTCCACGGAGCACAGCCGGTGCCATTCGTGAGAGGCGGAACATCATCCGCAACGGGCCACTCATGGAAGCAAGCATTCCAGGCGCATCGGGCGGTGCGATCGCGCCCACCAGCCCGATGGCCCGGACACGATCGGGCATGCGGGCGCCACACACCGCCGCGTAGGGAGCACCGCCAGACGAACCGAGGACCGCAAACCGCTCCACACCCAGAGCCTGCGTCAAATCCAGCACATCGTCCGGCCAGTCGATAATCCTGCGATCGTCCTGATAGTCCGATCGGCCCATTCCCGGCCGGTCGGGGACGATGACTCGCAGGTCGAGCGCCAATGCCGTCGCCGCATTCACGATCAAGTCGCCTTCCACGCGCGAGCTCGGCGCACCGTGACAATAGATAATCGGCTGGCCAACTGGATTGCCATACTCCGCATAGGCGAGCGTCCGGCCATCGCGCGTCTTGATCTCACGATGTGCCGGAGACGCCATGTTTCACTCCCAGCTCGAGGATTGCCAGGCGGCTGTGGTGCGCTGCAAGCCTTCGCGGATGTCTGTCAGCTCCTGAGATCCGCGTGGTTCTCGACGATCTTCGACACAGCGGCCGTCCAGAATCGCAGCGACGGCCGTATGGTGCAACGCGTGTTAGACCTCGGTTGGCACGGAAGTGCCCTGCCAACTCGCCAGGCGCCAGTGACCACTCTGATCGACCCACACCTGTGTGTGGCGCACTTCCCACACCTTCTGACCGTTGTTGAAGTATGCCGAACGCCCAGTGACGATGGCCGTGCCTGAGTACTTCCGAACTTTGAAGTCGTCGGTCGTGATGCGCTCTACAGGAAACTGACCGGCCTTGAGAATATCAAGCCAACCTTGCTTATCGACGACGCGGCCGTCGGCGTTGGTCGACAAGAAGTCGTCCGCATAGAGTCGGTCGATCGTTGCGAGATCCGGCGTACCCTCATGAGCCGCCAACAATTCACGTTCCAGTCGTCTGAACATGTCATCGCTGTTGGCCATTGTGTTTGCATCCCTTCCGAGTCAAGTTCGAAGGCCTAACGGCTAGCGTTCACTAGCGGCCGCTCACGATTGCCCTGCGGCCACCTGGCTCAACGCGTGTTGGGCCGCGTTGCTGGATGTGGAGAGAGAGTCGCCCGGTTCACTGAGTCCATCAAGCAGCCTGTGGCCAGATTTTAGCGGAAGGGAAACAGCGCCCGCCAATCGCGATGTCGGCCTTACGCCGTTAAAGGTTGGTGGCTGGGTCGCGCCGAGTCTCGAGTCCGATCCGGGCCTCCTCGAGCGCTGCCTCGTAGCTCAGCGCCGCGCCTTCGGCCGTGGCCTGCGCGAACGCCTGCGCGCTCAGCAACGGACGCAACGCCGCGATGAACTGCGCACGCATCCGTTCGTTCGCTGGATCTCGCGCGATGCCCATAGCCTGAAAAAGGGCCTGGGACGCGCCGCCGAGCCGTGCGCTGAGCCCCAGATTTCCCGACGCCAGGGCCGCGACCCCCGCGGCGACTTCGATGATGCCGACGCCTAAAGCTCGCAGGCCGAGGTCGCGCACGATGTGCAGCGCCTCGAGGTCGCAACCGGCTGCTCCTTCCGGATCCCCGTCCTGTAGTCGCAGCAGCGCCAGGTTTTGGAGGCACAGTGCGACGTTTCCCAGGTCTCCGCCGAGGCGGGCTTCAGCGAGCGCTTCTTCATACAGTGGACGCGCGGCCGTGAAGTCGCCGCGCTCACGCGACAGTTCCGCCAGGTTGTTCAGCGACATGGACGCACCCCGCCGGTCGCCCGCCTCACGCGCCAGGGCGAGACTTTCTTCAAATCGCGCCCGGGCGGAGTCGTGATCATCCTCCCGGCTGTATGCGAGGCCCAGGTTGTTGAGTGCTCGCGCCATTCCCGTGCGGTCACCGAAGCGGCGACAGATCGTGAGACTTTCCTCCAACAGCACATGCGCTTCCGCCAGCTCGCCGTGACGCAAGGCCAGGCGGCCTGCGCCCAAGAGCGCCGTCGCACGTGCGGGCGTGTGCGGCTCCGGCCCCTGACGCTTGAGCGCCTGCGTCAGACGTTCGCGCCCCAGGGCTGAAAGTCCGCGAGTCGGCCAGTAACGCCATACCGCCGCGACCAGTCGCAAGGCCTGCTCCGCCCGACCCGCGGCGCCGTCGCACCAGTCGAGCGCCGCGAGCACGTTCTGGTGTTCCGATCCCATGTCCAGAAGCCACTTGCCTCGCTGCGGCCCCACCGCGAGCTCCTCGCGCGCCTCTGCCCAAGTGACGAAGTACTCCAGGTGGCGTCTACGTTCAGCTTCTCCCTCTCCGGCGTCGTTGAGCTTCTGCTGTGCGAACTGCCGGGACGTTTCCAAGAGCCGATAGCGCATCTGCTCGGGCGCCACCCGCTCTACCACGACCAAAGACTTCTCCACCAAGTGTGTGAGCAGCTCCAACACCTCAAATTCGTCCGACGTCTGGCCAGAGACCGCCGTGGCTGCTGCCAGCGTCCAGCCGTCGGTAAACACCGACAACAGGCGGAACAGCCGCTGCTCGTCCGCCGTGAGGTGGTCGTAGCTCCACTCGAACACCGACCACAGCGTCTGGTGGCGCGGCAACGCCTTCTTCCCTCCAGTCAGGAGCCGGAACCGATCATCGAGCTTGGACAGGATCTCCTCAACCGACAGCATCTTCACGCGGGCGGCTGCCAGTTCGATCGCCAGGGGGATGCCATCGAGCCGTCGACAGACGTCCGCCACCGCCGAAGCGTTCAGCCGGGTCAGTGTGAAACCGGGGTCCACGAT
>JBKPSC010000090.1:0-6630 GCA_046734915.1 Acidobacteriota bacterium | reverse complement strand
ACTCAGGTCAACTCGTCGGCAGCGTCAGATGTGTATAAGAGACAGGGGCACGATCACCACGCGAGGCGGCCTCGACGAGGGTGCCGCCCCAGGTGGTGACCTTGACGAGCAGTGAGTCGAAAAACGGCGTGATGACCGATCCGCCGAACCCGTTGCCGCCGTCGAGCCGGACGGCGAAACCGCCGGCCGATCGATACGTCGTGATTCGGCCGTAATCTGGGATGAAGTGGCGATCCGGATCTTCGGTGGTGATCCGGCATTGCATCGCGACGCCTCGGCACTCGATCTTGTCCTGCGGCGGAATCGCCAGCGGTTCCTCGTGCAGCGAGTGGCCGTCGGCGACGAGGATCTGGCTCCGGACGAGATCGATGCCGGTGACGACTTCGGTGACGGTGTGCTCGACCTGAATCCGGGGATTCACCTCGATGAAGAAGAAGTCTCCGCGCTCGGTGTCGAGTAGGAACTCCACCGTCCCTGCGCTCCGGTAGTTCACCGACCGACAAAGCCTGGCGGCGGCGTCGCAGATGCGCCGGCGGAGATCGCGGGGCAGGTTGATGCCGGGCGCCACCTCGACCACTTTCTGGTGGCGGCGCTGGACGGAACAGTCGCGCTCCCAGAGGTGCACCAGGCTGCCGTGAGCGTCGCCGAGAATCTGCACTTCGATATGCTTGGCCTTGGCGATGTAGCGCTCGAGAAAAACCTCGGGCCGACCGAACGCCGACGCCGCTTCGCGCTGCGCCTCTTCGAGCCGCCGGCTGAATTCACCGGCGTTCCGGACGATCCGCATGCCGCGGCCACCGCCGCCGAAGCTGGCTTTGATCATCAGCGGGAATCCGATGCGCTCGCCGTGGGCAGCGAGTTCGGCGGGATCGTTCAGTGCCGCGTCGGTGCCGGGAATGGTGGGAACGCCGACCGCGTCGGCCAAACGTTTGGCCGCGGTCTTGTCGCCAAACATGTCGAGGTGTTCTGGCGTCGGGCCGATGAACTGGATGCCGGCCGCCTCGCAGGCGCGTGCCAGCGCCGCGCTTTCTGCCAGGAACCCGTAACCCGGATGGATGGCGTCGACGTCCTGCTGCCGCGCGACCTCGATGAGCGCGGGGATGTTCAGATAGGAGCGGACGGGCTCACCGCCTTCCGCCGGCCCGATGAGAAAGGCCTCGTCAGCCTTGAAACGGTGCAGTGAGAACCGATCTTCGTGACTGTATATCGCGACGGTCCGCAGGCCGAGTTCGGTGGCCGCGCGGAAGCAACGGATGGCAATTTCGGAACGATTGGCGACGAGCACTTTTCGCATAGAGGATGAATGAAAAATTCTAATGGATTCGCTCCAGCCGTGCTGCCGCAGCTTGGCGATAAGATCGAGCGGTGATCGCGAGTTCCGACATTGTTGTCGTCGGCAGCGGCATCATCGGCTGCGCCATTGCCTACGAGCTCGGACGACGAGGTGCGTCGGTGCTCGTGCTCGACGACCGCACGCCTGGCATGGGTGCGACGCAGGCATCCGCGGGCATGCTCGCGCCGTACAACGAGGTCGACGAAGAAGGGCCCCATCTCGAGCTGACCGTGCGCAGTCTCGAGCTCTTCGACGGGTTCATGGCGCAACTAGGAGCCGACACCTCCCTCAGTGTGCCCTATCGACGAACGGGGACACTCACGCTCGCGCTCGACGACACGGCCCATCGCCGGCTCGAGCGGACGGCGAATTGGCTCAAAAGCCGTGGAGTTGCTGCGGCAGTGCTCGACCGGACAGCGGTGTTGTCGGAGGAACCCTGCGCCTCGCCCAACACGAGAGCCGGGCTCTTGGTTCATCAACATGGCTACGTCGGAGCCACCGCGTTGACCGCCGCGCTCGTGGCGGCCGCTACGTCGCGAAGAGTCCAATTTTGTCGGAGCGCCAGACCACACAGCATTCGGCCACAGGGTTCGGGTGTGGCGATTGCGAGCGAGTCGGCGCAGGTTTCGGCTGCCCACGCGATTGTTGCGGCGGGGTCATGGAGCGGCCAGATTCACGTCGAGGGCGCGACGGGACCGGCGCCGGTGCACCCGGTCCGCGGCCAGTTGTTGCAGTTGAAAGCGTCCGGCGCGAATCTGCGGCGTGTTACATGGGGCGACCGCGCCTATCTCGTTCCATGGGACGACGGCTCAGTGCTCGTCGGCGCGACGGTCGAGCACGTCGGCTACGACGAACGGACGACGGTCGACGGCATGCGAGACCTGTTGGATGGTGTCGCAAAGACCCTGGCGCCCGGCTGGCCAGCTACGATACTGTCGGCGCGCGCCGGACTGCGGCCCGGCACGCCCGACGGCCTGCCCATCGTGGGCGCATCGGCTGGGCTGCCGGCGGTGATGTACGCGACCGGACACTATCGAAACGGCGTGCTCATGGCGCCCTTGACCGCCCGGCTGGTCGCTGATGTGCTCCTCGAGCGCCGGGTCGATCCCTTGATGCAGATGATGAGCCCGGCTCGATTTGGCGGGCTGTAATGGTTCGCGTCACTGTCGGCGATCGAGCGTTCCGTATCGACGCGGTCGAACAGCAGGGAACCTGGCTGGCGCACGCCGTGAGCGTTGAGCACGGCGATCGTTCGAGCGACGACATCGCCGCGCCGACGCAGGCGGAGGCTGTGGATCGCGTACGCCGCTGGCTCGAGTGGCAGGGGGACCATGCGGCTGCGCTCGCTGAGCTGCAAAGCGCCGAGCGTGCCTACCATCGGACGATCGCCGATCTCGCGTTCACGAGCCGGGCCGACTCGGAACAGGCCATGCACGCGAGACGGGCGGCATTGGAATCGGTTGACGCCGCTCGCGCGAAGCTCGATGAGACACGCGGGCGCCGGCCCGAATGACCGGAGGACCCCATGGCAACGCTATCTCCAACAGAAGCTCAGGCGCGGTTGCGGAACGTGGATGGGTGGCGGCTCGACGGGCAGTCGATCGTGAAGCAATACACGTTTTCAGGTTTTCCGGAGGCGGTGGCCTTTGTTTCGCGGCTCGTGCCGGGCGCCGAGGCGGCGGACCATCACCCGGACATCACCATCAACTACAAGCGGGTAATCCTCAGGTTCTCCACGCACAGCGAAGGTGGTCTGACCGAGAAGGACTTTACAGGCGCCGCGGCCGCCGACCGATGCGCCTGAAGAAGACCTACGGCTCGCGCGAAGTGGCGGCGCTGACCGGACTCACCGCCCGACAGCTGCAAATTTGGGACGCGGGCGGTCTGCTGCCCGCGGCCATCCCACCCCGTCGTACGCCGGCCGGTGGCTACACCGAGCGGCGCTACACGCCGATCGAGCTCTTCGAATTGCTCGTCCTCGCCGATCTCCGCCGGCGCGGCTTCTCGATTCCACAGCTTCACGCCGTGATCGACGCACTCCGCACGCACTTCCAGACGCGGCTGTTCGAAGCGACTGGCGGCGGCGGCGCGATCCAGCTGTTGACCGATGGCCGCGAAATCTTCGTCCGGACGACGCGCGGCGAGATCTTCAACCTTCTGAAATCACCGACGCAGCCGCTGCTGGTCGTGGGCGACGAGGGACTGCTGAAGACGCTGGGGGGACAGGTGAAGCGGAAGGCGCGTCGTCGCGCGCCATCTCATTGAAGATTGAAAATTCAAGATTGAAGATTGAAACCAAGGCGGCGGCTCGAGGCAGGACTCGGCTCATGCCGTGACCCCAAATCTTCACTCTCCAATCTTAAATCTTCAATGCGCGGTTCAGCGGATAGGAAAGATCTTCTCGAGGTCATCTGCTGGCCGTGGGATGACGTGCACACCGACCAGCTCGCCGACGCGGCGCGCGGCGGCGGCACCGGCATCAGTGGCCGCCTTGACCGACCCGACGTCGCCGCGAACGATCGCCGTCACGAGGCCGGCGTCGACCTTCTGCCAACCCACGAACACGACATTGGCGGTCTTGACCATCGCGTCGGCGGCTTCGATCATGCCAACCAGGCCCCGCGTCTCGACCATGCCCAGCGCGTCTCCCACGTCCCGCTTTGGTTTGTCGGCCATCGTAGGAGGACTCTAGCACGTGAGAATGCGGAATGCAGAGTTCAGAATGCAGGAGGGAGGCCATGAATGCTGCATTCTGCCTGCTGAGCTCTCACGCTGCGAAGAGCCCTGGGTACCTTCGAGGATCAGTGACGTAGCCCGGAAACACACGCCCAGTCGACGTCAGACCGAGGTGGCGGGTGACGATCTCCGCAAACACGTCGCGAAAGTCGGTCGTGATCGCAAGATCGCGCCCTTCGTACCGATCGTGCACGGCCAGGCCGGGCCAGCGGCCGTACACCCGTCCTCCCCGGACGCCGCCGCCGATGACCAGCATGGCGTTGCCGTGACCGTGATCGGTGCCGCGATTGCCGTTTTCCGCGACAGCCCGGCCGAACTCCGACATCGTGAGGACCACGACATCGGCCATGCGCTCGCCGAGGTCGACGATCAGCGCAGCGATCGACCGCGCGAAATCGTCAAGGCGCGCGGCCAGCTGCCCCTGCGTCGCCCCCTGGTTCACGTGCGTGTCCCACCCGCCCACTTCCGCGAACGCGACCTCGAGGCCGACGCTGGCCTTGGTCAGCTGGGCAATTTGCTTCAGCGCCTGACCGAAAGGACTGGGCGGGTAGTCTGCGCCGTGCTCCGGCTGATAGCGTGCCGGATCGGTGGCCTTCAGCGTTTTCATCGCATCGAAGGCGTCGCGGCCGACACCGTTCAGGATCCGATCGGCGGCTTGCGCATACTGGGCCTCGAACGACTCGCTCATGCCGTTGCGGATGCCAAACGTCTGGATGCCGCTCATGGCCAGCGCTGGTGCCGTACCCTGCAGCGTTCTCGGCAACTGCGCGGTCAACGCCACAGCGCGAAAGGCCGAGGTCTCGTCGGCCTTCCGCGCCTGCAGGTAGCGGTTCAGCCAGCCGTCCGCGGTGCTCTTGACGCCTGGCGTCGCCGTTTCCATGTAATCCTGCGCGTCGAAATGCGACCGCGTCGCGTCTGGCGATCCGCACGCATGCACGATGGCCAGATCGCCGCGCTTCCACAGCGCCTCGAGCGGCGCGAGTCTCGGGTTGAATGCGAAGAAGCCGTCCAGGTCGAGCCCCGCAGCCTCGGCGGCACCAGGCCGCGGAATCGCAATGGCCGGCCGGCTGCGATAGTAGTCGGCATCGCCGTACGGCACGACCATGCTCAGGCCATCCACCGCTCCTCGTTGGAAGATGGCGATCAGCTGCTTCGCGCGCCGCGGACTCCCGGCGGCGAGCGCCGTTCTGGCGAGGAAGGACGGCGCAAATCCCAGGCTCACCAGGGCGAATCCGCTGCTCTTCAGAAAAATGCGTCGCGACGTCATCACCGTGCTCCTTCCGCCTCAACGCTTTTGAAATTCGGGCGAGCCGAGGGTCAGCGCCAACCCCTGCGCATCTGTTTCGGCCCGCGCGATCGTGGCCCGCGTCGCTTCAGACAGGCTGCCAACGAGCCGAAGGTCGACGCCCTTGATGCCTGACACGCCCACGCTGGATGGTCGTTCCGCCATCGCCTGTGCGAAGTTCATGCGCGCGACCAGCGCCCCGGTGTTGGTCCAGGCATCCGCCGTATCGCGATAACCGGTTGGCGGCTGGCATTGATAGAGAGGCATGCCCTGCTCCTGCAGCTGTCTGACGATGGGCATCGCATTGACGATGTCCGCGTCGGTGGCGCGAAGAGCTGCGACGATGAACTCGAAGGGTGTCCTGGTCTTGGCACTCTGGGCCTCTGCGGCCCGGAACTCCGGCGACGTGAGGATCGCCCGCATCGTCTCGCGAAGGTCACCATCCGTGGCGGTGAAACGCGCGGCCACACGCGCGACCAGCGCCGGCGGTGGCACGTCGCTGACAAAGCGCCGGGCGAGCTTCGTGGCGATGAAGCGAGCCGTCGAAGGATGACGGGCGAGGATGTCGAGCACCTCTTCGCCATCGCGGATGCCGCCGTGGTCGAGGCGATGGCCGAGAACGACCTTCGGGCGGTCGTCGTGAATGCGTGGCTCGAACCGGAAAGTCCCGCCGCCCTGCCGCGGTCGGTCGATGGTCCAGCCGGTAAACGCGCGAGCGACCTCGGTGACGTCCGTCTGCGTGTACCCCCCATCGACTCCGAGCGTGTGCAACTCGAGCAGCTCACGGCCATAGTTTTCGTTCAGACCCCGCGGCGCGTTCGGCCGCGGCATGACTGAATCGGCCGCCCGGCCACGAGACCCGGCGCGCCGGCCGACCGGGGCATGCGGTCCGTTAGGGTCGGCGCTCATCCAGTTGTCCAGATAAAAGAGCATCGCCGGGCTCTTTGCCGTCGCGCCCAGCAGGTCCCGGAAACGGCCGAGCACGTGCGAACGGATGGCCTCGCGCTCGTACTCCGTCAGCAGAAAGCGATCGATTCCTTTCCGGGCGTCGACGTTGAAATGGTTGAACCAGAAGTCGGTCAGTACTTCTGGCAGCTGCCGCTCGCTGTAAACCGCACGAATGACTTTCTGCTGTGCCAGCTCAGTCAGCGGGATGTTGGCTTCGCGCTGAATCTGCTGACGCATCGGTGTCGGCCGGCTGTCCGCGCCATCCGGCGTCGTCTGCCGTCTGGCACGCCGCGCCTCGAAGAGCGGCTGGGCGAAGGTCCGATTGATC
>JBKPSC010000089.1:0-6013 GCA_046734915.1 Acidobacteriota bacterium | reverse complement strand
ATACCATCGGTGCGCGGTCTGCCCCGTATGGTCCTGCCCGCGTCGAGGTATTCGACGCGTCTGGTGCCGGCGTTGCGGTCTCGCGAACGGAGGGGACGAATCATTGCTGGGTGACTGGACTGCAGCCCGACACGGAGTATTCATACCGGGTCGTCGTCAAGGACGAGGAGTGGGCTGAGGGAGTCCGGTGCTTCGTTCCTGGTGGCGCGACGATATCAGAGCCGATGGTCATTCAACTGTAAAGCGCCGGGTGGAACGCTTCGACTCGAGCGCGATGTCAGCTGGCTTTGCGCAGTTTCCAGATATGTTCCGCTGGCCATTTGCGAGCCCACGCCGCCGGCACAAAGTCCGAGTAGGTCGTTGTCGCATCAGCGGGCGGCTGCAGCTCGATCAAATCTTCGACGATGAATCCATGCCGGCGGAACAGCCGGATCCACTCGCCGTAGGGAAGCTGATACTCGACGCTTTCTCCGTCATCGAACCGTGCGAGCCCGAAGTAGTCGACCGCAAGTTGCTGAGTGACCGTACCTGCCGTCGCATCGACGCAGACATCGCGAATGGGTGTCGACATACAGAAGGCGAAGAGCCCTGCCGGCCTGAGCACACGCGAGACTTCGGCGACCGTGGCATGGGGTGAGGCAAACACCGTTGCGCCGTGATCGCAGAACACGACGTCGAAGACGGCCGCGCCAAATGGCAAGCGTTCGGCATCGCCCTGCACCAGCATGGCGCGCCGCGACTGCGTCCGAGCGTGCGTGAGTTGTTGATCGGACAGGTCAATACCAACTACTCGCGCATGTAACCCGGCCAGGGCAATCGTCCATTGGGCAGCGCCGCAACCAAGCTCGAGCACATCGCGGTTTTCAACCCGCTCGAGGGCGCGTACTTCCGATTCCGGGATCCGCCACACGCCCCACGCCATCGGATGCTGACGCAGCGTGGCGCCGTGGGCGCCTTGGTACGTCTCACTGATAGAGTTCCAGAACCCACGATTCTTGATGGATGACATATCTATGGTGCGAGGCGGCCAATGTTGTAAACGCCACCAGCGTAGAGTGCGTTCGGCTGCGGGCCCGTAATCGGCACGATTGCCCCCGCATCGACGACCAGCCAGCCACGAATCTTCATCGTGGGACCGAACAGCGTCGCGACGACGGACTCATCACCCGCGGCTCCTGACGTGTGGGGGAACCCATACAACTCGGCGCCCCAGCCGACCGGACCTCGAAGCGGGCCACCGAAAGAAAGCGCCCACATGCGGCTGTCACGCGGCGCCAGATCGTGGTGCCCGATGCGATGAACGAGGCCCACGTTCACGTCGAGGGACACGGAACCTAACCCCCGACTCGAGATCAGAACGATGCCCAGATCGGTAGTTCCGGTGCCCGCGCCGTCCGACGTCGAGCCCGTTGGGAACTTCACTGTCGGAAACAGCGCGAAGCTCGCGACGACGGGAGCATCCTCGAGAGCGCGCCACTTCACGCCGACGAGCAGGTCACCGGCGGCCGCATGCAAACCGGCTGAATGGACGATCGGTGTTTGGACTTCGAGCTGTGTGCGCGGGGTCACGCCAATCTTGGCGACCAGAGGCGCGGTTTGACCGTGAGCGTGACCGGGATAGCGATCGAACTCCATTCCGCCCTCGATCTCGATCCACCCTGGCGCGACCGTAAACGCGTGAGTGGCGACCGAGGGTCGTTCCGGCTGGGCATCGTGAGGATTCGGGGGCGTCGTTTGAGCGGCGGCGTGTGCCGCGGCTCCGAGCAGGGCACCGACGACGATTCCCACTCCCAGAGGGTCGCGGTAGTAGGTCACTCCCGATTGCACGTCCGCCAGAAATCAGCCCAATGCGTAGATGACGCCATCTTGCGAGCTGATGACAATGCGACCACCGGCGATGGCGGGGGAGGTCGTGATGCCGGAACCGGCGTCGAAATCGGAGAGCTTCTTGCCGGTCTCGAGGTCGAGGACGTACAGCTTGCCGTCACTCGAACCGATATAGACGCGGCCGGCGGCGATCACAGGAGAAGAGTCGACGCGCGCGCGCGTCGCGAACGTCCAGATCGCCTTGCCGGAGTCCACGTCGAGCGCATGCACGAACTTGTCCCGGCCGCCAAGCACGACACGGCCGCTGCTGATCGCGGCAGAGGAGTAAAAGGGGAATTGCCGATCTTCAGGGGCGTACCGCCACAGGCGCCGCTTGCGCTCGAGATCGAAGGCAAGCACTTCGTTGTTGAACGTTCCGAAGTACGCCCGGTTGCCATCGATCAAGGGTGACGCTCCGGTGTAGGCGCCCGCTTCGATCTCGTACACTTCCTTGCCATCGGCAACCCGTATCGCGCGGAGAATCGAATCGCAGCCGGCAATGAACGCGATCCCGTTCTGGACCGACGGTGTCGCATGCACCATGCCCTTGGTCTGCACCTTCCACCGCATCTTGCCGCTCTTGGCATCGATGCCATAGAGATTCGAATCGTAGGAGCCGGACAGGATCACGTCACCGACGATGACCGGCGACGACTTGATCTCAGATCCCGATTGAAACGTCCAGAGACGGCTGCCGTCCTTGATGTTCACCGCGTGCAGCAGTCCGCCCAGATCGCCGATGTACACAGCGCCATCGCCCACGGCCGGCGACGACTCGCCAATCAGGTTGCCGGTCGTGTACTTCCACCGCAGCTTCCCCGAGGCCAGATCGATCGCGAGCAGATCGCCGTTGCCGCCGCCAACATAGACGACGCCATCGACGATGGCGGCGGAGGAGTCGACGACGTCTTTCACGTCGTAGGTCCACAGGACCTTCAGCGTGGCCGGCGGCGCGCTGGACGACACGCCAGTCAGGTTGGGTGTGCCGCGGAACTGGCGCCACGCGTCAGCGGCCGCACTGGCGGGTGCGGGCCGCTGGGCGCCGAGGATTGGCGCCAGCAAGAGCACTGCGCAGCCGAGGAGAAACCAAGTGGCTGCGCTGTGCTCAAAAGCCTGTGTTTCTTGTGACACGCACGCGCTCGCAGGAACAGATTCAGCGCGCCCGTGTCACGACGATCAGTGGTGTCGCTAGACGCATGCGCGATCTCTACTTCGTCGCGGAAATCGCGAAGAGCTGGCTGCGGTTGTTGAGGAAGAGCATCCCGTTCGCCGGAACGATTGTTCCGTAGACCGCGCTTCCCATGTTCATCTCGCCGAGCATGACTTTCTCTTTGCTGTGGGCCATGACGACGACGTCGCCATCTTCGTCGCCGAGGAACACTTTGCCATCGACGACGAATGGGGAGGCCCAGACGGCGGCGAGCATGTCGTGCTGCCAGTACTCCTGGCCAGTGTTGGCATCGAGACAGTGCAGGTAACCGCTGAAGTCCGAGACGTAGACCAGTCCGTCGGCAATCGCCGCGGTTGAGATCGTGCGGCGGATCTTGTCGAATTGCCAGACGCGACCCGTCTGGGTGATGTCGCCACGTTTGGTGGCATCGATCGCGTAGAAGTGGCCCACGCCCTCGCCGTGCTCAGGGTCCTGGCCGTTACCGATGTACACGCGGTTCTGATAGATAACCGGGGTGGCGATCAGCTCGTTGCGCGTGCGGGGCCACACCGCGTCCTTCGGGTTCGTATCGAACTCCCA
This sequence comes from Acidobacteriota bacterium, assembly GCA_046734915.1. Classification (GTDB taxonomy): domain Bacteria; phylum Acidobacteriota; class Vicinamibacteria; order Vicinamibacterales; family CAVVIG01; genus VFZL01. The sequence continues at coordinate 2,397 of JBKPSC010000089.1, read as the reverse complement.
CAGCTTCTTTCCGGTCTCGGCCTCGTATCCGCGCACCCAGCCGTCGCCTTGCCCGGAAACGACCTGGAGAACGCCGCCGATCGTCCCGACCGCGGGAGTCGACCACTGACCGTGGAGGATGCGGTCCTCGACGGAGTTGTCTTCCCACACGAGCTTTCCGGTGTTCTTGTTGAGCGCGATGATCGAGGGCGCCTGCGGCGACGGGATGTGCACGTGACTTTCGTCCTGACCGTTCGACGTGCTCAGGTAGATCAGGTCGCCGTACACGACGGGCGAGGAATTCGACATGTTGTGCGGGTACGACCCGACCTCTTCGAGCATGTCGAAACTCCAGATGATATCCGCGTCGAACTGACCCGTGAGAGTCTCGTCCTTGAAAGGCCCGTCGTTCTCGTTGTCGCGGAAGCCGTTGATGTCGAGGCAGAAGACCACTCCGCGATTGCTGACGTAATACAGGCGTTCACCTTCCACGAGCGGTGACGAGGCGACCCCCTGGTAGGGCCAGTCATTGGCGCGGCCGGCTTCGAGCTTCGGGTGCGTCTGCTGCCAGAGGAATTCACCGTTCGATTCGCGGAACGCCATCAGGACGCCGCGGTCGCCACCCTGTTTCGGATCGCGCAGCAGCTCGTTGTTGGTGCCGACGAAGACCATCCCTTTGGCCACGACCGGATTGCCGTAGCTTTGCGAGCCGAGATCGGCGACCCACTTGATGTTCTTCTTCGTCTTGACGTCCCACTCGGCGGGAACGTTCTTCATGTTCGACACCTGGTTACGATCGGGTGTGCCTCCCCACATCGGCCAGTCGGAGGTGCCGGGGTCGGAAGCCGCCAGTCGGACTGGCATGGTGACGGCGACAATCCCCAGCAGCACGAACAGCAGTAGAAACCGCGTCAGGTCCGGCTGAAGCCGGACACTACGAAGGCGCGCGAGTCGGCTCAGATACATGTCCATAAGTGTGCCACCAAGCAGCTACTGGTTCTTGCTGAGCGAGAAGTTGTCGAGGTACGCGCCGAACGGAGCATTGATGAACAGCCCGGGCGCACCTTCGCGATTCCCGATTGGATCCGTCTTGTCGATCATCCAATCGGCCGGCTCTGAATCTGTCGTAGCCCATGCCTTGCCGCGGGCACGCACCTCGCCATTCGGCAGATTCTCGACACGGATCTTGAGTCGATACCACGTGTCAGGCTTCCACGCGAATGGAACGGTCACCGTTCGCACCGTCTCCGGTTCCCACGGTTCCAGCTTCAGCTGCTGTGCGGTCCCGTAAAGGACGAGTGAGTAGCGCTGCGCGGTGATTCCAACGTCCGCCATCTGGCGCCGGCGCTGTGGCGCGCGCACATCGGCCTCGAAGGTGTAGTTGGACCAATTCGTGGGACCGATGAACGTGCGACCGCGCTGGAAAATCGTGTTCAGCGGTTCCTTCTGCAGCACCTTCTGCCCATCGAGCGTCGCGACGACGAGCCGACCCGGAACGGTGTTGGCCCAGCCCGGAGGAATCGCGCCGTCGGCGTAGCTGTCGAAGTTCTCCGTCCACGGCAGCGGATGCGCGACCCGCGCCCGCGCCTCTCCCGTCAGGCTGCCGACCGTCGCCTTGATCAGTCCCGCCTGCTGGATCGGTTTGTTCGCAATCGTGACGGCACCATCGGTCACTGTGCCTTCGAGCCCTTCAAGCGACCACGTCGCCTTCTCTTCTTTCAGGAAGCGTCCCGAGGCATCGAACGAACGCGCACGCAGCTTGACCGTCTGTCCGGGCTCGAGCTGCAACTCTGTCGGTGATACCTGGAGGTACGCCGGGGCGCCGCTTCCGGTGACCGTCACATCCTCGGTGGCAAATCCAGTTGGGGACGTGGCCTGCTTCGAGCCGATGGCGTAAATCGCATCGCTCGACATGAAGAAGATGCGGCCGCGCGAGATCGCCACGTTGCCGAGCACCTGCTCCGGCGTGCCTTCCGAGCCGCAGCAGCTGTTCGTGCTGTTCGGCAACTCCACCCGGCTGAGCACCTCACCCTTGTCCGCCTGCGGTCTGACGATGAAGAAGGTGCCGCCATCAGTGCCGACGTAAATCTTCCCGTCGGCCAGCACGGGCGAAGCCTTCTGCGCTGCGCCAAGATGCAGGTCCCACAGCAATTTGCCTGATTGAATGTCGTACGTCTTCAGCGTCGAACCGTTGTCCAGTTGATACAGGCGCTGGCCATCCACGATCGGTGACGAGTAACTGAATTCAGTGCCCCTGTCCGCCCACTTGACGGCCTTGATGTCACCGGTCTGGCTGCCGTCGATCGCTGCGAGCAGCCCGAGCTCGACGCCCTCGGTGTTCTCGTCACCGTGCGAGACGAACACGGTGCTGCCGCTCACGGCCACGCCCGTATTGATGGCGCGCTTGGTTGCGATATA
>JBKPSC010000088.1:0-7282 GCA_046734915.1 Acidobacteriota bacterium | reverse complement strand
TTAAGATTGAAGATTTTTCTTGCGGGCTGAACCGCGGTCCGGAGGGGCCTGCGGCACATGGCAGGGTCTGCTTAGCGCTGCTGCCTTCCGGCCCTGACGCGGTTCGTAGTCTGGCATTGCACAGGTTCCGGACCGCGGTTCAACCCGCAAACTTGCAGTGTACTACACGGGCACGCGCGTCGCGAGGAGCAGGTACTTGGCGAGTACTTCGCCGACGACGACGGTGAAGAAATCGACGTAGAGAATGCCCGTCGCCGACTGCGTCGACCGGATCTTGGCGGTCTCCCAGGTCAGATACGACAGGACGGCGGGGCCTGCCAGCCCGAACAGCACACGCTGCCAGAAGAACACGCCGCTGACGGAGGTGATGTAGTGGCTGAAGCTTGGCAGTCCCAACCCGGGCTGCCAGCTCACGATGGCGACGAAGACAGCTGCGCCAACCACGACGATGCGCAGCACCATGGAGACGATGTGCAGCTTGACGATGGATTGCAGGTGGCTGACCTGCATCGCGGGGATGATGAGATACCAGTGCCCGAGCACCATGGCCGTGCAGGCGCCGCCGAGCAGCGCCACCGACGACAGGAAGCTCGCGACCGCCAGCGCCTGAGTGGTGAGCCCGCTCTCCGACGACACGGCCATGGCCTGCGCGACGACACTCACGATGCCCGCCAGGCCGCCGATGGCAAGGATGGCCGGACGAATCGCGGCAAGCACCCGTCCTACCGTCGCCCAGTAAAAAACGACAGCCGCCCCACACACGAGGAGCGTGGCAAACGCCAACTCGGCGAGACGCCCGGCATCCTCTCCAGGATGGAACGCCACCGCCACGACCAGAAGAATCGCGGCCAGGCCGGCGTTGAAGCGGAAGAACTTGACGCCGGCGTCCTTCGACACGAAGAACAGCGTCAGAAAAATCCCGACGGCGAGATGTGACAGAAAGAGATAGAGGATCACGGATGGAGAGAATGCAGAAGGCAGAAGTCAGATTGCAGAATTGAATTCAGAATGCAGAATTCCGGACACAAGAAATCGAGAACCGTCCCAGTTCTGCATTCTGCACTCTGAATTCTGCGTTCTCATCGCCTCGAGTAACTACTTGCCGAGTCGTTTGTTGATGGCCGCCCAGTTGACGACGTTCCACCACGCCGCAATGTAGTCGGGTCGCCGGTTCTGATACTTCAAGTAATACGCGTGCTCCCAGACATCAAGACCGAAGACGACCTTCTTGCCGTCCATGATCGGTGCATCCTGATTGGCCGTGCTCTCGATCACCAGCTTCGATCCCGCGTCGATGACCCAGGCCCACCCGCTGCCAAAACGGCCAACGCCAGCTTTGGCGAATTGTTCTTTGAACGCGTCGAAACTCCCGAACGATCCCGTGATCGCGTCGGCGATGGCGCCGGTCGGCGCGCCGCCAGCGTTCGGTCCCATGATCTGCCAGAACATCGAGTGATTCAGATGACCGCCGCCGTTGTTCCGGACCGCGGTGCGGATGTCTTCGGGAACGCTGTTGATGCCTTTGAGCAGCTCCTCAATGCTCTTGGACTGCAGATCCGGATGCTTCTCGAGGGCCGCGTTCAGGTTGTTCACATAGGCAGCATGATGCTTGCCCTGGTGAATCTCCATCGTCATCTTGTCGATGTGCGGTTCGAGCGCGTCAGCGGGATACGGGAGAGGCGGTAGCGTATGAGCCACGGTCGGTCCTCCTTCTCGAGTCGGACGTAGTCAGAACGGAAGATCGTACTTCGCCGGTTCATCGACACGCAAGGTCAGGCGAAGGCACACGAAGGGCGGGTAAGGCAGGTGGGGCAGGTAAGGCGGGTAAAGCAGGAGCGCCTGCGGCCACACCTGAGCGAGGACTGAAGATCCGAGCGAGGTGTCGGCGTCAGTTCGCGGCGGGGGTAGGCCCCACCACAAGTGCGGGAGTGCCCGGGCTCACCGAACAGAAAGCATGCGGTCGAGCGCGATCCTGGTCCAGTGCTTTTGCGCGTCCGGGACGACGATGCGGTTACGGACCTCGCCGGCCAGCAGGCCGTCGAGAATCCACAGCAGATGGTTCGGCGAGACCCTGAACATCGTCGAGCACAGGCAGCCGAACTGGTCGATCGAGTAGACGGTCTTCTCGGGGTGGACTTCACGCGCAAGCCTGTTCACGAGATGGATTTCGGTGCCGACGCCCCAAATCGAACCAGCCGGGCTGGATTTCACTCGACCGATGATGAACTCGGTCGATCCAGACTCGTCCGCCGCCTGGACGACATCGAACGGCACCTCGGGATGCACGATGATGCGGATTCCCGGATGCTGGGCGCGAAGCGCCTCGATCTGCCGGACGGTGAACCGGGCGTGCACCGAACAGTGCCCTTTCCAGAGGATGAGGCGGGCCTTCTTCACTTGCTCTGCGGAGAGTCCGCCGAACGGCTCGTTCGGATCCCACAGAGCCATGTCGTCGAGCGGCACACCCATCTTGTAGGCCGTGTTTCGTCCGAGGTGCTGATCCGGCAGGAACAGAATTTTTTCGCCGCGAGCCCACGCCCACTTGAGCGTCGCGGCGGCGTTCGATGACGTGCAGACGATGCCGCCTCGCTCGCCGCAGAAGGCTTTGATCGAGGCCGCGGAGTTGATGTAGGTCACCGGCACTACGGTGCGGACCCCGGTTTCGGGATTGAGGGCCCCGAGCACACCCATGTGCTCGAGATCGCTCCAGCACATCTCGAGCTGTTCGGGCTCGGCCATGTCGGACATCGAGCAGCCGGCAGCCAGATCGGGCAGGATGACCTGCTGATGATCCGCGCTCAAGACATCCGCACTCTCGGCCATGAAGTGCACGCCGCAGAAGACGATGAACTCGGCGTCGGGATGCTTGCTGACTTGTTGGGCGAGCTTGTACGAGTCGCCGATGTAGTCGGCGAACTTGATGACCTCGTCCCGCTGATAGTGATGACCGAGAATGACCAGCCGCGATCCGAGGGCCGCCTTGGCGGCTGCGATGCGCGCGTCCATTTCGGCGTCGGAGAGACCAAGGTACCGGTCAGGTAATGCCTGTCGCTCGGACAGGTGCTCCTTCTCGTACTCGGTCAGGACGTGCAGCTGCACGTCTTGATCTTAACTCTTACAGGCCGGGAAGGCAGGGAGGGCTGGGGAGGCAGGGAGGGCGGGGCGGCATGCAAAGACTCTCGGGGCCACGAGCCACCCCTGCCTTCCCCGCCTCCCCTGCCCAGCTAATGCGCCGTCAAGGGCGCTGCTGCAATTGCCGGCGCCCCTGCGGCACGGATGACGTTGTAGAGGGTGTCGCGTTCGAACGCCTCGCGGCCGGCCGCCACGATGAGCCGCTCAATCTGGCGCGTCGTCATCGCCTCGGGCGTCCTGGCACCGGCCATGTGATAGATGCGCTCCTCCTGGACCGTTCCGTCGAGGTCGTCGACGCCAAACCACAGCGCGGTCTGCGCGACTTCGACGCCGGTCGCAATCCAGAACGCCTTGACGTGCGGGATGTTGTCGAGCATCAGGCGCGAGACGGCGTGGACTCGAAGTGTGTCTGCCGCGCTTGGCGCCGGCAGCTTGCGCATCTGGTTGTTGTCCGGGTGGAACGCCAGCGGAATGAACGCCTGGAATCCGCCGGTCTCATCCTGCAGCGCCCTCGCCCGCAACATATGGTCGACGCGCTCCTCGGCCGTCTCGATATGCCCATAGAGCATCGTGACGTTCGAGCGCATGCCCAACCGGTGCGCGGTCCGATGAATCTCGAGATATCGCTCCGTGCCGCACTTGTCGTGGGCAATCTTGCGCCGGACACGCTCGGCAAAGATCTCCGCTCCGCCACCCGGCAGAGAGTCGAGTCCAGCGGCCATCAGCTCGCGGAGCACTTGTTCGTCGGTCTTCTGATAGAGGTCCGCGAAGAAGGCAATCTCGACGGCCGTGAAGCACTTCAGGTGGATGTCCGGCCGGATGGCCTTCAATCCGCTGAGCAGGTGCGTGTAATAGGAGAACGGCAGATCGGGGTGCAGGCCGTTGACGACGTGAACCTCGGTCAGCGGCTGGTTCTTCCGGGCGCGCAGCTTTTCGAACACCTGCTCGAGGGTCATGGTGTAGGCGCCGGGATCTCCGGGCTTCAGCCGCGCGAACGAGCAGAACAGGCAGCTGGCGACGCAGACGTTGGTCGCCTCGAGCCGGATGTTGTGGTTGTAGTAGGTGCGCGAACCGTGGCGCCGTTCCCGCTCGCGGTTCGCCAGAGCGCCCACGGCGAGCAGGTCCGGTGCCTCGAAGAGGCGCACACCGTCTTCCAAGTCGAGCCGGACGCCGGCTTCGACCTTGGCGGCGATATCCTGGAGGCCAGCCGACGTCAGTCGGTCATGCAAGCGCTACGACACCCCGATGATCTGGATGCGCAGTGACCGCGCGCGGGGACCGTCGAGCTCGGCCATCAGAATGCGCTGCCACTGTCCCAGCACGACTTCCCCGCCGCTCACCTGCAACGTCAGGTTGTGACCGAGCAGCATCGCCCGCAGATGCGAGTCCGCGTTCATGCGGTCGCAGTCGGAGTGTTCCGGGTTGTTGTGCATGTAGTCGGCGTCGCGCGCGACCAGGTGCTCGAGGAACCGTTTGATGTCGGTCAGCAGCGCCGTCTGAAACTCGTTGATGAAGAGCGTGCACGTCGTGTGCATCGACCACAGGCTGACCAGACCCTCGCGGATGTTGAAGCGCCGGGCGAACTCCATTACGCGGTTCGTGAGATCGATGAGCTCAATCCGCTGGTCGGTCTGCACGACAATGGTCTCGCCGTGAATGATGACACCGCCCGCGTTGACTGTAGCCACCTCTTGAACAGGCCTCTCACGGACAGTAACGGTCGAACTCTTGCTCATGCGCTCCTCGTCGGATGGGGCTGCGTGGGCCACGACGGCTAGCCGAACGGCGTAATGTTACAGACAAAAGCCCGTCTGGAGCAACCTGGCCGGCTCGAGACCCGGTGCTATACTCGCGTCGCGCTGCATTTCACCGAGCAGCGTCGGCGCGGGGTCACCCCGTTCCGCCCGTTCACGCACGCCCCGGCGGCCAAGCGAAGTGGGTGAAAAGCCCACACGGTCTCGCCACTGTATGCGGGGAATGCGCTCACAGGGACCATCAGGTCCGTCACTGAGGCCACCAGCGTGGCCTTGGGAAGACCGTGGGCGTCATGTTGATCCGCAAGTCAGGAAACCTGACCGCCCGGGGGCGTCCTTATTCGGCGCGAAAGACGCCGGAAGGAGCCTCGATGCGATCAGGGTTCTCGTCTCTCTGGACGCGCAGGGCAGCCGCCCTCCGTCCCTTCATTGTGTCGGTCTCGCTGCTCGCGGCCACGCCATACATGGCGCAAGCGGCGACGCTCAGCGGCCGCCTCGTCGATCCCGAAGGCCGCGCCGTCACCAACGCGCAAGTCGTCGTGACGTCGGGTCTCGGTACGGTCGCCGAAACCCGCAGCGACTCGTCCGGCGGGTTCGAGTTCAGCCAGCTTTCGGACGGGCGATATGACGTCCGCGTGATCGCCGAAGGCTTCCAGGCGGCGCCGGAGACCGTCACGCTATCCGGCGAAGGGCGCCGCGAGGTGACCATTCAGCTGGCGATCGCCGCGATCCGAGAATCGATCGTGGTCTCGGCGGCGCAGATCGAGACCACGCGATCCACCGCGCCGGCATCCATCACCGTGATCAACTCGACCGATCTTCGCGCGCAGCAGGTCGAGTCGGTCTCCGACGCTCTCCGACACGTGCCGGGGTTGTCCGTGATCCGCGGCGGCGGTCGCGGGGCGATCACCTCGCTGTTCCCTCGTGGTGGAGCATCGAACTACACGCTCGTGCTCGTCGACGGCATCCGCGCGAACAGCTTCGGCGGTGCCTACGACTTCGCGCACCTGTCAGTGGCCAACGTGGACCGCGTCGAAATCGTACGCGGTCCGCAGAGCGCCCTCTATGGCGCGGAGGCGGTCGGAGCAGTCGTGCAGGTGATCACCGCGCGGGGCGGCGCCGCCCACGTAGACGGCCTCATCGAAGGCGGCAACCAGGCCACGCTTCGAGCCACCGCCGGCGCCTCGGGGTCGCAGGGCGGCTGGTCGTGGGGATTCGGCGCCGAACGAGCGCAGAGCGACGGGTATACGGGCACGACGGCCGCGGGCGAGACCGTGAGCAACGACGATTACACGAGAAACGTGGCCACCGGAACGCTGTCTTATCAGCGTCCGCAACGTCTCGACGTGACCATCGCGGGCACGCTGGCCAAGGACGAACGCGGCTTTCCAGGTCCATGGGGCAGCGATCCGATTGGCGCCTTTACCGGGGTCGATCGCATCTCGCGCGGAACCAACGACACCGGCCGCATCGGCGCACGCGTCACACACCCGTGGACGCAGTCGCTTCGACAGCGGCTTGAAGCCAGTTACGCCGACCTCTCGAGCGACTTCACCAGTCCGTTCGGCCCGTCGTCGAGCGGAACCAAGCGCTTCGACGGCCGCGTGCAGGAGGACGTCATCGTGAGCCCGGTGTTGAGCGCGTCTGGCGGGGTCGAGTTCGTCGACGAACAAGGCAACAGCACCTACGTCACGGGCACAGCCGGAACGCCAATCCCGATCAAGCGGAGGGACCTCGGCGTCTTCGGCGAGGCGCGCCTGGCCGCCAGCGCCCGATTGAGCGTCACGGGGGGCGTCCGCCTCGAGCACCTGACGCGTGACGAGGTCGAGCCCGATCCATTCGCGTTCCAACCGCGCCCGGCCTTTGCCGAGCAGACGGTGAACTCGGTGAATCCGAAGATCGCGGCGTCATACCTGCTCTCACCTCCGGGCGCATCCGCCACGACTCGGGTCAGAGGGAGCGCCGGCACCGGCATTCGTCCGCCCGACGCCTTCGAAGTCGCCTTCACCGACAATCCAGATCTGAAGCCGGAACGGAGCCGCAGTTTCGAGGTCGGCCTGGAGCAGCAGCTCGCCGCCGGCGCCGTTGCCCTGGATGCGGCGTTCTTCGCCAATCGCTACGACGACGTCATTGTCACAGTCGGCACGGCGATCGGCGGCGCGAGCCGGTACCGCAGCGACAACATCTCGAACGCTCGCGCCCGTGGACTCGAGCTGTCAGGACGCGTCCGACTGCCGCACGGTCTGCAGGCGAGCGCGAGCTACACCTTTCTCTCGACCGAAATCCTGTCGGTCGACGGGCTCGGCGGCGTCGCACCGCCGCCGTTCTCCGTCGGCGATCCGCTGCTGCGGCGGCCGAAAAATCAGGGGAGCCTCGATCTCTCGTACACGGTGCGA
>JBKPSC010000087.1:0-4635 GCA_046734915.1 Acidobacteriota bacterium | reverse complement strand
GATGGCGATGATGCCGAAGCGCTGGCCCTCGGCCACCGGCACTTCAATCGTCGCCAGCGTGACCGTGGCGCCGCGTTCCTGATGAGAGCGCAGCATGCGCGCGTAATCCATCTTGTAAACGTGATCGCCCGACAGCACGATCAGGTAGCGCGGGTTCTCCCGCATGATGGAATAGAGGTTCTGGTAGACGGCGTCCGCGGTGCCCTGGTACCAATGCTCGCTGACCCGCTTCTGCGGCGGGAGAATCTCGACGAACTCTCCGAGCTCTTCCGAGACGACGTTCCAGCCCATCCGGATGTGACGGTTCAGAGAGAGTGACTTATATTGCGTCGCGATGAAGATGTGGCGGAGTCCGGAATTGATGCAGTTGCTGAGGGCGAAGTCGATGATCCGATACGGTCCGCCGAAATAGACGGCCGGCTTCGCGCGATCTTTGGTCAGCGGGTAGAGCCGCTCGCCGGCGCCGCCAGCGAGCACAATGACCAGACAGTCATCGAGTAACGCAGACATGAGTCAGTCGCGATCGGGCAAGGTCGGCGGTAGCCAGATTCTGCTGCGTTCCGGCTGTTCCGGCATGAATCGTGATATTCCGGAATGGACGAGGACGCCTGCCTGAAAAGGGAGACGTAACCTCGATGGGCTTCATGGACCGCCGGCGCCGCGATGATAGCACGGCCGGGCGGCTTCGTGCGGGCCTGAAGTGCTGTTGGCAGAATGGTTTGACTTGACGTTTCCCTCTGCCTATGATGACTTGTTCGTTTGAGATTTTTAACATCGGGAGAATTGCCGTTATGGTGAATTTGCGCAGCGCAATCGCGCTTGGCACCGGAGCAGCGGTCATCTGCTCGGCCACTCTGTTCGCTCAGGGCGAGCGAAAGCTGAATGATGCGGAGAAGAAGGAATTTCAGGCCATCGTCAAGGTAGTGGATGGCCCACCCGCTGGTCAGCCGACGGCCAACGACATCGCGCTGACGTGGGTTCATAACGACCTGCTCAAGGCGCAGGGCAACCTGCAGTACGTTCCGTTCACCGTCAGCGTCGATGCGTCGAAGCTTTCCGCCAAGACGGTTTCGCTCTACTGGCGTGTGGTCTCCAAAGCCCCTCCCGCCGCGGAAGCCAAGGACGACAAAGACAAGAACAAGAAGAAGGGCTACGCCTACGAGGATCTGACGACCGTGACGCTTGACGGCGGATCCGGCGTGACCAATATCAACCGGTCGTTCACGGTGCCGGCCGGTCCGTACGACGTGATCATCGTTGCCAAGGAGCCGCCGTCGAAGGAAAAGAACGCGCAGCCGAAAACGGCGATGATCCATCAGGACGTCGAGATTCCGGACCTGTGGAATGGCGAGTTCACGACCAGCACCGTCATGATTGCGAAGGCGATTGAGCCGCTCGCCGCGCCGTTGACGCCCCAGCAGCAGGCCGACCGGCCGTACGCCATGGGGTCGATGGAGATTGTGCCGGCGCTGACCTCGAAGTTCACGAAGCAGGCCGAGTTGTCGACCTTCATGCTCATCTACAACGCGAAGACCGACGCCGCCAACAAGCCGGACGTGACGGTCGAGTACAACTTCTACGTGAAGCAGTCGGGTGCCGAGAAGTTCTTCAACAAGACGAATCCTCAGGCACTGAATGCGCAGACCCTGCCACCGGCGTTCGATTTCGCCGCAGGCCACCAGCTGCAGAGCGGGCAAGCGGTGCCGCTCGCTTCGTTCCCCGAAGGCGACTACCGGCTCGAGATCAAGGTCACCGACAAGCTGGCGAGCAAGACACTGACGCGCGACGTGAACTTCACGGTCGTCGGATCGTAGGACCCAAGAGGTCTGAACCGAGCGAGCTGGACATGAGAGGCATTTCGAAGCAGGCGGCGTCGGTCGTCATCGGCGTCGCCGTGCTTCTGGGACCTGCTGCGGCGGCATCCGCTCAGACCGGCCCTGCCTCTCCGCCGGCCATCGCCACTGCCACACCCGCTGATACCGGCATCGGTGGCACCGTGCACAACGAGCGCGGTGAGCCCATTGCCGGTGTGGTCGTTTCAATCGTCGGGTCCACTACGACGTTCGCCGTGACCGACAACGCGGGTCAGTTCGAGGTGCCGAATCTGGCGCCCGGCCCTTATCTCGTCCGCGCTCACTGCCGCGGGTACCTCTCGCCGAAATCGCAGACGGTAGCAGTGAAGCCGCGCGCGAGGACCGCCTGGATCATCGCCATGCGGAGCGCCGATGCGGCTCCCACCGTGCTGGCGGCGGGTCTTTCGCCGCTGGTCGATGATTCTGCCCAGACCCCCGAGCCAGAAGAGCGAACGGAGCCGGCGGCAGACACAAAGGACGATCACAGTGAAACGGCGTGGCGGCTACGCCACGCGCGCCGCGGCATCCTCAGGGATACCGAATTGCCGACCGAGGTCCTGCTCGAAGACGATCCCGAGGAGGTCGGATCAGTGGCCGTGTTGCTCGGTCGCGCGGTCAGCTCTCCAGCGCGGGCGGCGTCGAACTTTTTCACTGACACGCCGTTCTCGGGCCAGGTCAATCTGCTCACGACGAACTCGTTCGACACGCCCGAGCAGCTCCTGTCGGGCGGCGCACCGGCCCGCGGCATCGCCTACGTCAAGGTCGGTGCACCGGTTGGCAGTCAGGCGGATTGGACGGTGCGCGCCGCCATCACCGAGGCGGATATCGCCTCCTGGATCGTCGCCGGCGCCTACAAGACGCGTGGCGAGGCGCGCCATGCCTACGACATCGGGATGTCGTACAGCACGCAGCGCTATTCGGGTGGCAACCCGCTCAGCCTGCGCGAGGTGACGGAAACCTCACGCAACGCCGGCATTCTCTACGGATTCGAAACCTTCACGATCGCTCCCGCGTTGGCCGTCACCTACGGCGCTTCATACGCGCGGTACGACTATCTCGATCGGCGCGGACTGTTCAGTCCGCGAGCGGAAGTCGTCGTGAAGCCGTTCAAGAGCACGCGGGTGTCTCTGGCCATTTCGAGCCGCGCCGATGCGCCGGGCGCCGCCGAATTCGCGCCCCCTAGCGAAGAGGGCATCTGGCTGCCGCCGCAGCGCACGTTCTCGTCGGTGCGCCCAGGTCAGCCCATGCACGCCGAGAGAACGGGACAGATCGACGCGGAGCTCGAACGGGATTTCGGTGTTGCCACGGTCGGCGTGCGTGCGTTTCATCAGGACATCGATGACCAGTTGGTCACGATCTTTGGCGCGGACGTGCCGACATTTCCCGCCAGCTCGCTCGGCCATTACGTCGTCGGGAACGTGGGTGACGGCGAAGCCAACGGCGGCACCGTTTCGCTCCGATCGGCGCTCGGGTCGCGCGTACGAGGGTCGGTCGCCTACACCTCCGCCACCGCTCGGATGACGCCGGCGCATGGTCTTCGATACATCTACCTGCTGTCTCCATCGACGATTCGCCGCGGTTCGGAGCGTCTGCAGGACGTAACCTCATCAATTGAGGCAGACGTCCCGGAAACATCGACCAAGGTGTTTCTGCTGTATCGCATAGGCAATGGGTTTGCCCGCTCGATCGGCTCCGAGGGCAATCAGTCGCGCATTGACTCCCGCTTCGACGTCCAGGTCCGGCAATCCCTCCCGTTCATGAACTTTACGAGCGCGCGCTGGGAAATGCTCGTGGCCATTCGAAACTTCTTCAAAGAGGTCGAACCGGACCAATCCGTCTACGATGAACTCCTCACCGTTCGGCCGCCGAAGCGGATTGTCGGCGGTGTCACGCTCCATTTCTGACGCCGAGCCCCGATTGTCAACGGCCTTGGTCTGACACGCCTATCTCGATCCATTCCCTTGGATTAGCCACTCGATGCCTCCACGACGGGGCGCTCAAAAGCCTTATCCTGCTTGCAGTTAAGTGATGTAATGGCGGACAACCGCAGATGTCTGTTGTCCCGTTTGTCCTGCCTCGACGAGAGACTCGCTGGCGCGCCTGGACGCGTTCGGTGGCGGCGCTTGCCGTGGTTGTCGTGCTCGTCTGTCTCGGCGTCGCGAACATCGCGATGCGGCTGCGATGGCACGAGGTCGAGGATGGCGTCCTCTGGGCTCGACGCAGCGAAGGCGTTACTGCAAGTCTAGTTGCCGCCGGCTCGGCGGGCGATCGCGCCGGCATTCGTGCCGGCGATGTGCTCGTTGCGGTGAACGGGCAACCGGTCGAAACACCCGAAGCGGTCATCGAGTTTCATCATCGCGGGCACGAGGGAACACAGCTCGTGTACTCGATCGTCCGCCTCGAAACGCGGCAGGCGATCACGGTGGCTCTGGCGCCACTGTACACGCCGCGCACGATGTACTTCGTGCTGGCGGCTGTCGGTCTGTTTACGCTCCTCGTTGGCGCGTCCGTTCGCCTCCGTCGGCCCACCGATCAGGCCACACTCCATTTCTTCTGGCTATGCGTCGCATTTTTCGGGGCGTTTACGTTTTCGTTCAATGGCCCGCTGGACCGTCTCGACTGGATTTTCTACTGGGGTGACGCCATTGCGATGACGGCGTTGCCGCCGCTCCTGCTGCACTTCACGCTGGTGTTCCCCGAGCGTGCGCCCTGGCGCATCGCGCAGAAGCGACGGCTGTGGGTGCCGCTGCTGTACGCGCCGGGTGTGGTCCTTGGTCTTGCC
>JBKPSC010000086.1:0-8017 GCA_046734915.1 Acidobacteriota bacterium | reverse complement strand
ATCGAGCCGCGGGACAGTAAAGTCCTCGTGCCGACCCTGGCGACCATTCGCGCGACTTGTCTGTCCCTTCGACCGTCAGTGACCGGTCGCTGATGCGATGAGCCGGCGAAGATGTATTTCAGTTGGAGCGCCGGCGACCGGTCACGCGCGTTCGTTGATGCGTGAAGGCGTGCCCGCGCTGAAGGGAAACCTGAGAATTCCGGCGGAAAGTGGCGCGCCCGGCAGGGCTCGAACCTGCAACCTTTGGCTCCGGAGGCCAACGCTCTATCCAGTTGAGCTACGGGCGCAAACGGATTCTGCGTCGATGCGCAGAGCGTTCTGCGGAGGCGAGGATGCCGAGCCCGTTGCTGTCAGTGGCTCGAATCCGGCCGGCGACAATTGTACACGCTGGCCCATCCCATCGCGCCACAATCTCGTCCGTGACGTTCCGACTTTCATGCCATGTGTGACGTCGGCGACGGTTGCTGCCAACAATCGCGGGTAGACTGAACGAAGTGCGACGTCGCCGGTTTGCTCGCGCAACCTGCTGATTCCGACCCGGACCATTTTCACGGCCATCCTCACCCTGGCGGTCGTGCTCTCGACCACCGTCGGTGTTTTCGTGCAAGCCGCAGATCATGAGGCGTCGCCCGCCGCGCTGAGTCAGGAAGCGCGTGACACAGCGGCCAAAGCCGGCGACATGAAAGGGCGCCATTGCCGACTCGTTCCGTCTTCTGGTGCTGGAGCACGAAGCCGGCAGTCACGACCCGCAATTGGGATTTTCGAAAGCGTATTGGGTCAGCCGCGGACGCGCCACGGCATGGGCGGCCGCTTACAGCCTGCAGTTCGAGTTCGGCCCGCTGAGTGAGGCTTCAATCGGCAGCGTCGGCATGCACCCCGGCACGACCGGCTGGGTCGACCACGTCGTGACCCCGGCCGGCACCCTCGGATCCCTGGTCGCTGAGGATGTCGTCGATCGCTACGTGATGACCCGCATCGAGTCGTGGACCGGCAACCGGAAGACACCACCTTTTTGCGGTGACCGCTTCTGTCGCGGTGGTCATGGACAGGGAGCTCCGAAGTCCGCGACGCGGACGCGGAAGCCGCTCTGCAGGCGCGCATTGATGACGTGCGCGGCGATATAGTCGGCGGATTCGAGGCAATTCATCACGCGTGAGCCTTGCGCGCCCGCAATCACGTTGCGTTCCACAGTACCTCCATTCAAGCCATCGACTGCGAGGTTGACGACGGCACCCCGGATGACGTTGTCGTGAACCCACAGGTCGGTGGCGTACCCGCCTTCGCATTGGGCCCAGGGATGGCAACCGACAACGATGCCGAAGCCGAGCCGATCGCGCGCCGACGACACGCGGTTCTCGCTGATCTCGCATCCGGATCGATCGGGAAACCCCACCTGCATCCCGGCGAATCCGTAGCGGTCGAAGTGCTCGATTGTGTTTCGATAGACAGCGCACCCGGGACCGCCGTGGATGACGAGGTCCACGTCTGTGTTGTCCCAGAACGTGTTGTCGCGGATGGTCGCACCGGTCGTGTTGAAGACGTTCAGGCCGTCGGCCCACAAACCGGACACCTCGCTGGCATCCTCCGGCTGCCGTCCGTTCTCGTAAAACCAACTGTTGGCGACCTCGAAGCGTGACGATGCACCGATCGTCATACCCGATGCGCAGACCGCACGAGTCGATTCGCTGTATCGCACTTTGAATGCCACGCCCGACAACTCGACGTTCCGATAGTTTCGCACTTCGGTGCAGGGCCTGATGCGAACGTCGCGTGCGTCTCTGTTGCCATCGAACCGGATGAAGGAGATCTCGAAGCCGTTCGCCTCCGATCGAAAAATCGGGACGGCCAGAGCCGACGCAGCGATGAGGAAGACCTTCGCGGGCGCTTTCGAGGAAGTGAGCAGTACGCCGTCGCGCCGCAACCGCACCGTATCCGCGATCAGGTAGCCCACGTATCCTGGACGCCCGGCGGGCTCGAGCAGCACGCGGTCGAAACCGGCGAGGCAATTTTGAATCGCGACGTTGTCGGGTTCCGCGTCGTACGGATTGGCCGCCGCGCAGGTCGTCGAGGACTGCGTGGTTACTGGGACCTGAGCCCAGAGGCCGGCGATGAGCGCCACGAGCAATGTGCCGAGGCAGGTTCGTCGCACGCCATGGGCCACGCCCTCGATGCCGACCGACGTGGAACGGGGATCAAAACTCATCCACTGACCGTCCAGCACCCTTCAAGCAACGCTCTATACTGACGAGAGCGGGTATATCTGTGTCAACGGACCGCGCGGCAGCGGCCTGGTCACGTCAGGTGCTACCGGGAAGCAGCCGCTCCTCCCGATGTGACGGCAACCCGGCGGTTCGCATCGCGGTGGTGCTGAGCGGGGGAGGGCTGCGCGGTGCCGGTCATATCGGCGTTCTTCAACAACTCGGCGCCCACAATATTCCCATCGACATCATCGTCGGCTCGAGCGCGGGCGCCGTGGTGGCTGCCTACTATGCGGCGGTCGGACTCGGGCTCGATGAGTTGACGAGCGACTCGAGGAAATTTCGAGGTCGCCATCTGCTTGCCCACAGCCTGAACGTCCGTCTGGGATACCGGCTCGATAGGATTCTGAGGAGAGCAAGCGGTTTGATTCCCACGCGCCTCGAGCAGCTCGAGTGCGCAACGTTCGACCGCCTTCATCACGGCATTCGCGGACTGGGCATCGTCTGCCACGAGCTGAAGAGCGGCCGACCACGGTACTTCTCGACTGGGTCCGACCGGGGCGTGAGCGTGAGCGCCGCCGTCCGCGCAAGCGCGTCCATCCCGTGTCTGTTCCCATCGGTCCGTGTCCAATGTGGTGAGGAACACTTGCTTCTGACGGATGGGGGAATCAGCGACTGCCTGCCTGTCGCCTTTGCCCGACGGCCGCCGTTGTCAGCCACGCATGTCATCGTTTCGGATTGCCGCTGGCTCGCCACCGGCGCTCCAGAGAACAACGAGAGTCTGATCTACGTGAGACCATCGCTTTTCACCACCGGAACGTTCTGGGCGCCATCGTCGACGTTGCTGTCTGCCGTCCAGCGTGGCGCCGCCGCCGTCACCGACGAGATTGTGGACCGCGCCCGCAGTTGGCGCAGCACTCTGGCCGTTGGTGATTTGGATCTCGCTGCCCACCGACTGCGCTGAGTGGCGCTCGAGACGTGACTAGAAATGGCGGACCACGACCCTGTGGTAGTAGTCTGGCGGTGACTGAGGAGGCTCTTGTGTCACGAAATCAATCACGCGTGAGCCGGAGAGAGTTCGCGAGATTTCTGGCGTTGAGCGGCTCGGTATTTCTGTCCAAGCCTTCGTTCGCCTGGCCTGCGCCGCTGGAGCAGGCGCCGGAACGGATCGACGAACAGTTCTGGCTTTCGGTGCGGCAGCAGTTCCTGATGCCGCCGGAGTTGGGCGTTCTGAACGCGGCGAACCTGTGTCCGTCCCCGGCACCGGTCCTGGAGGCCATGTATCGCAGTACGAAAGACATGGATGGCGACCCGTCGTTCGACAACCGGCAGAAGATGAGCGCCGGGAAGGAGGAGACGCGACGGCTGGTCGCCAAATTCCTGCGCGTCACGCCCGAAGAGATTGTCCTCACTCGCAATACGAGCGAGAGCAACAACATGGTGTCGAGCGGTCTCGATCTCAAGAGTGGCGACGAGGTCATCGTCTTTGCCGATAACCACCCGAGCAACAACGCCGCCTGGACACAGAAGGCCAAGCGGTTCGGATACGCGGTCACGACCGTCAGCCAGCCCACGCCGCATCCGGGTCCGGAGTATTACCTCGACGCCGTCAGAAAAGCGATCACGTCTCGGACGCGCGTGCTCGCATTCACGCACCATACGAGCACGGTGGGTGATCTCCTACCGGCCAGAGAGCTGTGTCAGATTGCCCGCGAGCGCGATGTTCTGACGCTGGTGGATGGCGCGTGCACGTTTGGATTGCTCGATCTGGATCTCAGTGACATCCAGCCGGACTTCTATACCGGCAGCGCGCACAAGTGGCCGTGCGGTCCCAAAGAAGTTGGCGTTCTGTACGTCAACGCGCGTGCGCAGGCGAGCATCCACCCGAGCATCATCAGCGCCTATCCGGGCGCGGTCGGCATCGCGCGCACCCTTGAAGCCATGGGACAGCGGGACGAGCCCGCCATCATCGGCTTCGGCGAGGCGATCAACTTCCAGACCAAAATCGGCCGCAAGGCCATCGAAGAGCGGTCGCGCTCGCTCGGCCAGGCATTGATGGCCGGACTCCGCCGCATCGATGGCGTGCAGCTCTGGACGCATCCGGAACCGTCGCGTTCGGGTGCCGTGGTCAGCTTCCGGCCAGGGACCTTGGATGTGTCGAAGCTCTCGGCCGCGCTATACCGGAACGACCGCATCGGTTGTGCGACTCGAGGCGGAGCCGATCGGCCGGGCATCCGTTTCTCGCCGCACATTTACAACACCATGGCGGAAGTCGATCGCTCGGTGGCGGCGATAGCCAAGTACATGCGTCAGGGCGTGTAGTCTCACGGCGCCGACCGCGGCATCACTCTTTGTTGCTTAGATTCTGGTAGACGCGTTCCTCAAAGCCCTGCAGCACTCGAATCGCGTTCTCGTCGTAGAACGGCAGCATCTGCATCAGGATGACCGCACCGATCTGCTTACGTGGGTCTATCCAATAGAAGGTGTTGTTGATGCCGGCCCAACTCATGCTGCCAGGGCTGCGCATCGAGGCGTTGGCTGACGTCGGCGAGGCCAACTGGAAGCCGAGGCCCCAGACGTCTTCGCCGGCGCCGAGCGGATAGGGCTTCGAACGAAGCGGATCGGCGCTTGGCTGGAGCCGCACCTTGACGCTCCCAATCTGGTTCTTCGACATCTCCGCCACGGTGCTCTCCTTGAGGATGCGCGTTCCGCCGAGCTGACCCTTGTTCAGGATCATTTGCACGAACCGGCTGTAATCGGCCGCGGTCGAGAAGAGTCCACCATCGCCGCGAATCGTCGCTGGGATCACCGCCGGGTTCTGCGTTTCGGTGATCTTGCCGTCTACCTTCTGATGCAGCGTTACGACGCGCACGGACTTCTCCTTGGGCACGGTGTACGTGGTATCGCGCATGCCGAGTGGACCAAGAATGTGCGCCTCGAGATACGCATCGATGCGCTCGCCGGTGATCTTCTCGATCACATCGCCGAGAACGCGAGTGCTGGCGCCGTAGGTCCACTGCGAGCCCGGATCATTGACGAGCGGCAGTTGCGAATCGTTGGTCGCGCCGGTCTTCCTCTGCGCGATCGCCAGGCCATGATCGGACCAGGAGTAGCCGATCCCGGATGTATGCGTGAGCAGTTGCCGGATGGTGATGTGCCGCGAGGCCGGCCGCGTCTGATACGTCGCGGCCTTCTCGTCAACGTTGGTGAGGACCTGCGGCGATGCCAGCGAGGGGATGAACTTTGACACATCATCCTCGAGGCGCAGCTTGCCTTGTTCGACGAGCTGCATGACGCCGACCGATGTGACCGCCTTCGTCATCGAAGCGATGCGAAAGATCGCGTCCTTTGCCATCGGCACGTTCTGCGCCACGTTCATCTTGCCGAAAGCCTGGTGATACAGCACCTTGTCGGGTGAGACGACGATCGCGACGATGCCCGGGACGTCGCGGGGCGCGATGGCGTCGCTGAAGAACTGCGACAACGACGTCGCGCCAGACGAGGTCAGCGCAGGAGCCGGCGCCGCGCGAAGGTCGATCAGCAGAAGGAGGACGGCGGCAGACACCAGCGCTCGTTTCATAGAACACTCCTCCGCCATGACATAGGCGGGCGATCCAAGGCTGCCCACCGGGCGAGTTCTTATAGTAGCCCTTGCCGTAGGGTCAATTCCTGTCTCCCACAACGACTGGGCCTCCGGCCACCTTTCCGGCAATGAGGGCTGTCCTGGGAGCGACTATTCAACGCGGCGAACCAGGCGTTAGTGCGGCGCGCATTCTCGGATCGGCACGTACCGGCTCCCAGTCGAGCATCTCGGGATTCACGACCGCGCCGGCCGCGACGAGCAGCGCCACGACGTCGAAATAGCGCTCGTCGGCGCGGTCGGATTTCTCACACCAGCCGGCGTACGCCCAGTACAGCGGAGGTGTCTTCCAGGTCTTGTCCCGCGCGTTCGCGTCGGCGCCGCCACGTACAAGCGACCTCACGATGTCCAAGTGCCCATGGAACGACGCCACGTGCAGCGCCGTGTGCCCGTCCCCGTGGACCCGAAGCTCACGGTCCACCTCGATGCCGCGATCGAGGAGGAAGTCAACCACCTCCGCGCGGCCGTAGACGCACGCCAAGCCAAAGCCGTCCTCCAACTGCGCCTTCGTGATCTCCACCGACAGCGTGCCGGCGTCGCCGACGAAGCGCTTCACAGCGTCCAGGCGGCCCACGCCTGCCGCTCCCGGGAAATCGAGCGGCGCGCCGCGCTGCACGAGGTATTCCGCTGCCTCGGGACAACCGTTCGCCAGGCAGCCGCGCACGAGCGCGCTCCGGTTGCCGGTGCTTCCCGGGTGATCCATTCGCGCGCCATACCTGAGGAGCACGTCGATCACGTCGCGCTGCACGCCCGCGAGGAGCGGAGGCGTGCTCGTCGCGACGAGACCGAGCGGTGTGCATCCCCCACCGTACACATCGGCTTCCGGATCGACTTCGGCTCTGGCCTGCAGGAGTATTTCGGCCATCGCCGCGGCATTCTTCGGACTCTTCTGCCGATAGCCCTCCACACCGTTCGCCGAGACATAGTGCAGCAGCGTCGCGTTGTGCTCACGCGTCGATCGCGCGCGGACCAGATCGGGGTGCTCGCGCAGGAGCCGGCGCAGCAGTGGCGCGTCACCCGTGACGATCGCATCCGCAGCGGCCTCGAACGCGGACACCGTCGACGCCGCCCGGGCGAGCGAATCAAGGTGCGCGGCGAACTTCGGCCAACTCAAAAAGCCGTGGGCGCGCGCCATGATGAATTGCGCGTCGGCGAGCCCGCACCGGCGGGAGCCGCCGCCATTCGGCGCGAGCTTCCGGTGCGCAAACTCCGCCAGCCGATCGATTTCTTCGCGCTGGCGTCGCCGGTCGGACTCCGGCCGGATCTCGGCGAGCGTTTCAATCCACTGCGTCGTCCAGGTGCGGATCGCTTCCGGGGTGCCCGACTTGCAGGCCTTGACCAGATCCTTCGCGCGCTTTTTGTACTGCTCGAGGCAGGGACGTGGCGGAAGCGGCAGCGCCTCCTGGGGGTTGGGGTACATACGAATCTCCTTTCGTCACGCGCCTGAGAGTCCGCACAGATCAGGCTGAAAGAAGGTTCGTAGTGGCCGAACGAGTGTGGGTGGGCACGGCCCTTTCCGCGGACTGGATGCGCCCCTACGCGCGACAGCCAGTATAGTCGATGACCAACGATTCCAGTCGCCTGCAGCGTGAATCCGGCCCCTTAACCACGGCCGCCTGTTCGGCGGGCGCCGAGTCGCGCTCACAGCATTGTCAAGTTCCTCCACGAAGGACGCGGTGGCGTTCTCACTGGGATTCGAGACCTCGGGGTAATCACCTTCAGCTGAACGTTCGTTGGTGCGTGACCCGCACGTCCACATTCGAGTTACGCAACGGCTCGCGCAAATCCCGTCCGCCGAGCAAGCCGGCGTTGGACTTGAAGCCTCGCCTCGTTGAAGGCATTGTGCTGGTCTTCGCTGCGTCAAAGAGTCTGCGCCTGAGGCGACTCTCCCTTGTCGGCGGATGCGCGACATTCACAGCATTGATCTGCCTGGGACCGCTACAAGGCCGCCCGGCAGCGATCCAGAAATCAGATTCGACGAGTTCGGATCATTTTCGCCTTACAGGGCGGGCGCGGCTCGCCGTGGAGCGTGCTGTAGCCGGTGCCCGGCGGCGGCTGACGAATCCGGGCTGCCAGGCCGTGCTGAACGACTTCGTCGATGGAGACAAGCGCAGGCTGACAGCTGTCTCTTATACACATCTCCGAGCCCACGAGACGGTCCGCTTCATCTCGTATGCCG
>JBKPSC010000085.1:0-6551 GCA_046734915.1 Acidobacteriota bacterium | reverse complement strand
GTATCGGGACGACGATGGCACAACTCGCGCAGGGCGGGACCGACAGCGAAGACTGGTATATCGGGTTCAATATCTCGAGGAAGTTCTTCTGAACGACACCGGGTGTGATTTCACACGATCGCCAGGAATCACACCCGGTGTCTTGCATTACTCCGCTGTCTCGCCCGGCTGCAGCTCGAGAACCTGCACTCCCGCCGGTTCCACGAGTGTTTTCAGCGCGGCGGGCGTCCCGGTAAGCACTGGAAACGTGCCCCAGTGCATCGGCACGACCTGCTTCACGCCGAGCATCGTGGAGGCACGCGCTGCGCCTTCGGGTCCCATGGTGAATCGATCGCCAATCGGAAGAAACGCGATGTCGGGCCGGTGTATCTCGCCAATGAGTCGCATGTCGCCAAAGACATCGGTGTCGCCTGCGAAGTAAATCGTCCGATCGTCTTCCAACCGGACGATGAAGCCGCACGGCTCGCCCATGTAGATCATCTGGCCGCTCTCGATGAATCCGCTGCTGTGACTCGCCGTCGTCATCGATACGGTCAGATCGGCGATCGTCACCGAGCCGCCCTTGTTCATGGGTACGGTGTTCTGGATGCCCTTTCGCTCGACCCAGTCACACAACTCGTACACGCCAACCACCGGCGCCCCGCTGGCGCGGGCGCACGCGACGAGATCTTCGATGTGATCGCCGTGCCCATGTGACGCAAGAATCAGGTCGACCTGCGGCGGCTTCTTGAGGGCGTCAGGACACGACGGGTTGTTCCCCAGCCACGGATCGAACAGAAGGCGTTTTCGTCCCGGAGTGCGCAGCAGGAACGTCGAGTGTCCGAGCCACGTAATGGCCAGCTTGTCCATCTGGCGATTCTAAGTCGACTAAAATAAAGGCAGCCCGAATCACGAGACCAGAGCCTACATGTCCGTCGAAGCACCCCTGCAGTTTGTCAGTCCCCGAGAACCCAAACCCGCCTGGCTGAAAGTCCGCGCCCCGGGATCGGAGAACTACCTCCGCCTCAAGGGGATCATGAAAGACCTCAGGCTCAACACGGTGTGCGAGGACGCGCACTGCCCCAATATCGGGGAGTGCTGGCATCACGGCACGGCGACGTTCATGGTCCTTGGCGACATCTGCACGCGCGCCTGCGCCTATTGCGCAGTGGCGCATGGCAAGCCGAACGAGCTGGACACGGCCGAACCGGCGCGGGTCGCCGAAGCCGTGGCGCGCATGGGCCTGCAGTACGCGGTGGTGACGTCGGTCGATCGCGACGACCTCGCCGATGGCGGCGCGTCGATCTTCGCCGAGACGATCCGGTTGACGCGCGAGCGCGTACCTGGCTGCCGGATCGAAGTGCTGATCCCCGATTTCCAGGGCATCGAGTCATCGCTGCGGACGGTGCTCGACGCCGGGCCCGACGTGCTCAATCACAACATCGAAACCGTGCCGCGCCTCTATCGGATGGCGCGATCGGGCGGCCGATATCCACGATCGCTCGAGCTGCTCGATCGATCGCGGTACTATCGCCCGGACATCGCCACCAAGACCGGGATTATGGTCGGTATGGGCGAGGAGCTCCATGAGATCCTCTCGGTCTTCGACGATCTGAGAACGGTCGGCGTCTCGATCCTCACCATCGGTCAATACCTCCGTCCCTCGGTCAAACACGCGCGCATGGTGCGTTACTACCATCCCGACGAGTTCGCCGTACTGAAGCAGGCGGCCCTCGATCGTGGCTTCGTACACGTCGAATCAGGTCCGCTGGTGCGCTCGTCCTATCACGCGCACGAACAGGCTGACGCTTTTCAGGCGCGGCGGTAGTGTCGGCCGTCAGCCGGACGGATTCTCAGAACTTCTAGCCAATCCGGACCTTTTTCCCGTCGGACTCTCCCAGCCGCCATCGTGCGACCGGCAACATCTGCACGGCGCCGCTCGAAATGGCTGTGCATTCGCCGGCACTTCCTTCGTGGCAGGCTTCATGCTCGAAACTGTCATGTCGAATCACACATATGAAATCCGCTCCCCTGAGTTCATCGCAGTACCCGCGTACGGTGTTCATTGGCTCGGAGTCGCTTCTCGCGGCATGGAATGCGTATGGCGGTCAGACGAGTGAGGTGATCTCGATTCCGCCGACCGATTTCTCCTATGCCATCGATCTGATCGGCGAAGCGCAGCCCGAGGTCGTCGTGATCGAACAGGCTGTTGCGGCGAACGGCGCCGGCTCAGCGCTGATGCACCGCTTGCACGACGAGCGGTATCTGCGCGGAACGGAGGTCCGGCTGCTGCCACCTAATCAGGCGGCAGCGTTGAGGTCATCCGGGCCTGGAGAGCTCGATCCACACACATGGCTCAGCGGCCTGGCCCAGGCACTGCCACCGAGACCCGAGAGGCGCGCGGCACGCGTCCGTGCCGAGACCGATGAGAAGGCGCTCATCGACGGGGAGCCGGCAACGTTGATCGATCTGTCAGCAGTGGGCGCGCAGGTGCGGTCGGAAGCCGTGCTGAAGCCGCGGCAACGGATCCGCCTGGTGCTGCGGCCGGAGCGCGGTTCGCTCAAAGCCGTAGCCATCGTCGCGTGGTCCGCATTCGAAATCGGACCCACACCCACCTATCGTGCGGGTGTGGCCTTCACGCGAGCGATTCCCGATCCTGCGTAAGCGGCGGCGTTTTGAGTTACGCCGCCTTCGAACTGGAATACGAGCTCCCGAAATCACGCGACTTGCGCCGGCGGCGCACCTTCAGCAGGGCGAACCCCGCGACCACGAGTAGGGCAAACAGAATCCACGACATGCTTGTGCCTCCAGGTACGAACAAGAGCAGGCGCAAGCCATGTACCCGGACAAACGACACAGAACGCCCCATGACGGCACGTCCAGGCCGCCGGGCTGATTCCAGAACCGTAACGGGATCACCAGGTTGGCCGGAGTGAGCGAATGACCAGACAGTGCGGGGGGGTGGTTGTTCAGACCGCCGTCCTCGGCGGGTCTGAAGGCCCGCTGCTACTGCAAGATTCGCAGCAGCCTCGTGATCGGGTCGAAGTAGCGATCGACGACGCGCTCCTTGAGCGGAATGATGGCGTTGTCGGTGATGTGGATGTGCTCGGGACAGACCTTGGTGCAGCACTTCGTGATGTTGCAGTAGCCGATGCCGTGCGCGTCCTTGAGTGCAGGCACGCGATCCTCGGTGTCGAGCGGATTCATCTCGAGATTCGCGGCGTAGACCAGGAAGCGCGGGCCAATGAACTCGTCGTGCTTGTTGTGATCGCGCAGCACGTGACACACGTCCTGGCAGAGGAAGCACTCGATGCACTTCCGAAACTCCTGCACGCGATCGATATCCTTCTGCGCCATGCGCCACGTGCCATCGGGCGCGTCGGGCTTGCGCGGCTTGAACTTCGAGATACCCTTCTTCACGCGGAAGTTCCACGACACGTCGGTAACGAGATCCTTGATGGGCGGGAATGCGCGCATCGGCTCGACGGTCACTGGTTCGTGCAGGTTGACCTGGCTGAGTCGGGTCATACACATCAGCCGCGGCTGGCCGTTGATCTCGGCCGAGCACGACCCGCACTTGCCCGCCTTGCAGTTCCACCGCACCGCCAGATCGGGCGCCTGCTCCGCCTGAATCTTATGAACGACATCGAGGACGACCATGCCGTCGCTGACCTCGGTGTGAAAGGTCTGGAAGGTACCGTCCTTCTCTGGATGCGTGCGCCAAATCTTGAATGTCGCAGTACTCAGGGCCATTTGGTTATGGTCTCCGCGGGGGCTGAAGCCCCCGCTCTACGCTGTTCTGTCGAGCGCCTCGTAGAGCGCAGGCTTCAGCCTGCGCGGCCTACGTTTTTTGTTCTTCGATCACCTGCTTGAGGTGATCGGGGATCGGGGGGATCGGGATGCGGCCGATCTCCATCACGTCACTTGCTCCCTGCCTCACCGCGATGTTGATCGTGCTGAACTCGGCGACCTTGTCCGGGTAGTCTTCCCGGAAATGACCGCCGCGGCTTTCCTTGCGCGCGATCGCCGAGCGCGCGACCGCCTCGGACACGGTGAGCAGGTTGCGCAGGTCGAGCGCCGTGTGCCAGCCGGCGTGATACTCGCGGTGACCCGCGACACCGACGCGCGCTGCCCGCTCCTTGAACTGTGCGATGCACTTGAGCGCTTCCCGCATCTCGCTCTCGGTGCGCACGATTCCCACGAGCGCCTGCATCGTCTCCTGCAGATCGGATTGCACCTTGTACGGGTTCTCTCCGCGGTCGCCACGCTCGAACGGCGCAAGCGACGCGCGCATCGCGCTCTCGACCAGCCCATCGTCCACACGGGGAACCGGGTGCTCCTTCGCCCACGTGGCCGCGTACTCGCCGGCGCGTTTGCCGAAGACGATCAGATCGGACAGTGAATTCCCGCCGAGGCGATTGGCGCCGTTGATGCCCGACGCGCATTCGCCTGCGGCGAACAGTCCCGGGACCGTCGACATCTGGGTGTCGGCGTCAACGCGCACACCGCCCATGACGTAATGCGTCGTCGGTCCGACTTCCATCGGCTCCCTGGTGATATCGAGATCAGCGAGCTCTTTGAACTGGTGATACATGCTCGGGAGCTTGCGCATGATGTGCGCCTCGGAGTCCTTGAGCTTCTCTTTGATCCACGCGATGTCGAGGAACACGCCACCATGTGGAGATTCGCGGCCGGCTTTGACCTCGCGATTGATGCAGCGCGCGACGTGATCGCGGGTGAGCAGCTCGGGCGGACGACGGGCGCTCTTGTCGCCCTGGGTATAGCGCCAGCCTTCTTCGGGATCGGAAGCCGTCTGCGGTTTGTAGTTGTCCGGGATGTCGTCGAACATGAACCGGCGTCCCTCGCTGTTCTTGAGGACGCCACCCTCGCCGCGCACACCCTCGGTCACGAGAATTCCGCGCACGCTCGGCGGCCAGACCATCCCGGTCGGATGGAACTGGATGAACTCCATGTCGATCAGCTCTGCCCCGGCCCGATAGGCGAGCGCGTGGCCGTCACCAGTGCCCTCCCAGCTGTTGCTGGTGATCTTGTAAGCGCGTCCGAGGCCACCGGTTGCGAGCACAATCGCCTTCGCGTTGAAGACGTGGAAGCGTCCGCGCTCGCGATCGTAGGCGAGCACGCCGGCGGCGCGACCGTTGTCGAGAATCAGATCGATGACCGTGTGCTCCATGTGCACGGTCATCCCCGTATAGACGGCATGATCCTGGAGCGTGCGAATCAGCTCGAGTCCGGTCCGGTCGCCGACGTGCGCCAGTCGCGGATAGCGGTGACCACCGAAATTACGCTGGTTGATGCGCCCATCCGGCGTACGATCGAACACTGCGCCCCAGCCCTCCAGCTCGCGCACGCGATCGGGCGCTTCCTTGGCGTGCAACTCTGCCATGCGCCAGTTGTTCACGTACTGGCCGCCGCGCATCGTATCGGCAAAGTGCACGCGCCAACTGTCGCGATCGTCGTTGTTGGCCATGGCCGCGGCCATGCCGCCTTCGGCCATGACCGTGTGCGCCTTACCGAGCAGCGACTTGCAAATGAGGCCGACGGACACCCCGCTCGACGCGGCTTCGATCGCGGCGCGCAAACCCGCCCCGCCAGCGCCGATGATGAGGACGTCGTAGCTGTAACTCTGATACGCCGCCATCAGACGAGCCTCACGTCAGTGATGATGCCCATCGAGCAAAGACGGACATACAGGTCCGACAGCGCGACCGAGAAGAGGCTCATCCAGGCGAACAGCATGTGACGGCCGTTGAGCGCGCTCGAGCAGTTGTAGCAGGTGTGCCGCATTGGCGACTTCGAAACTTCGTCCTTCACGCCGCCTGCAAGGTGACGGATCGAGTGGCATCCGAGCGTGTAGCAGCTGAGGAGCACCACGTTCACCGCGAGGACCAGCGTTCCGACGCCGATGCCGAATTCCTGCTGACCCGTGGCCGGATTCGTGAACCACAGCGCCAACCACACGTCGTAGGACAGAATCAGCAGAAAAATGCAGGCGATGTATGCGAAGTAGCGATGCACGTTCTGGAGAATGAGCGGGAGCGTGCGCTCTCCCCAGTAGCTGTGACGAGGCTCACCCACCGTGCACGACAGTGGGTCCATCCAGAACGCCTTGTAATAGGCACCGCGGTAGTAATAGCAGGTAAAGCGAAACAGACCCGGGAACGGCAGGATCAGCAGCGCGGGCGAGAACGGCGCGAGCGCCGGCCACCAATCCGGTTTCGGTCCGAATAAGGCATGGTGAGAAGATCCCCACAGCTCCGGCGAGTAGAACGGGGAAAGATAGGGGCCGTAGGTGTAGTGCGCGTTCTGGAACGCCGCCCAGGTCGCATACACCACAAAGCCGCCGAAGACCGTGAACACGATCATCGGTTCGATCCACCACCAGTCGCGCCGGCGGGTTTCTCCGAACGTCCGCGGCACGATCTTGACGGGGACTGCCTCCATCAACTGCCTCCGAATGGGACGAAATACAAGTGGCAAACTTACACCACGAACTCGCTTGTGTTGGCGGTTTTCAACACGAAAGATTCATTCGGGAACAAGCGGTGTATCAC
>JBKPSC010000084.1:0-11682 GCA_046734915.1 Acidobacteriota bacterium | reverse complement strand
GATGTTCTGCAGCGCATGATCCGCCGCGTTTCCGAGACCGCCGCCACCGCAGGTATCGATTCCGAAGCAGAGACGGGCTTCGAAGCGATCGGGAAACGCGGCGCAGCCCTCATCCGAGGCGGATTCGCCTTTCATCGCGAGGTGATCGCGATCTATGCCAGCCGATCGCCGGATGAGCGCAAAAGCGCGCTCGACGCGGCGGTCCGCAAATATCGAAGCGGTGCCGGTCTCGTGCTGCCTGACGCGGCGAAGGACATGTCGATTCTGTACGACCATGCGTACACGTCGTTTGTCCCCCCGACTCCCCCAGAGCTCGAGCCTCGCCGCGAGTTGCCCTATCCGAAGCTGACGGGATTCATGTGGGCCGCGCGCTGGTACGAGCTGGCGGTGGTCGAGCCGCTGGACGCATTCGGCGATCCCGCTGAACGCGACCGTGGCCTCGCGACCGTCGCCGAGCGGTTCAGAGCGAAGCTCTCCTTCGGCTCCCCGCCCAACGCCTTTCCGACGGAACTGCCGCTGGCGCCGGCGATTGCACCGGGGCTGGTCGCCTTGCACGACCGTTCGGCCGCGGTCATCGACAACCTGAACATGATGCTCGACGTCCTGGCCGACGTGCTCGTGCACCCGGCGGTCGCGGACCGGCGCGCCGCCGTGGACGAGGTGATCGGGAGATTTTCAGATCGGCAGTATCGGTGCGTCCAGGTCGACGAGTGGATTGTGGTCGCGCTGCGGCACAGCATCTTCGCGCAAGGCGGGCCGGCGCTGGCCTCGATGACCGCCCAGGAACGGAACGCGTTTTCCGGTGTGCATGGTCAGCACTACGGCCCGCGGCGATTGCCGCCGGCCTGCGACCCGGAATAGACGCGACCGCAGTCTCGAGCGCCACGCGCTCAGTGGGTCATCGCGTAGATGAGGGTGTTGATGCCGAACGCGTAGCCCGGAACCGAGAACGTCAGGAAGTAATCGTGGTTGACGCCTTCGCGTTCGTAGGAATCGCCGAAGTCAGTGTTGTGTGTGATCAGCACCATGATGCGGTCTCGTTCGTCGAGGATCGCCCGCACATGAGGCGTCCGGCTGTCAGGACCACGCTCGGAGGTCGCGCCGCCGGTGCCCAGCCAGAAATCGATGGACGGAATCTGCGGGATCTTCGTGACGGTCTGGAACTGATGAAACAACGGGTGCTCGACGGTGAGCTCGACGAACGGGTGCGTGCCTGACGGGAAGACCTTCCGAATCTGGCTCTCCCAGATGCTCCAGGCCCGCTCGCCCCAAAAGTCGTCCACCCACAGGAAGCCGCCCTTCAACAGGTAGTCTCGCAGTGCAGCCGCCTCGGTTTCGTCGATGAACATGTTGCCAACTTCGTACATGAAGATCATCGGGCAGTGATAAAGCTCCGGGGCCGTCAGCTGCACGATGATGTGCTTGGGCTCACCGGTCCGCTGGTCCATGCTGATTGGCGTCTTGGTCAACTCGCCCAGACGGACTGAAAGGTTGCGATCGACGTCCGGATAGTCGGTCAGCCACCCGCCGCCGTCACCGCCTCTGATGCCACTAAATTCGGCGCGGCAGAACTGGTACGCGCCATCGAAGGAGTCGGCCGTGGCATACGGCAGCGCGCCGCGGCGGAACCGGCCGTACTGCGCGTAGGCGAGCGTACCGGTCACGACGAGGGTGACGATCAGCGCCGCACCAACCCGCCGAATCGCCGCTGCCGGACGAAGGCTCAACACGCGCGTATTCTACCCTTCGATCAGGCCGACAACCTCCGTGCCGCCGGGGATTTGTCCGGCGCGAGGGTGCTGTGATACGGTCAAGGCCGCAGCCGCAGGCTGCGTCCTGTCCGCGGAAAGGGACCATCCCACCTGCGCGCGTAGGCGACCGAGCATCGGTCCTTTGATGCCTGTCAGCGGACACAGGCGACAAGGGGTGAACGATGTCTCAGCGGCTGCCTTCTCTTCCGAATCTCGAGCACCTCAGGAAACAGGCGAAGGACGTGCTGCGCGTGGCGCGCCGGCGATCGCCTGACTGGCGCCTGGTCGACGCTCAACAGGCGCTCGCGCGGGGCTACGGCTTCTCTACTTGGGCCGATCTCAAGGTCTACATCGAATCGGCCAGGCCCGATCGCACGGCGGCACCCACCGGCGACGATGTCCAATCGGCACCTGCCGTCACTGGCCGCCTGGACAAGAACACCACCGCGCCTCGTGCGGATGATCTGATGGTCGGCACCTGGGTCTCACACCAGGAGAGTGGTCCTGTGCTCTTCGGTACGATTACGCTTGGCGTAGAACGTGTCGACGACACGCTCCTGTTCACGCAGATTGCCGTCGATACCGCCGGGCGTGACGTCGCGAACAGGCTGGCGATTCAGATCGACGGGCAGAAGCATCCTATTCCGTTCGGTGACCGGATGTTCCTCTCGGCCAGCTGGCATCACCCGCGGCGGCTCGTCACCAGGGCCATTCAGGACGATCGTGTGCTCGCCGAAGGGCTCTACGAGGTATCCGAAGACGGCGGCTCTCTGCGCGTGGCCACCGCTCGCCAGTCGATCGTCTTCGAGCGCGTCTAGTCGTCCAAACCCAGTTGCCGTCGTGCCTCGGAGAGCGAGATCGCCGGCAGCTTCGGCAGGAACCACGGACACGCGTGCGTCACGACGCCAGGCCCGCCGTAGAACTGCTCGTCGAACAATTGGATGCCGAGCGCGTGGCAGTAGTCGTCGAGCATGCCGGCGGTGAAGCGGTCGGCGATCCTCGCCGCGCCGTACCGTTCGACGTGCTCGAAGTGTTGCACCGCTCCCTGGCTGTGGAAGTCCCAGCCGCGCACGTCGTTGATGACTGCGATGCTCCGCTCGATGTTGAGAAAGGCGCGTGGCTCCGAAGCGAAGAGCGTGAACTTTACCGCGCCCCAGGTGCCGCGCTTCCCCGCGTCGTTCCGGGTGAGGGTGTTCGGTATGCAGGCGCAGGCGACGCCGCTGCATTTCAACCGTTGCGCCAGTTCTCCAACGAACGTCGTGGGGCTGCCGCCCTTGGCCCCGTTGTCGAAGCAGGCCGTCCAGCGGCTGCGTGTGCTCAGGAACAAGACCCGCTGGCTGCCCATGTCGAGCGGATCCAACCGCCGGAGGCGCCTCGGCGAGCGGCAGGTCCAGCGTTGTGGACTTGACCGAGTGCAGAATCGTTCGCTGCCAGCGCGCATACGACGCGCTGACCGCGCCGAGCGGCGCGTCGAGAAAGCCCCAGCTGAACGTGAGCGGCGCGAGTGTGTTGTCGAGCAAGAACCTCGTCTCACCCGATCGGCCCGTGCTCACTTCGGCTGCAACGCGGCGCGCTCTGTTTTGCCGACCTCGTCGACGAAAAACGCGTAAAACCGCGCCGCCCGTTCGAGCCCTGGCGTCGAGATGGTGTCGAGCGTGTCGCCGCTCGTGTGATACATCGGCCCGGCGTGAATGGCCTGGACTCGTGGAACGCCGAGCGGCGCGTAGCCACCCAGATCGCCGGCCGTCGAATTGGAGAACTCCGGGCGCAGGGCGAATCCGTAACGCTGCATGCCCCGCTTCGCAACGTCGGCGATGGCCGGCGCTTCGTTCGAGATCCCGAACCCCATCGGCTGCTCTGCAGCCTCGACGCGGAAGGGATCGTTGCGGAAGTACAGCTGCGCGATGTGCTCGAGGTTCAGGACGAGCACCGCCTTCTTGACGAGCTCGGGGTTCATCGTCACGAGATTGCCCGGGCCGTTCATCCCACCGCCGTGATGGCCGCCGCTCGCGACGAAGAGCAGCGTCCGCTCGGGTTGCGGCGCGTTCGCAAAGTGCCGGGCGAGCGCCACCAGCACCGCCAGGCCGTCGCCGTTGTCTCCCGCCGCGTCGAACCAGCCATCGGCGTGTGCGTTCACGATCACGATCTCATCGCTGCGTCTGCCGGGAATGGTGCCAATCGTGTTGTGCCCCTGCAGGTTCGGGCGCATTTCGGTCTCGAGACTGATCGCGACACTGAGATCTCCAGATCCCGCGGCGCTGGCACGCTCGGCCACTGCTTTCAGGAACCGGCCGTCGTCAGTTCCCAGGTTGAAACAGGGCACGCCGCAGTTGCTGAAATCGCGGACCTGCATGTTGCCAGCCTGCTCGATCACGTTGAGCACGGCGACGGCGCCACGCTTTGCGAGCTCACGCGCACGCTCCGTAGTCCTGGTGCGCTCGGAGAACGCGCCGGCCTGCGGGTGCAGCGTCTGAACGGCGACTTTGCCCTTGACGTTCACATCGGGCAGAGTCTTCTCGGTGGTTGCGCCAACAAAGACGAGTGGCGCGCTGATGGGCCCGCCCTGAAGCTGAGAGCCGGACGTCGGAAAGGCTGACTCGAGTACGACGTCGCGGCTGCCGGGTCCGGCCTTCGCCGACGCGACGAGCTTCACCTCCCACGCCCTTGGATACCAGGTCGCCTGTGTGGCGGAGTAGGTCTGCGTCTGTGCATCGTGAAGCCCCGCCGCCTTGAACTGCTGCAGCACCCAGGCGTGCGTGTCGTCCGCGGCACGGAATCCCGTGATGCGGCCCCACGCCTTCTCGCCCCGCGCCCGGTCGGCGCGCGAGATACCGACGATGGCTTCGAGATGCGTGCGAACGGCGGCCCCGGTCAGCTCAGCGTTGCGCTCCTCGCCCGGAGGGACGACGGGCGGCGCGGGTTTGATCGCGGAGATGTCGAGAATCGGGCGGTGTGGATCGCCGAGACCGGCGGGCACGGGCACGCCGTACCACGCGCCCGACGCTGCCGATCCACTCGGGGAGCGTTCGGTGGCACCCTGCTGCGCGAGAGTGCCGCCGGCGCCCAATAGGAGCAGGCCGCAAAGAGCAAATGAGTGGCGCATAAGAGCAGAGATGCTAGCAGCGAACCGACCCGAACAGGAGGCAGACCTGATGAGCGATTGTTGCAACTTGTAACGAGCCCGGCGGCATTTGCGCGGTCGTATAATTCGCCCAGTTATGCACACATTCCGCTCCTTTTTTCGGATCAGTGTCTCCATTGGTCTCGCGCTGGTCGCCGGGCTCGTGCCTGCGACTCAGCCGCTCGCCGCGGCGCCCGGAGACGCGAAGGTCACTCCCGGCGAGCTGGTGATCGAGCATCCGACGCTCATCAACCTGGGATTTGAATGGCATATCGACGGCGACGGCAATCGAAACGCGGCCGTCGACGTCTCGTTCAGAAAGCAGGGCGAGACGGCCTGGCGCCAGGCCATGCCGTTGGTACGGCTCCAGGGCGAACAGGTCTACCAGCGGAACGTGTTCAATCTGGTCACGCCCAACATGTTCGCCGGCAGCATCCTGGATCTGGAGCCGGGCACCGCTTACGAGGCCCGCTTCGTGATGACCGATCCCGACGGCGTCAACGGTGCCCCGGCGGATGCGACGAAGATCGTGACCGTACGCACGCGCCCCGAGCCGATACCGGTCACGGACGGCAAGACCTATCACGTCTACCCGACGAAGTGGAAGGGTCCGAAAGTCGAACCGGCCTTCGAAGGGATCATGTGCGCCTACAACTACTACTGCGGCGCTGGCGATACCGCACCCGGCGGCCGTCCACGCGTGAAGCCGGGCGACACCATCCTCGTTCACGCCGGCACCTACGCGTATCACTACGAGTTCTATGCGAACAACACGCAGATCAACGCGACCACCACCTTCGAGGGCACGTACTATCTGACGGCCGACGGCACGCCCGAACGGCCCATCGTCATCAAAGCAGCCGGCGATGGAGATGTGATCCTCGATGGCCGGGGCAACTTCAACCTCTTCAATGTCAAGGCGGCCGACTACAACTACTTCGAGGGCATCACGTTCCGGAATACGCAGATTGCGATCTGGGCGGGAACCCAGTTCATCGCCGGGGCGAAGGGTCTGACGGTGAAGCGCTGCCGGTTCGAGGACGTCGGCATGGGGGTGTTCTCGAACTATTCGGGGTCGAGCGACTTCTACATCGCCGACAGCGTGTTTCTCGGCCGCAACGACTCGAAGCATCTGACTGGGTGGAACGGCGCGTTCTGGCAGCAATTCGAGAACGTCGAGGGCCAGGAGTTTCCGCCGGTGATGAAGTCCTACACCGGCATCCGCTTATACGGCCCCGGTCACGTCGTCGCCCACAACTACGTTGCCGACTTCCACGACGGCATCGACACCGAGATGTACGGCATGCCCGACGGATCGCATCCGATCGACGGACCGACCTACCCGCCGCGGGAGTTCTGGGAGCGCCGACCGGCGGCCATCGACATCTACAACAACTACATCACCAACGCGCACGACAACTCGATCGAGATGGACGGCAGCATGCACAACATCCGCGTGATGCGGAACATGCTGATCAACTCCGCGTCGCACCCGATGAGCACGCAACCGTCGACCGGCGGGCCGATCTATTTCATCCGCAATATCGCCTATAACGCTCCTGGCGGCTCGACGCGGCTGACGGCCGGCTCGCCGGGCGTGTTCTTCTACAACAACACCATCCTCACCGAGACGAGCGGCGGGGCGTCGGCCAACGTCCACTGGCGCAACAATCTGATGCTCGGCCAGAACTCGCAGGCGGCGATCTTCAACATCAACACCAACACCAACTACAGCTCGTCGGATTACAACGGCTTCCGCCCCAACGCCGGCGCCGAATCGTTTCAGTGGAACTCGCCGCCGGCGGGCGTGGCCGCGATTCTCGCCGACGGCACCAGCGCGACGAAGATCGAGACGCGCAAGTTCGCGACGCTCGAGGCCTACGCGCAGGCCACGAAGCAAGATCAGCACAGCGTGCTCGTCGACTACGACATCTTCATGAAGGTGACGAAGCTCGATGCGAAGGATCTGGCGACCGTGCAGCGCCTGTACCGAGCCGAGGACTTCGACTTCAGGCTGAAGCCCGAATCCGCGGCTGTCGACCGCGGCATCGCACTGCCGAACGTCACCGATGCGTTTACCGGCCAGGCGCCGGATC
The DNA here is from genome assembly GCA_046734915.1 of Acidobacteriota bacterium. Taxonomy (GTDB): domain Bacteria; phylum Acidobacteriota; class Vicinamibacteria; order Vicinamibacterales; family CAVVIG01; genus VFZL01. The sequence continues at coordinate 4,714 of JBKPSC010000084.1, read as the reverse complement.
TGGGCGCGCTCGAAGTTGGCCGGCCGGTGCCGGTCTACGGTCCGCGGCCTCGTTAGCGCCGCCGCGCTGTGTCTGACGACAAGGAGGTCATGTTGACTCGCAGTCTCGGGATTGTTATTGCCCTGGCTGGTTTGTGCCTGGTCTGCGCCGCGGCTCCCGCCTCGGCCGATCAACCGCCGCTCGACTGCGGCAAGAAGTCTCTTGCCAATGCGGTTGCGACAGCCACCGACAAGGATCCGGTCATCATCTTCACCGGCGTCTGCGCCGGCCCAATTCTGATCCAGACCGACGGCCTGACGCTGCAAGGCGTGGGCATGGCAGTCATCGACGGCGGCGGCAACCAGGACGCGGTCACCGTTGCCGGTGCCGCGCGCGTGTCCCTGGCCGGCATCGAGATCCGCAATGGCCTGAACGGCATTCTGGCCGTCAACGGCGCTCATCTCGCGCTGACCGGTGTCAACGTCCACAACAACTCGGTCTTCGGCATCTCTCTTCAGACCGCTTCAAGCGCAGTGCTGACCGACGTGACCACGGCTCAGAACGGCCTGCACGGCCTCGATGTGCAGACCGGATCCGCGGCCATGGTGACCGGTGAACTGTCCGCGACCGGCAACCGCGTCTTCGGCATCAACGTCAACGGCAGTTCGATCACTTTTTCGCACGCGACGGTGTCGGCGTCCGGCAACGCCCTGGGAATCCAGATTGCCACCAGCGCCAACGCGTTCATCAACGACGCCAGCAGCGTGATCAATACGAACAACAATCTGGCCACTGGCCTGACCGTCGTCTCCGGCGCCCATATGGTGTCTTTCGGGGGCACCATCAACGCTTCTGGCAATCCAGTGAGCGGCGTGTCGGTGAACTCCAAGGCGGGTCTGGATCTGGACGCCGCGTCGACGCTCAACAGCTTCAACAACGGCGATGGCGTGCTCATCAACGAAAGCTCGGTGATGACCGTGTTCAACACGCCGCAATTCTCGGGAGCGCCAGGCTTCAGCACCATCAACGCACACGGCAACACCGGAAACGGCGTCAGGGTGCTGGCCGGGTCGACGCTCACGCTCGTGAATCAGGCACGGGTCGTCAGCACTCAGAACGGAAGGATTGGTTTTCTCGCAGACAACGGGGTCGGCGTCGTCCTCCGCAATTCGACGATCACGGGAAACTCGCTGGCTGACATTCAGCTGACATTTGGTACGCGGGCCGATGTGCTGACGTCGACATTCGGTACGTACACATGCGATGCGACGGTACTCGTTCGCGGCACCAGCGGCATCACCTGTCCGCATTGATCGGCTCGATGAGAATTCAGAATCCCCCGGCGCTTACGAAATTTTCTCGGCTACCTGCCGCCTTAACGACTTTCTGCTGGGATCGGCATCAGCCGTGCCGAACCTGCACGCCAGGCTGGATTGACGTGTGACGCTGATGGACAATCGGTTGTGGCCGCCGTCATGTCGGTGGTCGTCGACCTGACCATCGCGACATCACATCACGAGGAGGCGCTCATGTTTCTGGTTCGAGACATCATGTACTGCAAGCCCGGGCAGGCACGACCGATGGCGCAGAAATTTCTTGCGCTCGCAAAACTATCACGGCAAATGGGCCTTGGCCCCATGCGGGTGATGACCGATGTCAGCGCCGAGCGCTACTGGACCGTCGTCTCCGAGATGGAAGTCGAGAGTCTGGAGAAGTATGCCGAGATGAGCAGGCAGTCGGCTGAACTGAAAGAGTTCCAGGACGCCATGAAGGGATACCACGATCTCGTGGTGGAAGGCCGTCGTGAGATCTACACAGTCGAAGGTTGAGGCTCGGCGATTCGGTTGCCGGCATTGATGGTTGCGCTGTCGCCCCACTCGATCGACGTCGAGTGGGGCGGCCCATGACGGTCGATCATGACGCGAGGTCGATCAGCAAAGCGGCAACCTGGTCCGGCATGGTGACGGGAGCGTGATGGGGGGCTGCCAACTCGCGATATCGCCAAAGCGGTGACCGTCGTGCCATCTCCGCATGGTCGTCGAAGCGAGGGTTGCCGAAATGCACGCAGCGAATGAAATCACGCGGCAGCCTCTCTGCTGCAGGATTCGCGCGGCGCACAGGATCTTTGAAGTGCCCGATCGGGGTTGGCCCCAGGCGCTCCAGCATCCACTGCACGTCGTCGCGGTCAGTCACACCCCATAGCTCGCGCACGATCCTTTCCCAGGGAAGCGGCGCAAAACGTGGCAAGAACCAGCTCTCGCCTTCCGTCCGCACCAGCTCTTCCAACGCGTGCCGTCGGTCCGGCGTCACGAGATCCAGCACGGCCTGGCCGTCATCAGGAACGAAGGCATCCAGATACACGACGCGCGCGATTCGCTCGGGCACGCGGTCGGCGACGCCGGTGATCACGCCACCAGAAGAACTGTGCCCGACGAGGATGACGTCGCCGAGATCCTCGTAGGTCAGCACGTTCACAACGTCGGTCAGGTGGACTTCGAGGCCGATGCCGGGCTGGGCAAGATGACTCCGTTCACCAAGGCCCGTGAGCGTTGGCGTGAAGATCACGCGCCCCGCCTTCCGCAGACGCGGCGTGACCTTGCGCCAGAACCAGGCGCCGTGCCACGCGGGGTGAACCAGGACGAACGTCAGCGCCCGCCGGGGGAGTTGCGCAGACGAGGGCATGGCGGCATGATGCGTCCGCAGGTCCACTGAAGTCCTGAGCGAACACCGCGGTTTCGCCGGAGAAACACCGATTTCTTGTGGAGGCCACCACCGCATGACCTTCGCGTTCGGCGACTGCCAGATCGATTGCGACCGCGGTGCGCTGCGTCGAAATGGCGCGGTCACACACGTCGAACCGCAGGTCTTCGAACTGCTGGTCCATCTCCTGCGTCACCGTGACCGGTTAGTCAGTAAGGACGAGCTCATCCGCACCGTGTGGGAAGGGCGATGCGTGTCAGACGACGCACTCACTGGTCGGGTGGGTGCCGCGCGCCGAGCCATCGGCGATAGCGGCGCGGCGCAGCGATTCATCCGGACGGTTACGCGCCGCGGGTTTCGTTTCGTGGGTGAGGTGCGAGAGCTATCCGATGTCGGCATGATGTCTCCGGGAGCTCGACCGGTCTCATCCGAGGCTGTCGGCGTTCAACAACGCATTCGATTCTGTCGGGCAGCAGACGGCGTCGATCTGGCCGTGGCAAGCGCGGGTCACGGCCTGCCGCTCGTCAAGACCGCCAATTGGCTGAATCACCTGGAGTTCGATTGGCGGAGCCCGGTCTGGTCGCCGCTTTTCAACCAACTGGCCGCGCAATACCAGCTGGTACGGTATGACGAGCGAGGCACCGGCCTCTCCGGCCGCAATGTCAGCGAGTTCTCGTTCGACGCGTTCGTTCGCGACCTCGAGACCGTCGTCGACGAACTGGAGCTTCAACACTTCGCACTTCTGGGCATTTCGCAAGGCGCCCCGGTAGCGATCGCCTATGCCGTTCACCACCCGGCGCGGGTGTCGCGGCTCGTATTGTGTGGAGGCTTTGCGAGGGGCTGGCGGCAGCGGGGTAACGCTGCGGACGTGGCCCGCGCCGAGGCCTCGATCACGCTCATCCGCGATGGCTGGGGACAGGACAACCCCGCCGCCCGTCAGATGTTCACCTCGCTCATCGTCCCGGAAGCGACCCATGAAGAGATGGGGTGGTTCAACGGACTCGAGCGGGTCTCCGCTTCGGCGGAGACCGCCATCCGCCTGCTGAACGTCATCGGCGATATTGACGTGACGGAATCGCTCCCTCACATCACGGTTCCGACGCTCGTCCTACACAGCCGCGGAGACGCCCGGGTGCCGTTCGAGCACGGATTGATGCTGGCGCGACAGATTCCGGGCGCCCGCTTCGTGCCCCTCGAGAGCAAGAATCACCTGATTCTCTCTCACGAGTCCGCCTGGCGGCCTTTCATCGATGAAATCTGCGGGTTTCTGAACGAAGAACGAGCGGCGGCGGCTGGCGGTTGAAGTATCGATCGCGCGTTGTGTTGTATAGAGTTCTCCAATGACCACCGACGTGCCGCCGACGCGTGCGGGTACGGTGCCGGAACGGCGCCTCACCGCTGAATACATTGCGGCGCGTGCGCTGCTCGACGCCTCGACACTGGAAGAAGCCGCGCCCAAGATTCTGGCCGCCATCTGCGGCACCCTCGGCTGGGAACATGGATGCATCTGGACGATCGATCGGGAGATTGACGCCCTGCGATGCGGCCACATCTGGAACGCCCCCTCCGCTCAGTTTCCCGAATTCGACACGGTCAGCAGCGCGGCCACCTTCGAGCGCGGCGTCGGCCTTCCAGGCCGGGTGTGGATGACCGGCCAGCCCGCCTGGATTCGCGATGTCGTCGACGATCCGAACTTCCCGCGCGCGGCGGCCGCTGGACGCGATGGCCTGCACACCGCCGTCGGGTTTCCGGTCCTGCTGCGCGGTGAGGTGCTCCATGTGCTGGAGTTCTTCAGCCGCGACATCCGCGACGCCGACGAAGAGCTGCTGACGACGCTCAGGACCGTCGGTCAGCAGATCGGCATGTTCATCGATCGGCGGCGCGCGCAGGACGAGCTCGATCGATTCTTCGCGCTCACGCTGGACATGTTCTGCATCGCCGACTTCGACGGCAACTTCACCCGCGTCAATCCGATGTGGACGCGAGCGCTCGGCTACACCGAGGCCGAACTCCTGTCGCGTCCCTACATGGAGCT
>JBKPSC010000083.1:0-18063 GCA_046734915.1 Acidobacteriota bacterium | reverse complement strand
TCTGGTCGGCGGATCGTCCATCCGGTCCGGCCAGATGACGGTTGGTGACTTCGTCGCCTATCTCATGTTCACGGGCTTGATGGTCATGCCGGTGATTCAGTTGGCTTCGATCGGCACGCAGATGTCCGAGGCGTTCGCCGGCCTCGATCGCATCCGCGAGATCCGGCGCATGGCGACCGAAGATGACGAGGATGCGACCCGCGCGGCGTTGCCGGACATCCGCGGTGAGGTCGCCTTCGAGGACGTGACGTTCGAGTACAACCAGGGCGCCCCGGTTCTCAAGCACGTGTCGTTCCGCGCGCCAGCGGGATCGACGACGGCGCTCGTGGGATCGAGCGGCTCTGGCAAGAGCACACTCATCTCGCTCGTCATGACCTTCAACCGTCCCCTCTCCGGAAGGGTCTTGGTGGATGGCCACGACCTGACCTCGGTGAAGCTTCGTGACTACCGGCAGCACCTCGGCGTCGTCCTGCAGGACAACTTTCTGTTCGACGGTACGATTGCCGAGAACATCGCGTATGCTCGTCCGCACGCAACCCGGGACGAAATCGTGGCGGTCAGCCGGATCGCCCATTGCGACGAATTCATTCAGGAGTTTGAAAAGGGCTACGACACCATCGTCGGCGAGCGCGGCGTACGGCTTTCGGGCGGGCAGCGCCAGCGCGTGGCCATCGCGCGGGCGATTCTCGCGGACCCCAAGATCCTGATTCTCGACGAAGCCACCTCGAGCCTCGACAGCGAGAGCGAGGCCATGATTCAGGACGGCCTGAAGGCGCTCCGCCGCGGACGCACCACGTTCGTGATCGCGCACCGGTTGTCGACCATTCGCAGCGCCGATCAGATTCTCGTGCTGGAGCACGGCGAGATCGTCGAGCGCGGTACACACGACGAGTTGCTCGACAAGGGAGGCCGCTACCGGCAGCTCTACGACAAGCAATACCGGTTCGAGCGCGATCGATTCATCAATCCAGGGGAGGATTTCACGCCGGAACCGGTCGAAGCCGCACTGCCGAGACCAGCGCGGACGAGCAACGTTCTCTAGCGAAAGGCGGAGGATGCGATGAGCGCGACACTGCAGCAGCGGGTAGTGGGAATCCTCAGCAGCCCTCAGAGCGAGTGGCCGGCCATCGCCGTCGAGTCGGACACCATCCAGGGTCTGTACACGCGCTACATCATCCCGCTCGCGGCGATCGGCGCGGTCGCGCTCTTCCTGCGCTTCCCTGGACTCGGCACATTGATGTTGGCGCTCGTGGGGTACGTCGTTCAGCTCGCTGTTCCAATCATCTGCGCGGTGCTCATCGCCTGGCTGGCCCCACGGTTCAAGTCGTCGGGCGACAACGTCCAGGCGCTCAAGATGGTCGCGTACGCCAGCACGCCGGCCTGGTTGGCGGCAGTGGCCCGGCTGGTGCCGTTCCTGTATCCGTTGGTTGCGCTCGTGGCAGGCTTATACGCGATCTATCTCTTTTATCTGGGCCTCACCTCCGTGATGAAGACGCCCGACGAGCAGCGTGTGCCGTTCATGCTCGTCTCAGCGATCCTGGTGATCGTCGTGTTCACCCTGTTCAGCTTCTCGATCACGGTCATGGGTATCGGGGCGATCGCCGGGCTCAGCGCGTTCTGATTAGGCTCTGATTCCCTATGCTGCGACGTTCGTCCGCTTACATCCTCATCGCCGGCCTGGCGCTCACGCCGTGGCCGTTGCCGGCGTCCGCCGCGGAGCCGACGATACCACCGCACCTCGAGGCGTATCGTGAGCCGGCGTCCCGTCTCATCGGGGCCGCCTTGGCCGACAAGTTTGCCTGGCAGCGCCTCGCCGAGCTGACCGACACCATTGGGCACCGCCTGAGCGGCTCACCGGAGCTGGAACGCGCCATCGCGTGGGCCGTCCAGGAGATGAAGAAGGACGGCCTCGAACACGTCCGCACCGAGAAGGTCATGGTGCCGAAGTGGGTGCGCGGTCGGGAGCGCGCGGACATCGTGGAGCCTGCACCGCACCGCCTGGAGATGCTCGGTCTGGGCGACAGCATCGGGACGCCGCCTGAGGGCCTCACCGCAGAAGCGCTCGTCGTTAAGAGCTTCGCGGAACTCGAAGACCAGTCGGCTCGCGCCAGGGGCCGCATCGTGGTCCTCAATATTCCGTTCACGACCTACGACGAGACCGTCCTCGTGCGCGTGGTCGGCGCATCGCGGGCCGCCCGGCACGGTGCCGTCGGCGCGCTCATCCGCTCGGTGGCTCCGCCCGGACAGCGGCTGGCACATACGGGGATGTTGCAATACGCTGCCGACGCCCCGCAGATTCCGGCGGCGGCGATCGCCAGCGAAGACGCGGATCGGCTGCAGCGTATGAGCGACCGCGGCGACCGGATCGTGGTTCATCTCGAGATGGAGGCGCGGTCCGAGGGCGAGGTCGAGTCAGCCAATGTCATCGGCGAGCTGCGCGGCCGGGAGAGGCCCGACGAGATCGTCGTCGTCGGGGCGCACCTCGACTCGTGGGACGTCGGCGCTGGCGCCTCGGACGATGGCGGCGGGTGCATCGTGATGTGGGAGGCCTTGCGGCTGATGAAGAAGCTGGGGCTGCGCCCGCGCCGCACGGTCCGCGTCGTGCTCTTCACGAACGAAGAGAACGGGACCCGTGGCGGCCTCGCCTATCGAGACCTGCATCGCGCCGAGCTGGCCAAACACGTAGCGATGATCGAGTCCGATATCGGTGTCTTCCGTCCCACCGGCTTCGGTTTCAGCGGCAGCGCGCGGGCGCGGGCGATGGTCACGGCCATCGCGACGCTGCTCGATGGCATCGGCGCCAGCCGCATCGCCTCGGTCGGCGGCGGCGCCGACATCGGGCCGAGCGTTGAGGCGGCGCGCATTCCCGCGCTCTCACTCGAGGTCGAGGGACCTTACTTTGCGATCCACCACACGGAAGCCGACACCGTCGACAAGATCGACCCGCTCGAGCTCGCTAAATGCGCCGCTGCCGTCGCGGTCATGACCTACGTGATCGCCGATCTACCGCAACGCTTAGGCGAATGAAGGAATGAGGGAATCAGGGAATGAGGGAGTGTGAAATGGTGGAATGATGGAATGACCGAGCTACTGAGAAACTGAGCTACTGAGAAACTGAGCTACTGAGCAACCGAGCTACTGAGCAACCGAGCTACTGAGCAACCGAGCTACTGAGCGACCGAGCTACGAGTACCGAGCCACGAGCGACGAGCTACGCCCCGGCCCCCATCCCCCAGCCCCCAGCTCCCAGTCCCCGTGAGATACTTGATTGCATGACTTCAACCCTGCGGATGCTCTCTGGTGCAGCGCTAATCTTCATTGCCGCCTGCTCGACGTCGGCTCAGCCTGCGCGTCAGCCGGTATCCACGGATGTCGTGGCGCGCGTGGGCGATTGGACCATCACGCTCGCCGAAGTGGACGAGCGTGCGCTGGCGCAGTCCGCGGGGAACTACTCGTCGATGCGCCTGGCCGACGCCCTCTACGAGGCGCGACGCGCGGCGATCGACGACATGATCAGCATTCACCTGGTCGAGAACGAGGCCAAGGCGCAGAACGTTGCGGTCGCCGCACTCCTCGACCGTGAGATCACCGCGAAAATCGTCGCACCGACCGAGCTCGATATCGCCGCCTGGTACAAGGCCAACCCGCAGCGCGTGCAGAACGCGCCCATCGATCAGGTTCGGGAGCCAATCAGAAACCTCCTATCGCAGGAGCGCACCGAGGACGCGCGGCGGCGGTACATCGATTCGCTCAAGGCCAAGGCGACGATTGCCGTGGCGCTCGACGCACCGCGGGTCAAGGTGGAAGCGGCTGGCCGGCCGACGCGCGGTCCAGCGTCGGCGCCGATCGAGATCATCGAGTTCTCCGATTTCCAGTGCCCCTTCTGCCTCAGCGCGTTTCCAACCGTCAACAAGGTGCTGCAGACCTATGGCGACAAGGTGCGGTTCACCTATCGCCACTACCCCTTACCCAATCATCCGAACGCGCGACCGGCCGCCGAAGCGTCGGCCTGCGCCGCCGAGCAGCAGAAGTTCTGGGAGTACCACGATCGGCTGTTCCAGAACCCGACGAAGCTCGCGCCGGAGGAGCTCAAGCAGCACGCCGCTGATCTTGGGTTGAATACCGCAGCGTTCACGGCCTGCGTGGATGGCCGGACCTTTCAGAAGGACGTCGACACCGACATGGCCGCGGGCAACGCCGTCGGCGTCAACGGCACGCCGGCCTTCTTCATCAACGGCCGGCCGCTGAGCGGCGCCCAGCCGTTCGAGGTCTTCAAGCGGGTCATCGACGAGGAACTGGCGCGTCGTTGACGTTCACGCGCCGCGCTCGGGCGGGTACTGCGTCCCCTACAGGGTCGTATAGACCAACGACACCACAACGGCGACCAACGACGCCGCCAGACAGACGATGGCGACGAGCATGTGGTCGCCGCGCTCTCGGGTCAGTGGATTCAGGAACATCGATGTCAGATATCCACCGGCAAACCCGCCGAGATGGGCCACGTTGTCGACGTATGGAAAAAGGAAGCCGATGACCACGACCGACAGCAGATACTGCGTCATCTGCGCTCGGATGTAGCTGCTGCCGCTCACGCGGCCGTAGTGGAGTAGCGCTCCGGCCAGTCCGAGGATCGATGCCGAAGCCCCGACGGTAATCCGCGCTCCGCCGATGAGCGGCAAAGGCCCGTAGTAGCCGATGATGGACGTCAGCAGAAATCCGCAGGCGCCCGAGATCACGTAGATAATCGCGGTTCTGGACGGGCCGATAATGTCGGCGGTAGCCGGTCCGATGCTCCGCAGCGCCATCATGTTGAAGACGATGTGAATGATGCCGCCGTGCAGCCACATGGCGCTGAGGACGGTCCACCAGGCGCCATAAGCGAACACCGGAATCGCGCCGCTCGCACCCCACCGGACCAGCGCGCTCCCCGACGGTGACAGGAAGTCGATGCCGCCGCCCATCGACCCGCCCGACGACAGCATGGTCAGCAGGAAGACAATCCCGCACACACCCATAACCAGCGGCACGAAGCCGAGGTCGCTGCCAAACTGGCGGATGAGCGGCGCGAAGCCCCACAGACCCGGATTCGCGCGGCCGCAGGAGTAACACCGGTCGTCGTTGACACCGACGAGCGACCCGCAGGAGGGACAGACGACTGAACCGGCACGCTGACGCCCAAGCACGATCTAATGATAGCCCGCCAGCCGTTTCTTCCCCGGCTTCCCTGCCGTCCCGGCTTCCCCTGCCCTACCAGCCCTACCTGCCGCGCCCTAGTCTTTTGCTTTCGGCCGCATGTTCGCGGCAAGAATCCGCTTTCGCAGGCGGATGCTCGTCGGCGTCACCTCGACCAACTCATCGTCGTTGATGAACTCGATGGCCTGCTCGAGGCCGAGGCGGCGCGGCGGGATGAGTCGAATCGCTTCGTCCGCGGTCGACGCGCGCATGTTCGTCTGCTTTTTCTCCTTGGTGATGTTGACGTCCATGTCTGCCGAGCGGGCGTTTTCGCCGATCACCATCCCTTCGTAGACCACCACACCAGGGTCGATGAAGATCTCGCCGCGTTCCTGGAGATTGAAGATGGCATAGGCGGTGGCGACGCCGGGACGGTCGGCGACCAGCACGCCATTCTGCCGCGAGGCAATCGGTCCGTGCCACGGCTCCCAGGCGGCAAAGATGTGGTTCATGATGCCGGTGCCCTTGGTGTCGGTCATGAACTGCGAGCGGAAGCCGATGAGCCCGCGCGCCGGAATCCGGAACTCCAGGCGGACGCGGCCGCTGCCGTTGTTCACCATCTTGGTCATGGTGCCCCGCCGCTCGCCGACCTGGGCGATGACGATGCCCTGATGATCCTCCGGCACGTCGATCACGAGGTCCTCGACCGGCTCGTGCATCATGCCGTTGATTTCCTTCGTGACGATGTCCGGCCGCGACACCTGCATCTCGAAGCCTTCGCGGCGCATCATCTCGATGAGGATGGACAGCTGCAGTTCGCCGCGGCCGACGACGTTCATCTGCTCAGGCGACTCGGTCGGCTCGACGCGGATCGAGACGTTTCCCAGCAGCTCCCGATCGAGCCGATCTTTCAGTTGGCGCGAGGTGACGTACTGCCCTTCGCGGCCGGCCATCGGCGACGTGTTGACGCCGAAGACCATCGACACCGTCGGTTCGTCGATCGCGATCGGCGGGATGGCCACCTGGTGTTCGGCATCGGCAATCGTTTCGCCGATGGTGATGTCCTCGATGCCCGCGAGGCAGACGATGTCGCCGGCCGCCGCTTCCTGGATGTCGACGCGCTTCAGGCCGTCGAACGCATACAGCTTGGTCACCCTGGTCTGCTGGACGTTCGCATCGAGCTTGCAGACGACGACCGCATCACCCACTTTGACCCGGCCGTTGAAGATGCGGCCGACGGCGATGCGCCCGATGTAGTCGCTCGAGTCGAGATTGGCGACCAGCAGCTGCAGCGGCGCCGATGGATTGCCACGCGGCGGCGGCACGTGGTCGACGATCGCGTCGAACAGCGGCCGGAGGTCCACTGCCGGCGCATCTGGCCTTACGCTGCAGGTCCCAGCCTTCGCGTTCGTGTACAGGACCGGGAAGTCGAGCTGCTCTTCCGTGGCGTCCAGATCGATGAAGAGATCGTAGATTTCGTTCAGGACTTCCTGCGGCCTCGCGTCGGCCCGATCGATCTTGTTGATCACCACGATCGGCGGCAGGCGTCGTTCGAGCGCTTTTCTCAGCACAAATCGCGTCTGCGGCAACGGCCCCTCCGACGCGTCGACCAGCAGCATTACGCCGTCGACCATCGACAGCGTTCGCTCGACCTCGCCGCCGAAATCCGCGTGACCAGGCGTGTCGACGATGTTGATCAGCAGATCGCGATAGTGGACGGCGGTGTTCTTGGCCAGAATGGTGATGCCGCGCTCGCGCTCGAGGTCGATGTTGTCCATCGCCCGCTCGGCGACACGCTCATTAGCGCGGAAGGTTCCGCTTTGATGCAGCAGGCCGTCGACGAGCGTGGTCTTTCCATGATCGACGTGAGCGATGATGGCGATGTTACGGCGCAGCGGATTGGCAATCTCGACACGGCTCGAGGTGGACGACGGCAAATCGCGGGACAGGGGCATCACAGGAGTGTAGCTCAGTCGCTCGGTCGCTCAGTCGCTCGGTCGCTCAGTCGCTCGGTCGCTCAGTGGCTCAGTCGCTCAGTGGCTCAGTCGCTCAGTAGCTCAGTCGCTCGGTCCTCGGTCGCTTGGCTGCTGATCAAACTCCGCATCATGCACTTCCAGTGCTCACGGCAGATTCTGCGCACTTCTGGTGCGCGGCGGAGGGAGTCCAAGCCTATTCGTGCGCACAGTTCTTGCTCCGGCCGTTCTCGTGGGGGCCGGCACCAACGGCTATCGCAACTTGCTGGTCTGGCAGCGAGCGATGGAGCTCGCCGAGAGAGTGTGGGCCCTGACAGCCTCATTTCCTCGCTCTGAAACGTATGGCCTCGCGAGCCAGATGCGGCGGGCGGCAGTATCTATTCCCTCAAACCTGGCCGAGGGAGCGTGTCGACACTCGAGGCGCGCATACAAATTTCACGTTGGCGTTGCGCTCGGGTCGCACGCGGAGCTTGAGACCTGCGTCGAGTTGGCGCGACGCGTGGGCTGCCTGAATCACGAAGACGAGGGCCTTCGGTCGTTGATAACGTCGGTTGGACAGCTTCTGAATCGCCTCCATCGCGCGTTGCGACAGCACGCTGACGGCCGCAGCGACCGCGTCGTGAGCTCTTGAACGCCTCAGCAACCGGACTGCGCAGTGACCGAGTAACCGAACAACTGAGCTACCGAGCGACTGAGCGACTGAGCTACTGAGCTACGAACAACGGGCCCCCAGCCCTAGAAGAGCGGATGAATGTTCGTGAACAGCGCCAGGCAGAAGGCATACAGCATCGCCGACACAAGGAGCGCGCCCGAGAAGAACGCCCGCGAAGGAACGCTGCCGATGAGGATGAAGAATGGAAAGAGCACCGAACAGTAGCGGCCAACGCCTTCGAACTGGCCCGAAGAGAGCGGCAGCCAGAGGTTCGCGGTGAGGAACAGACCGTAGGCCGCGCCGAAGCGATACCACACGAACGGGATGGCGATGACGAAGACGAGCGCGGTCAGACCGTTGAGCGTGTCGTATGGCGCCATGGTCTCGGCGGCCAGATAGCTGTACGGCCGCGTCACGAGCACGTAGATGAGGCGCACCAGCGCCATATACGGGGATCCGCCAGGGTAATAGCCCCAACGCTGAACGGTCGCCGCCCACTCGAATGGATGGCCGCTCAGTTGATAGATGAAGAACGAATAGCTGCCGATGCCCGCGCCGACCAGCAGCAGGCCGATGAGGCTGAGGATGCGCTCACGGCGCACCTCGCCGGGCTCTCCTTCCGGCGGCTTGTGCCAGGCCGCGCGCCACACGATCCAGGCGAGCGCGGGCCACATCATGATGCCGTTGACCCGCGTGGCCGTCGCCACCGCGCCGCACAGGCCGCCGAGCAGCCAGCGTCGCGTCCGGAAGAAATAGAACGTCCAGACCGTGGCGGCTAGAAACGTCGCCTCGGTGTAGACCGCGCCGTAGAAGAACGCGAACGGGAACACGGCCGCAAGCATGACCGCCCGGCCGGCACGCCGTGCCGACAGATCGAGCCGTGCGACGTAGTACAACCCGATCATCGCCACCGCAAACGCCACCCACGAGACGACGATTCCGCCGAGATAGACATCTGACGGCGCGCGGCCGAACGCGCGGCCGACGTGCCGCATCAACAGCGGATACACCGGGAAGAATGCGATGTTGTCGCGCCCGCCCGGGGTGTAGTGATAGCCGTAGCGTGCGATCTGGAAATACCACCCGGAATCGTAGCGGGCGAAGCCGTCCCAGAATGGATGCGTCTGGCCGAAGACGGTGAACTGCTCGCGCTGGTAGTCGGGGAAGACGATGTTGGTGAAAAAGGCGAGAAGCGCAGACCCGATCCGGAAGCCCAGGGCGAGCGCGGCGATCCCGAGCGCCGGTGGAACCCGCCGCCGCAGCAACGGGCGCAGGATTTCTGACTTCAGGTTTCAGCGCTCCTCAGCGGCCCACGGACACGCGGACCGCGTATGACACGCCACCCAACTGATCCTCTCCGAATGCCGCCGACGCGCCGCTCTCGCCGAGCACTCCGGTCACGGCACGGTAGCGAAGTTCCCCGCCCAGCAGGAACCACCGTCCGATCGGCACATCCACGCCGGCCAGAACCAATCCACCCGTCTTGCGTTCGTCGACGTCGTCACCCTGCTGCGCGAAGTCGCTCGTCTCCGTATATCTGATGGACGACACGCCGGCGCCCGCGTACGGCATGATGCGTCCGGCTCGAAATCGCCAGCCCGCCGCGGCGTCGAGCGGCTCGAAGGCGACACTCAGCGGAATGCCGAGCGGAAACACCGACCCGTTCGAGACGAACACGCGCTGGCCGTCGAGCCATTGCCGCGAGTACGAGACGTCGACGAAGACGTGCTTCCACAGCCCGGTGACGGCGGCGCCGACGCCCACACTGGGCGCATTGCTTTTCCCGGCGACGGCTTCGAACGTGTCGGCCGCGCCGAGCGCGACGGAACCAAAGGTCACGTACCCCAGCGCACCGACTGACGTCTGTGCGTGAGCGGACCGCGTCACGGCCAGCGCGAGCAGCACCGCGGCACAGAGCCGTCGCGATCTCACCGCGCTGCTCCCAATCCGCGCAGGGCGGCGCGGGCGTCGATCAGCCCGTATCCGTATTCGTCGTCGCGGCCCGGAGTCCCCAAATCGACGGCCGACCGCTTGATGGCTGCCTCGATTGCCGCGGGATTGGTGATGCCCTGCGAGTACAGGAGCGCCGCCACGCCGGCGACGTGCGGCGCGGCCATGGACGTGCCCTGGAGCGGCTCCTCGAAATACCGGTCGAATCGCGGAACTCGAACCAGCGTGGGGTCGCTGTCGGTCGTCAGCAGCCCGGTCTGGTAGACGACTCCGGACAGGCCGCCGTCTCTGAAATCACCCCCGGGCGCCGCTATCTCGATGTAGCTGCCAGTGCTCGAGTAATACGCCCGCCGTCGCGATCGTCCGGTCGCCGCAACTGACAAGAGGCCGTCGACCTGCGGCCCGAAGCCCGCCGGATACTCGATCGGATTGCCTTCCTCGAACGAATTGCCAGCCGATACCGCGATAAATGCGCCTTTGCTGACCGCGTAGCGGAGCGCCTCGAGCTCTGCTGTCGACTGGCCAGGCCCGCCGAGGCTCAGGTTGAGCACCTTGGCACCATTGTCGGCGGCATAGCGAATCCCGGCGATGAGGTCTGAGGTTGCGCATCCTCCCGCGTCGGGATCGGCGAAACCGGGCATGTTCAGCGCCGCCTGGACGATCTGGATCTCCCAGAACCCGAAGCACACCTTCACCGGCATCAAACGCGCGTTGTACGCGATGCCAGCGAAGCCCAGGTTGTTGTTCGTGTCCTGGAGGATGGTGCCGGCGACGTGCGTGCCGTGTCCAACCATATCGAGAACCGGTCCCGTCCAGAACGCGAAGTCACGCGCGCCGGTCATCCGTGATGGGCTCTGGTCGGGACTCGCGGCGAACGGTATCGTCGCGTTAGCAAAGACCGTCCCGTTCCACAGCGGAAACGTGAACGACGCCGTTGTCGTTTCGATGCCCGAGTCGAGCACGGCGACGATGACCGCCGTCGAGCCGCCGTGGCTGATGTCCCAGGCAACGGGCATATTGATGGCGCCGAAATTCCACTGTCGCGCGTACGAGGTGTCGTTCGGCACGGCGTGGAGGTGAGCCAGATAATTGGGCTCGGCCCACTCTACTTCGGGCTGCCGCGCCAGCACGTCAGCCATCAACTCGGCGTTCGGCTCGCTCGCTGCATGCACCAGCAGAGTGTTTCCAATCCAGCGCATGCCGTCGGACGCCACGCCGCCGCGCAGCGCGCGGAGCGCCCTGAGCTGGTCCGTGAGCTCAAAGCCGTCCTTGAAGCGAACGAGAGCCTCGCCGGGAACGTACGGCATGTGCTCGCGCAAGGCTTGCAACCGGGCTGCCAGCATGTCGGGCGCCAGCGTCGTGGCGTAAGGCAACCCGAAAGCGACTGATTGGCCCCCGACCCGGATCGGCGAGAACAAGGCGGCGGCGGCGACCGCCAGCGCGACGCCTCCGAGGGTGATTCGGGGAAGACGTGCCATGCGCTAGCCGATGAACGCGCGATGGATGGCGCGAAGCGCCTGCTCGCCTTGCGCGAGGTCGATGACGACCGACACCTTGATCTCGCTGGTCGAGATCATGCCGATGTTGATGCCCTCGCTGGCCAGCGTCTCGAACATGCGGGCCGCTACGCCGGCGTGGCTGCGCATGCCGACGCCGACAATCGACAGCTTGCCGATGTTCTCGTCGCTCGTCACCTCACGGAAGCCGACGTCCTGCCTGACGCCCTCGATGACCTGCTGGGCCTTGGCGAGATCGGGCTTGTCGACGGTGAACGACAGGTCGGTCAGCGGCACGGCGGCCTCGTGGCTGACGTTCTGCACGATCACGTCCACGACGATCGCCGCGTCGGCGAGCGCGCGGAACACGCGCGCGGCCACGCCGGGTTTGTCCGGAACGCCGACGAGCGTGATCTTTGCCTGATTCTTGTCGAGGGCCACGCCTCGCACGACAATCGCTTCCATGCTGCGCGTCTCTTCCTTGACGATGGTGCCGGGTTGGTCGACCAGGCTGGACCGGACTTCGAACACGACGTTGAACTTCTTGGCAATTTCCACAGACCGGAGCTGCATGACCTTTGCACCCGATCCGGCGAGCTCGAGCATCTCGTCGTAAGAGACCTCGGCGAGCTTGCGAGCACCGGGCACCATCCGCGGATCTGCGGTGTAAACGCCGTCGACGTCGGTGTAGATCTGACAGAGGTCCGCGTTGAGAGCGGCGGCCAGCGCAATGGCGGTCAGATCCGAGCCACCACGACCGAGCGTGGTGATCTGCCCGCCCTGCGTCTGCCCCTGAAATCCGGCGACGATGACCACGTTGCCGGCATCGAGCAGGCGATGCGTTTCCTTGGGTGTGATGTTGGTGATCTTGGCTTTGGTGTGGACGCCGTCGGTCACGATCCCGGCCTGAGCGCCGGTCAGGGAGACAGCATCGACGCCGATGGCGTTGAGCGCCATCGCGGTCAGCGCGATGGTCGTCTGCTCGCCGGTCGCCAGGAGCACATCCATCTCCCGCTCGGGCGGACTCGGCGTGATCTTCCTGGCAAGCGCGATGAGGCTGTCGGTCACGCCGCTCATGGCGGACACGACGACGACAATCTGATCACCGTTGGCGCGGCTGGCGGCGACGCGGCGAGCGACGTTCTTGATGCGTTCGGCATCTCCGACGGACGTGCCACCGTACTTCTGGACGATGAGCGACATGCCCGTCAATCATATCCCGACGCACCTTGCAGAAGAGACCGCGGTCCTCCCTCTTAGCGCTTTCCTTCCGCGGCCAGAAGTTCTTCGGCCGCGGTGAAGCGCGGCTCGATGTCGACGGGCACGTCGGCCAGCTTATCGAGCAGCGCCTGGACCGGCCGGCGCACCACACCAAGACGATCGCCGAGGGCCTTGGCCTTCGCGTAGTCGCCGGCCGCCTGCATCGACATGATCTCGGTGGTTAACGCTGCCACGCCAGCCTTGGTCTTCACCACGTCGACGGCGAACGTCCCGTCCGACCCGACGCTGAAGCCTCCTTGATCGACCAGATAATTCAGTTGAACGGCGACGCCTTTGCCGTGTGCTTCACTGATCCCAAAGCGGATCGAGCGGAACGCCGAAGCGAGGAATGTCGTGTAGATCTGGTTCTCCAGCGCCTTGTCGATGATGCCCTTGTCGATCAGGTACTGCAGGGCCCACAAGCCGGAAATATCCGCCTTGGCCTCCTCGAGGAAGCTCGAGGCATCCTTCATCTCTTGCCGAACCGTCGTCTGACGTCCGTTGACCGTGATCGTGTGCGGGCCCAGACCGTGCATGAGCTCGTGCATCACGATGTGCGTGAAGAAGGCGTCGAAGGACAGGTTTGACTGATCGTCGGCTCTCAACACCACCTTCGAGATCGGAATCAGGGTCTTCTGGAATTTCGCATCCTGGACGTTTTTCAACATGACGCGCTTCGAGCCGCGCTCGCGGGTAATCCGCTCGTCGTTCGGGAGGTTGTACGCGGCCGTCTGAACACCGCGATTGCCGTCGCCGGCGGCGAAAATCTCGTTCACGACGACCAGCGGCGCCAGGGCGCCAAGCCGCGGGTTCCGCAGCGCCGGTTCGATCGGCAAATGGTTCTCGATGTCCTGCAGTTCCCCGCTGAACTTCTGCAGCTTGGCGCTCTCGGCCTCGTCCAGCAAGGTGACGTAGGATTCGAACGCCGCCTTGTAATTGAAGTACTCGTCTTCGTAGACCTCGTACGGACCAATCGTCGGCTCAATCGTACCCTTGAGCTCCATCCAGGCGACGTCGCTGTCGTAATAGTCGTTGGACAGAAACGCGTCGGCTCGCTTGGCGAGGAACGTCTTCAGTGTCGGCTCGCCGGCAAGTGCCGCCGCTTCACGGAGCAGCTGGGCCATCCTGACCAGATCGTTCTGATATTCGAGGCTATAGGGAACAGCCGACAGGCGCCGGTCGGGCCCGCGCCGAATCGTCGTGAAGAACCCGGTCGCGCGCGCTCGCTCAGCGGCCGGCAGGCCCTGGATCCACTTCTCCACTTCCTGTTTGGCCGCATCGTCTGGATAGAAGTTCGCGCCGGCCGGCTTGGGAGGCGCCCCAGCGATGAACGGCTCGTTGTGATCGAGACGTGACCATGGGCCCTTGTTCACCAGAAACGCATGCAGTCGATCCCGTCCGGCAGGCGTCGTGTCGCGAACGAGATTCAGCAGCATCGTTTCGTTGCCCGACCAGACCTGCTGTAGGAACAACGCGTCGACGATCTTCGACGCCTGCACCAGCTTCGTGAGAACGGTCTTTTCGTCAGCGGTGAGCTTGGAGAGGTCGGCCGTCACGTCGGTCGGAGCGAATCGCGCCGTCCGGCGTGCCAGATCGGACGGGGCCGCGTTGGCGGGCGCGTCTGTGCTCGACGACACGGGGGCCTCCTGGCTGCTGCCACAACCGCCCAGCGCGAACACGACAGCTGCGGCGGCACACGTAAGCCTTCGTTTCATGATGTATGTCATTATCTATCGGAGCCTGGCTGCCCGGCAGCTCAGTCACTCGGTAGGAGGCATTACTGTGGGACGAATGACAGGATTTGTGGTATCGGCCATCGCCGCCGCATCGCTGGCCATCGTCGGCGCGCAGCAGGGCGAAGGCGGTTCCGCTCCGCAGCTCGACAAGCTGACGAAGCCGGCGGGCTTTTCCATTGACGTGTACGCGACTGGCGTTCAGGGAGCCCGCTCGATGGCCCTCGCTCCGGATGGGACTTTGTTCGTCGGCCAGCGCCGGAACACAGTCTACGTCGTCGTCGACAAGGATGGAGACCACAAGGCCGACAGTGTGACGCCGCTCACGACGAGCCTGCGCATCCCCAACGGCCTTGCGTTCAAGGACGGCACACTCTACGTCGGCGAGCTGAATCGCATCATCCGCTACGACAACGTGCTGGCGGCGGTCAAAGCTGGCACGACGTCATCGCTCACGCCGCAGGTGGTCGTGGACAAGCTGCCCGAGGAAACGGCGCACGGCTGGAAGTACATCGCCTTCGGACCGGATGGCTACCTCTATTACCAGATCGGTGCGCCGTGCAATATCTGCGACCGCGGCGATCCGTTCGCGGCCATCTGGCGCGTGAAGCCAGACGGCGGCGCGCCGGAGATCTTCGCCCGTGGCGTTCGCAACTCAGTGGGTATGGCCTGGCATCCGGACACCAAGGAGCTCTGGTTCACCGACAACGGTCGGGACCTGCTCGGCGACGAAGTGCCAAACGACGAGTTGAACAACGCGCCGAAAGCGGGCCTTCACTTCGGATACCCGTACTGCCATCAGGGCGACACCCCGGATCCGGAGTTCGGCGCAGGCCATCCATGCTCGAACTACACGCCGCCCGCACAGCGGCTCGGACCTCACGTTGCCGCCCTCGGCTTGAAGTTCTACGGCGGGTCGATGTTCCCACCCGAGTACAAGAAGAAGCTGTTCATCGTGAACCACGGCTCGTGGAACCGCACGGCGCAGGCCGGACCGATCGGCTACCGCATCATGCTGGCCACCATCGAGGGCAACAAGGTCACGAAGTACGAGCCGTTTTCTGAGGGATTCCTGCAAGGCCGGCAATCGTGGGGTCGGCCAGTGGATCTGCTCGAGATGCCCGACGGATCGATGCTGGTGTCAGACGATCAGGTGGGGGCGATTTACCGGATCAGCTATCGTAAGTAGCCGGTAGTTCGTTGCTCAGTAGCTCGGTTGCTCGGTTGCTCGGTTGCTCGGTTGCTAGTTACTGAGTTACTGAGCTACTGAGCTACTGAGCTACTAAGTTACTGAGCTACTGAGCTACTGAGTCACCTGAGCTCAGTGAACTCCCTTCGACATCTGCAGCGCCGCCGGGTCGGCTCCCAGCCGGCGGATGGCGGTTTCCCACATTCGATCCGGATCGATGCTGAACACGAGCTCTGGATCGACGTCGCTCAGCAGCCACGCTGAGGCCTGCAGTTCCTCTTCGAGCTGGCCTGGTCCCCATCCCGAGTAGCCGACGACGAGGCGCGTTCGTGGCGGTGGATTGGGGTCGAACGAGCGGCGCAACAGCTCCGGTGAAGTCGAGAGGTACAAGCCCTTCGCGATCTCGAGAGAGCTGTCCACATCAGCGTCGTCGAGGTCGCCGCCAACGAGCATCCAACTGCGCTGCGGTTCCACGGGGCCGCCCACCCACACCTGGAGCTCTCGCTCCGTCGACGCCGGCGGGTCGAGGTTCACGACAATTCGACCCGATGTCAGGACCGGCCGGTTGACGACGAGGCCGAAGGCTCCTTCTTCGGTGCTGTGACGGCACAGAAGGACGACGGTGCGATTGAAGTTGGGATCCATCAATTGCGGCATGGACAGGAGGAAGGCTGGTGCGAGCGATTGGGTCACGACGCGCTCCTTCTCTTCGATGATAGCGCGTCTGGCGCGGCACTCAGGGACGTTCTGCGTTCTGGCGAGCGATGCGAATGTTCCGCCGCAGCCCCTCGAATTTCGCGCGGCGCATGGCGCTGCCGCTCAACGCCGCTTGCATCTCATCCGGGGACAAGGCATCCAGTTCCTGCAGCGATCGTCGATCCCAGACCGGCCGAGGCTGCCACGCCGGATCGTGTGACACGGGTGCGACGGCATTCCATGGACAGACTTCCTGGCAGATGTCGCAGCCGTAGACGTGCGAGCCGATGTCGGCGCCCACTTCTGCCGGCAGTTCGCCTCGGCGCTCGATCGTGAGGTAGGACACACATCGAGTGGAGTCGAGGACCCCGGGCGCGACGAGCGCCTGCGTCGGGCACGCCTCCAGGCACAGCGTGCAACTGCCGCACTGGTCGAGCGCCGGCGCGTCGAATTCCAAGGGAAGGCTGGTGATGATCGCGCCTAGAAAAATCCACGAGCCGAGCGTCTCGCTGATCAGGCAGCAGTTCTTGCCGATCCAGCCGACCCCGGCATGACGCGCATAGACGCGCTCCTGCACCGGACCCGTGTCGACGTAGGCGCGGGCTTCGAACGGCTCGTCTGCGTGCGCGCGCATCCAAGCGACCAGGGCGTCGTGGCGGCGTGCGATGACCTCGTGGTAGTCGTCGCCCCACGCGTAGCGCGCGATCTGCGCCCGCTGCGGGTCGGCGCTTTCGGTCGAGTACGGCCGCGCCGTGTTGTAGTTGGTGCCGGTGACGATGACGGCTCGCGCCGACGGCAGCACGCGCCGGGCGTCAGCGCGGCGCTCGGCGGAGCGCGCGAGGTAGGCCATCTCGCCGGCGTAACCGCGCGCCAGCCACTCGTCAAAGAACGCCAGTTCGGGCAACCCGTCCGGCGGCGAGACACCGCAGTCGTCGAAGCCCAGTGTCCGCGCGTGCTCTTTTATGAGAGCGGAAGATAACCCGCGCATGGTCGTCTAACGTCCTATGTCTCAGGTCTCAGGTCTTAGGCACGGCCTAAGACTTAAGACCTAAGACTTAAGACCTAAAAGGATCTAGCCCTTCCCCACCAACTGCCTGAGCACGTACGGCAGGATGCCGCCGTGCGAGAACGCCACCAACTCCTCTGGCGTGTCGATGCGAACCGTGGTGTTGAACTCGACTTGCTGTTCGCCGCGAGCGCGGACGATCAACGTGGCCTGCGGCGCAAGACCGCCGGCGACGCCCGTAAATTCGAACACTTCCTTGCCGGTCAGGCCCAGTGACGCGACGTTCGCGCCGTCCTGGAAGACCAGCGGGAGGATGCCCATGTTCACCAGGTTGCTGCGGTGGATCCGCTCGAAGCTCTCGGCGATCACCACGCGAATGCCGAGGAGCAGTGTGCCCTTGGCCGCCCAATCGCGCGATGAGCCCGATCCGTACTCCTTGCCGGCGAGGACCACTAGTGGGACGGACTCCTTCTTGTATTGCATCGCCGCGTCATAAATCGTCATGACGGCGCCGGATGGTTGGTGCGCGGTCCAGCCTCCTTCAGTGCCAGGCGCCAGCTGATTTCGCAGCCGGACATTGGCGAACGTGCCGCGCATCATCACTTCGTGGTTCCCGCGCCTGGCCCCGTACGAGTTGAAATCGGCCGGCTGGACGCCATGCGCGATGAGATACTGGCCGGCCGGGCTGTCCTTCTTGATCGAACCAGCCGGGGAAATGTGATCGGTGGTGATGCTGTCGCCGAGCATGGCCAGCACGCGCGCCCCGCTGATGTCCTTGAGCGGCGTCGGCCGCAGCGTGATGTCCTCGAAGAACGGCGGGTTCCGGATGTACGTCGAATCCTGGTCCCAGGCAAACCGATCGCCGGTCGGCACGTCGAGCGACCGCCACCGTTCGTCTCCGCTGAACACGTCGGCGTACTGTTCACGGAACATCTC
>JBKPSC010000082.1:0-7717 GCA_046734915.1 Acidobacteriota bacterium | reverse complement strand
GTGTAGTCGAAGGGTTCATCGACTTCGGGACGGCGCGTGGCTACTGCGGCTCTGGATCAACGAATGCCGCGTTGAGGGAAGCGGCGAGGCGTTCAGCCGCCAGCCGAAGCTGGCTCAGAATGACCGGCACGCTGGCTTGTTCATAAGTCGCGTCGATCTTCTCGCCAAGTGCGCCCATTCGGCTCCTGACGTGATGATTGTCGTCGCAGTCTGCGAGCGAATAGGTGTCCGCCGGCTCGAGCGGCACGGGGACGGGTAGTTTGCCGTATGTGACCCTACGTGCCAGGCCGTTGACGCCGCGCATCCATGAGGCTACTAAACTGACGGTCGGGACCCTCGGTTCCAGCTCGCGCAGTGGCCTCTCACCAACGATTTAGCCAGCCAACTCTGAGGCGCTCTTCAGGTGCCGGGTGATCATCATCCGACGGATGGTGCCGGCATCCCACACACCATGGAGGTTCGGGTTGACGCGTCGGAATTGGTCCGGCTTCGGCGACAGACCGTAGTACGTCACCGGCAGGCAGTTGCCGCCCTGGTCACCATTGGTTGCAGTGTGCAACGGCTGATGAAGATCGCCAATCAAGTGGATCACGTAACGAAGCGCGTTTCCCTTGACGATCGGGTCCCTGGTCGTGGTCAAAGTCATAAACTGGGTGGAGAGTGCATCGACGATGCAATTTCTGTTGGGACAGTATTTGCGATAGTCGCCCACTTCGGGGCCGATACTGAGCGGGACGTCGATGAAGTGCCACCCTGCGGTCGACGGATCGTGGGTCCGCTGGTCGTCAGCCCGGGTCGAAGCATCGACGATCGGATCACCGGCAGGCCTGCAGAAGGGCTTGATGGCTGGGTCGACGGGCGAAGCATCGAGCACCGTTCGCATCACTGCCAGGGTCGCTGGATTGAGGAGGCGCTCCGCAAGGATGGCGATTGCCTGGTGACCGTCGCAGCCCCAAGCGAAGGCTGGTCGTGAACCAACTGAAGCCACCAGAGCCAGGGCGAACAGGAACTCCTTCACATCATCCACTCAGGCGCGACACCAGCGGCTGCGGAGGCGTCTCAATCGTGCATGTGCTCGAGGTAGATCCGTTCGAGATCTGCATGCCCGATCTCGGTGGTATCGAGCGTCCGCACCAACTTGCCCTGCCTCATGATGCCCACCCGAGTACCGGACTCCTTCGCCCGGAACAAGTCGTGTGTGGCCATCAGCACCGCGACGCCGTCGCGGCTCAATCGCGCCAGAAGCTCCGAGAACTCATTGGCCGCTTTCGGGTCGAGGCCTGACGTCGGCTCGTCGAGTAGCAGCGCTCTAGCATTCTTCGCCAGCGCGATCGCAATCGCGACTTTCTGCCGCATGCCTTTCGAGTAGGTGCCGACGCGTCTGTCGGCAGCCTGCGGCTCCAAGCGGACCTGCGTGAGGAATGCGAGCAACTGTGCGCGCGTGTAGTGACCGTAGCCGGCGAGCGCACTGAAGTACTCCAGATTCTCCACGCCGGTCAGGTTCTTGTAGAGCATCACCGTTTCGGGGATGTACGCCACGAACTTCTTGGTTTCGAGCGGTTGCTCGGTCACATCCAGCCCGTTGATTCGAGCGGTGCCCGACGTCGGAGGCACGAAGTTCAGGAAGAGATTGATCATTGTCGTTTTGCCTGCGCCGTTGGCACCGAGCAGACAGAACACTTCGCCCGGCGCCACGCGGAGTGTGAGGTCATCCAGTGCGGTTACGCCGTTGTACCGCTTTGTCAGCTTGATCGCTTCGAGCATGCTGGAATCGTATTGGCGGGCGGCGAGCACCGCCGCTGCAAACCCATGAATGGTCGCCATCGACCGATGAGTGGATATGCCGGTGAGGGAGTCGCGCACGCCTACCAGTCCAGTCGGCAGGCCACGGTTCTGCGGCATCCGTCTATTGAAGCGGCGTTGGATCAGTCGCGATCTGATCCCATGATGCCGCCTCATGCATCCACTCTCTCTTGGCGCCTCTCGCACGCTGGTGTTCGCTGCTGCTTTTCAGCTAGTCGTTGCCGCGATCGTCGACGCCCAGACGCTTACCATCGAAGGCACGGTCCGCGATACCACTGGCGCCCCGATCGAACACGCGCAGGTGGAGGCGCGCCGGATGGGCCTGGTCCGGCCGGCCACCTCGGACGCGTCCGGCCTCTACCGCATCGACGGTCTGGCGAAGGGCCGATACACCGTGCGTGCGGAATTCACCGGATTCACCCCCGCCGCTGTTGACGTCGAGGTGATGGAGGTGACGGGTGCGATCGACCTCACGCTCGGCATCCCGACCTTGTCAGCGTCGCTTACGGTCACCGCTGCCGTGGCACGACGTGAGCTCGACGTGCCGGCCGGATCGACGAGTCGCCTGGGACTCACGCCGCGCGAAACACCGGCGATGGTCGACGTCGTTACCTTCGTCGAGGCGCAACAGCGCGGATTGCGCAATTCCGTCGAAGCCCTGACGGCAAGTGGCGCGGCAGCTCGCGGCGCGACTAGGCCCGTCTCCCCATCCGCGTGAGGCGTGCTGGCCTGTACCGTAGTGTTCGAAGGCCTGACGCACAAGGGGACCTAGCTTCGGGTCGATGGTGCGCTGTCCCCTTTTGTCGGAGGCGACCTAAGTATCAGAACCGGAACAGCCGGTTCACCTTGACCACAAAGGCGCGGTTTTTCAGGGCGGGGTACCCGGGCGTCAACGTGTCGCGCTCGTCGGTGTAGACGACGAACAGCTCGCTACCAGGCTGGTACTCCCAGCGAAAGCGCAGGTTGCTGCCGAACACCTTGTCGGTGGAGCTGTACTGAAGCAGCGCGCTCGCGAACATGCGGGGTGAGAACCCGTAATCGGTCCGCGCCCGCAGCAGCGTCGTCGTGAAATCGCCGGCCGGCAGGCCCACGTTGTTGACCGACACGCTCGGTTCGACCGACCATTGCTTCACGATCGACACGCGCGCATTCGTGTAGCTCCAGGCGACGATGGTGCCGTCGTAGAACTCGCCGGCCTGCACTGAAATCCTGCCAGACACGCGCCGCTGCAGCCCGAGCTGGTAGGCGACGATCGCGTCCGTGAACGAATAACCGCCAGGCTTGATGACGACGCCGGGAGAGACCGCAAAGGGTCGGAGCAGCAGTTCGTAGTCCACGGACCCATCCACCGAGAAGGTGTCGCTGTTCTGGCGCTCGATCTGGAAGTGACCGTTCTGGATCCGCGTCTCGAGCTGGCCGGCGCCGGTCTCGATGTACTCGAGGCTGCCTTCATAGGTGAACTGCCGGATGCCCTTGAAGTGCACCTTCGGGCGAGGACTGAACCGCGCGACCGCGAAGGAGCGCTTCATGTTGTCGCGCCGGACGAAGCCGACTTCGGGATTGAAGTTGTCGCCGACCTTCAGATACTGCGTCTGGAGTCCGTAGCGGTCGCCGTTGTACTCGAACCGTCCCTGGTAGCTGTCACGATCGCGCGTGACGCCATCGGTATCGGAACGCGCGTAGTAGCCACCGAGGTTGTAGTCCTGGTGGAATGAGAACCCGGCGTCGGCTCCGTACGTCAGGTTCGACGCGCCAGGAACGACCGTTGACGCCGAGCGGTTTGTGACAATCGCGCCGATGGTGCTGCGGCGGAAGATGTCGCGCTTTACGCGGAGGACGGAGAAGTTCGTGCGCGGCGTGTTCGAGAGGTCCTCGTCGCGCGTCTCGATGTTCATCGCGCCGATGCCGAAGCGTCCGACCTTGCCGGTGACGCGGCCGCCAACATCGATCGGGATTTCGCGGCCGGCATTCAGGCCGATGCGGCGGCTGTAGAAGAGTTGCGGTGTCAGGGTGGTACTGGATGTCGCAGGGCCGCTTCGCGCGAAGTCGAAGATGCCGCGTCCCTCGAGGAAGAAGTCGCGCTTCTCCGGGTACAGGAGGCTGAAGCGGGTGAGGTTGACCTGCTGCTCGTCCACCTCCACCTGCGCGAAGTCGGTGTTCACGGTGATGTCACCGGTCATGTTCGCGGTGATCCCGATCTTCCCGTCAATGCCGGCCGTTGCGCTGCCGTCGTTCACGGTCGACGGCCGGGTCGTCATATCGGTGGTGAGCTTCGAGATGCCGTACGGCTTGAGCTCGATGTTCTTGCTTGCCGGCGGCAAGTCGAGGCCGACGAGCGTGCCGGCACGTGAGAGACGAAACATCCCGCCAGGGACACCGGCTGCCGCCGGGACGAGTGTCAGGTGCGTCCACTCGTTCTTGCGGCGGATGACTCGTCGGATGTTGATGCCCCACACCTGGTCGATGCCGGAGATGTAGCGGAGCGATTTGAAGGGGATTGCCATCTCGACGCTCCAGCCGCCTTCGAAACGGGCTGTACGAACGTCCCAGACCGGATTCCAGTCGACATTGAGATTGCCTTCGTCGGTCACGGCCTGATCGGCTCGCGCGCCGAGCGGGTTGGTGTAGAAGAGAAACCCGTTCCGCCGGTCGTGATAGGTGTCGAAGATCACGCCAAACGTGTCGTTCTGCCGGAGCTGGTTCGTATCGCGGCGGAGCTCGTTGGCCACCCACTTGTCCGGCGGCGCGCTGTCCCAGCATCGGCCCGATACGTAGATGGTATCGGCGTCGAAGAGCACCCACGCTTCCGTGCGCTCGGTCGCAGGCGCGCCTTCGCGCGGAACCTGCTGGATGAAATCCGTAGCGCCCGCGACTGTGTGGTACACCTCCTCGTCGAGCCGGCCGTCGAGCGACAGTGGCTCCGTGAGATGGATCGCTTGAACAGTGACATCGCCGCTGGTCGCGGCCGTCGGGGCCTGGGCTGAGCCGCGGGCGGCAAGTCCGCTCACGAACAGATGAGCAACTGCCGTCAGCGCGATTCGAAGAGAGCAGTGCACGTTAGCGGCGGACAAACTTCATGACGTTCCGATCGCCGATCGAGGCGCCCCAGATGACGCCGTCCTTGCCGAGAGAGATGCCTTCCGGAAAGCTCGCGGCACCCTTCGGCATAGGGTCGGGGATGAACGCGGTCACCTTGCCGTCCTTCACGCTTCCGATGTAGATGCCGCGATGGAAGCCGGGATTGTAGCCGTACTGTCCCGGAACATTCCTCGACTCCGAGTCGGCGACGTAGAGCGTGTCGTTCAGGATGCGCACACCGCTCGGGCGGCCGAACTGGCGCCACTCGGCGATGAACGCGCCGCGAGGAGACAGGATCTGGATCCGGTTGTTGGTGCGATCGCCGACGAAAATGCGCCCCTGCGAATCCAGCGCCAGCGAATGTGGATTGTCGAACTGTCCGGGGCCGGTACCCGGCGTGCCGAACGACTCAATGAAGGTGCCGTCCTTCGTGAGGTGAACGATGCGGCGATTGGACTTCGGGTCGATGTGGCCGTCCGCAACATAGAGGTCGCCGTTAGGCGCGATCGCGATATCCGACGGTTCGTTGAACAGATCCTTGCTGTCGTTCGTGCCCCGAACGCCTGGCTTGCCGAGAGAGAGGAGCAGGCGTCCATCGGGCGTGTACTTGAAGATCTGGCTGCCTTTCACGCCTTCCACGATGCCTGCGTCGACGATCCAGAGATTCCCGTCAGCATCGAACTCGAGGCCGTGCGGAAACACGAACTTCCCGGCGCCGAAGCTGCGAACGAGCTTGCCTGATGGGTCGAACTGCAGAATCGGGTCGACGTTCGACCCGGTGCACGAGTTGACACCGCAGCGTTCGAAGACCCAGATGTTGCCCCTGGCGTCCACGTTGATCGCGTTGGTCGATCCCATCGTCCTGCCCGCTGGCATCGTGACGATGTCGTAATCCGTCTGGTACGGATTCGGGAGGGCGGGGCGTTCAGTGTTCTGACCGCTGGTGTCGCGCGCAGGCGCGGCATTTTGAGAGCCGCCCGCCACGGCCACTGCCGCAACGGCAATGCCCAGAGCGGCGGCCGCACGTCGTGTCCAATGCATGATGGGAATCCTCCATGGAGTGGCCTCATCCTGGCTGGTTTGCATAGCGCGGCGGTCGAGCTCGACCGCTCGCCCTCTGGCGCTGATCATCGGTGAGGTCACCGCGGCCGCGGTCCTCGCGTGGGTGCGCCAGGTCGTACGGCGCGTGCTTGCTCTGTCCTCGTGCCCGCACGCCTGCGTGCTCGACGGAGATCTCCGACCGCGGCGTTGAGGGCGAGTGCCGCCCCTGCGACGGCCTCGACGAGCGTCTTCGTCGCATCGGCCCCGACGAGGGAGGTGAACCGCTCCTGAGCGCGCTGCCAGTAGGGCCGTGCCTGCAGGAGCTGCGACTCGCCAGCGTCGGTTATCGCGAACACACGACTGCGCCGATCCGCTCCGGGCGCCGTCTCGATCCACCCGTGCTTCAACAGCACCTTCAGCGTCCGGGTGAGCGACGTCGTATCCATCCCGAGGCCGCCGGCGATGTGTGCTTGAGAGATCCCGGGGAAGTGGCGAATGGTTGCGAGGAGAGTGAATTGGCCGACTTCCATTCCTGCCGGCCGCATCTCATCGTCATAAAGCCGGGTGACCAGTCGCCCGAGGCGGCGCACGTTGGCGCACGCGCACGGGTTCGTAAGCCACGGCGGCTGCGACATCCTGAGGCTTGACGGTCGCGACATGATGCTTGTATATACACCCATTGACCCGGCAGCGCAACCGAGCCTCCAGTCAGGAGACCATGCGAATGGCCCTCTCGCGCCTCAATGTCACCGCTGTCCTGGCGATGCTCGCCGTTTGCCGTCCCGCCGCAGCGCAGACACCCGCGGCCGCGGGATTGCCGCTCGGTCCTCCTCCGCCTACGTTGCCGGAGACTATCAGCCGCGACGATCTGGGACGCGCGACCGTCCGTGCCATTCGCCTGACGGCGCCCATGCGCATCGACGGACGGCTCGATGAAGCGATCTACCAGGACGTGCATCCCGCGTCCGGATTCATCCAGATGGAACCGAACGGCGGCCGTCCCGCCACTGAACGGACCGACGTCTGGGTCTTTTACGACGATGAGAACGTGTACGTGAGCTTCCGCGCGTGGGAGAGTCAGCCCGACCGCATGATTGCGAACGAGATGCGGCGCGACAGCGGCAACATTCGCCAGGGCGACTCCGTCGAGTTCGCGTTCGACACCTTCCGCGATCGCCGAAACGCCATCCTCTTCGAAGCCAACGCGCTCGGGGCCCGCACCGATATCCAGAGCACGAACGAACGGCAGATGAATACCGACTGGAACCCTGTGTGGACACTGTCGGCCGGCCGCTTCGAGAGCGGCTGGACCATCGAAGGCGCCGTGCCATTCAAGTCGATCCGTTACGCGCCCGGCGCCGCGCAGGACTGGGGATTCCAGGCGCGCCGCTCGAACAAGTGGAAGAACGAGATCTCGTATCTGACCAAAGTGTCGCCGGCGCTCGGGCTCGGCCGCGCCGACTTCTCGGCATCGCTCTACGCCAATCTCGTCGGACTTGAGGCACCGCCCCTGTCGCACAACCTCGAGATCAAGCCCTATGTCATCGCCGATGTGACGACCGACAATGTCGCCACTCCGCGACGTTCGAACGATCCGGACGGCGACATCGGCGTCGACGCGAAGTACAGCATCACCCAGAACCTGACGGCCGATTTCACCTACAACACCGACTTCGCGCAGGTCGAGGCCGACAACGCGCAAGTGAACCTGACACGGTTCAACCTGTTCTTTCCTGAGAAGCGCGATTTCTTCCTCGAGCGGGCGGGGTTGTTCCAGTTCGGCCTGTCGAACATC
>JBKPSC010000081.1:0-45029 GCA_046734915.1 Acidobacteriota bacterium | reverse complement strand
CGGGACGTCGACGGCAACACCTATATCGACTACGTCATGTCGTGGGGACCGCTCATCCACGGCCACGCGCCGCGGGGACTCGTGAAGGCGCTTGCCGACGCGACACGCCTCGGTACCAGCTATGGCGCGCCCAGTCCGCTCGAAGTCCAGCTCGCCGAGAAAGTGCGTCAGTTGATGCCGTCGCTCGAGCGCGTCCGCTTCGTCAGCTCGGGCACGGAAGCGACCATGAGCGCCGTGCGCGTCGCGCGCGCGGCGATGAAGCGCGAGAAGCTCATCAAGTTCGAGGGCTGTTATCACGGCCACGCCGACGGGTTCCTCGTGCAGGCAGGCTCGGGCGCGCTGACGTTCGGCGTGCCGACGAGCCCGGGCGTGACGCGCGGCGCGGCCAACGACACGCTGATCGCCAGCTACAACGATCTCGGGTCAGTCGAGCGCATGCTGGCGGCGAATCGCGGTGACGTGGCCGCGGTCATCGTCGAGCCGATCGCCGGCAACATGGGACTGGTTCCGCCGGCGGCGGGCTTTCTGCGCGGGCTGCGCGAGCTGTGTGACGCGCACGGCACTCTGCTCGTCTTCGACGAAGTCATTTCTGGATTCAGGGCGGGGCCCGGAGGCGCGCAGGCGCTCGCCGGCGTTCGCCCTGATCTGACCTGCCTTGGGAAGATCATCGGGGGCGGACTTCCGGTGGGCGCATATGGCGGCCGGGCCGATCTGATGGCGCTCGTCTCGCCCGAAGGCCCCGTCTACCAGGCAGGCACCTTGTCGGGGAATCCTCTGGCGATGACCGCGGGGCTGTGGTGCCTGTCGCAGTTGAAACCCTCGCTGTACAGATCGCTGGCGGCGCTGACGACGAGACTCGCCGCCGGTCTGGCTGACGCGGCTCGCGACGCTGGCGTCAACGTACAGATCAATGCGTTCGGGTCGCTGCTCACGCCGTTCTTCACGACCGAGCCCGTGCGCGACTATCGTTCGGCGACGAGCGCCGACACGCAGGCCTACGCGCGGTTTTTTCGAGGCATGCTCTCACGGGGCATCTACCTGCCTCCGTCACAATTCGAGGCGTGGTTTCTCTCAGCGGCGCACACACGGCGTCACGTCGACGCCACAATTGCGGCGGCGCGTGGCGCGTTCGCAGACGTGCACGCGTAAGGCGGGTCAGCCCGCGAGCCATTCGGTTGCGGTAAGTCAGATCCCTCCTTCAGAAACGCTACGAGCGGCGGGAGCGTCTTTTCCGGCGCCTCGAGGTGCGGCACGTGGCCGAGGCCCGGCAGGAGCAGCAAACGGGCTTTGCCGTTCGGGATGGTCTGCGAGATGTACTTCATTCGTTCCTGGAAGACCGCTGGCGTCCCGGCGAGAAAATCGTCGGCGCCGCCGAAGACGAGCGTCGGCGCCTTGATGTGCGGCCAGTCGTAGATGACTTGATCCAGGTACTGAACCTGGCTCAGAAGCGTCTGTACCATCGCCAGCCGCGGCCAGTCAGCGCCGAGCGTCCACGAATAGCGAATCGTCGTGTAGTTCTCGAACTCTGGCGTCCACGCCGCCGGATTGTGGGCGACGTACCGCTGGATGCCGGCACGAATGGACTGATAGGTGCCGGCCAGCGTGCGCTTGTAGGCTTCGTCGGTGCTGTCCCAGGGCCGGTCGTATCGGGGATCGTTCAGCCCGATCGGGTTGTAGAGCACCAGCCGCTCGGTGACGTCGGGATACTGTGTCGCGAACCTCGCCGCGAGCATACCGCCCATCGAATGCCCGACGATCATCGCCTTGTCGATCGCCAGGCTCTGCAAGATCGCGCGGCTGTTCCGGGCCATGTCGTGGAAGTTGTAGGGAATGATCGGTTTCGACGAGCGACCGTAGCCAATCTGATCGGGGGAGATGACACGGAAGCCGGCGCGGCGCAGGGCGTCGATCGGGCCGCCGAAGTAGAAGCCGGCGAAGTTGTTGCCGTGGAAGAGCATCACCATGTGGCCGTTGGGCTGGCCGATGGGGGCCGCGTCCATATAGGCCATGCGCACGTCCTGCCCGTAGAGCGTGAGCGGCAGGTACGAGACGGGATAGGGATACGGTACGTCTTCGCAAGTGATGCTGCCTGGCTTGACGTCCGTTGGTGTGGGTACCGCGGCGGGCTGCTGAGCCTGCGGGGTTGCGGTCGCGAACTCGAGTGCTCTGAGGCCAAAAATGAGGGCGAGTGATCTCCTAAGTGGATCGCAGTGTAGCGCACCTGAACGACTCGCCAAACGCCGCCGTCGTTGCTATCTTGTGGTGCATGAGTCTCGACGAACGAGCCTTCTTCACCGACAGACCGGAGACGCGTCAGGGACGCTACCAGTGTCCGAGATGTCATCGAACCGGCGACTACAGCATCCGCTGGGTGCGGCGGTCGAAGAAAGATCGCCTGCCGCCGGGAACCGATGACGCCGACCGCGCGAAGTTCGCCAAGCTCCGGGACTACTTGTTGCGCCTCGATGACGAGGTCGTGTGCAAGACGTGCGGCAAGAAATTCGAGATCCCGTCGCAGCACTCACTGCTCTTCGTCGATCAACTCGCCGGTCTGCCCAACGAAGAAGAGCTCGAACGGGAGATTAGCCTGGCTGCCGGGGAGGCACAGGCCACGCCAGAACGCAAGCCGGCACTCCCGGCGCGATTCACCCGGAAGCCGACGGGGTGGAAATGAACTGACGCGCGGGGAGGGCAGGACGGGCGGGGTGGGCAGGGAGGCCAGTTAGGTATTCCGTTAACGAAACGACACAGCCATGATTCGTGCGCTCGGGATGGCCTTCATCGCGGCACCAGCGGAGCAGGTCTTCGCGTACTAGCTCAGCCCGTACGAAATCAACGAGCGTCGGGCGGGCGGCCGCTCCGAAGCCGGCGCCCGCCTCCAGCGCTCGAGAGGATTGAAAACGGCGCGCTCATATCGAAGCCGGCATCCGCCGAGATGAAGCGAATCCTCATCGAACAGCGCGAGGGAAGGCTATCGTCCTGTCATTCTTCAGCGCCGCCAATACGGCACCGTATCCGGAGCATGAGGATCGGATCGGAAGGTTGGCGCTTCCGTAGTGGACTACTTCGCGCTTCGCGGTGATGGCCGCGGGCCAGTAGGGCAGAAAGGTCGTCTCCGCCCCGCCCTCCCCGCCTCCCTGCCCCACCTGCCCTACCTGCCTTAGCTTTCCCGCAACACCCGGGCCGGCTCGATTCGCACGACTCGCCACGTGGGCACGATCGCCGCGGCAGCGGTGATCAATGCCAGCAGAAAGATGCCGCCGCCAAAGGTCAGCGGATCGTTCAGCCGGAACGGCGCTGAACCCGACCCGGCTCCCCGCTCGATCAACCAGGCAAACACCACGACGCATCCGCTGCCGGCCAGCACGCCGAGCGCGAGGTAACCCGCGGCGGATTTGGCCATCATCGCCACCAAGCGGCTTCGGCACGCTCCGAGCGCGACGCGAATGCCAATCTCGCGGGTTCGATGGACCACCGCGTGCGCCATCACCGTGTAGAGACCGATACCGGCCAGGCATATCGCGACGAAGGCAATGCCGTTCAGAAGGGCTTCGGAAACACGGCCGTTCCAGTTGGATGCGTCGAGCGCTTGCTCCATCGGCAAGGTCCGATAGAGCGGCAGCTCGGAATCGATCGCTCGAATGCTCTCTCGCAGCGCCGGCGCCAGCGTCGCCGCACCAGGCTCACCGCGAAGAAAGAGGACCGACGACACCGGAGGGGCGCCGGTGAGCGGAAGGTAGACGAGCGGGTCGACCTCGGCCGACTGCGATCGTTGGCGGACGTTGGGCGAGACGCCCACGACGGTCATCATCGGAGACCGCGCCGCTGCGCCGGGATCGGAGAGCTGCAGCCGCTGCCCGATCGGATCGCGCCCGCTCAGAAACCGATCCGCAAATCGCTGGTTGACGATGACCGCCTCGCGCCCAGCCAGGCCGTCGCGGCGCTCGAACTCGCGCCCTCGCACGAGGCCCACACCGATCGCCTCGAAGTACCTCTCGCTGACTGTGATCGTCCACACCGTGGCAGGAGCCTGATTCGGGATCGGGGGTTGGCCCTCGAGGTGGAGCGCCTTCGCCGCCGCGCCGCCGAGCGGCAAGGCAGTCGCGAGCGCGAGAGTCGATACGCCGCGGAGGGCCGCGATCCTCTCACTGGCGGCCGCGTAGAACGAGCGACGGGAGTCGGGGGTTTGATAGCGATCCGCGGGCAGCGTGACCCAGGTGGTCAACACGTTCGCCGTGTCGACCGCCACGAATCGTCGGCCCGACTCGCGTGCGGTGCGCACCCCAACGACGATCGCGTTCAGCAGCACCATGGTCAGGCCGCATTCGAGGCTCATGAACACGAGCATCCATCGACGCCCGCGCCGCGCTCCGAGCCCAGCACTCCCGCCAGATTTCATGATCGTGTGAACGTCGGTGCGGGCGATGTGGACCGCCGGCGCCAGCCCGAACACGAGCACCGTGGCCAGGCAAATCGTCAGCAGCACGGCCAGGGCCCGCCCGTCGATCCGGTACGTCATCCAGTAGGCGAGCGTATTCTCAGGGATAACGGCATTGATGA
Organism: Acidobacteriota bacterium; assembly: GCA_046734915.1. Lineage (GTDB taxonomy): Bacteria > Acidobacteriota > Vicinamibacteria > Vicinamibacterales > CAVVIG01 > VFZL01. The sequence continues at coordinate 40,469 of JBKPSC010000081.1, read as the reverse complement.
AATAGAGCCCCGCCGCGGAAACGCCTGCGGCCGCGACGCCGCTGGCGATCGCCAGAACGGCGCTCTCGACGACGAGCTGTCGCACGATTCGGGCGCGAGAGGCGCCAATCGAGGCGCGCACGGCGATCTCGTGCCCGCGTTTCGCGGCGCGAACGAGTAGCAGGTTCGCCGCGTTGAAGCAGGCGATGAGCAATACCACAACGGCGACACCGCCAAACGCGATCCACACGCCATCAGTGAGCTTGCCATTGTAACGATCGTTGATGGGTTGTACGGTCAGCGTGATGCCCGCGTTTTCGGTTGGATACCGACGGGTCAGTTCGACCGCTTGCGTCGCGAGCGATGCCCTCACGCCGGCCAGGCTCGCTCCGTCGGCGAGTCGAGCTGCGACGTTCAATGTGCGGCCAGCGCGACGATCGCCCGCCAGGCCTTGCATGGCCGTGAGCGGACACCAGACGTCCGCAACGTTCGGAAACCTGAGAGGCTCACGCATGACACCTATCACTGCCGTCGGCGTGCCATTGACGCGGATGACGCGACCGACAATCGACGGGTCCGCCCCATAGCGCGTGCGCCAGATCCTCGCTGTCAGAATCGCCACCGCCTCCGCGCCCGGGACATCGTCGCGGTCGTCGAAGTCGCGGCCAATCATCGGCTGCTCTGCCAGCACGCGAAACAGCGGCGTTGCCGCATAAGTGACCAGCACGCGATCCGGCGCCCGGCCTTCGTCGCCAAGCACGCCTGGCGCACTGGCAAAGGCAGCCATCGCGCTCGTACCGGCCGTGGCCGCGCGCAAATGCTCGAATTCCTGATACGAGACCGGGAGATCGCGGCCGTTCGAGTCTCGCGCGCCCAGAAACAGCACTCGATCCACGGCCGGGATCGGCAGGCCGCGTATGCAGATCGCATCGATCAACACCAACTGCAAGTGCGCGATGCCGATGCCCAGGCCGAGTACCAGGATCATCACAGTCGTGAATCCGCGGTCCTTGACCAGCAGTCGCATCGCGAAGCGGAAGTCGTCCGTCACATCCTGGAGCCACGGCCAGACCCACACGTCGCGAGCGCGGTTCGCCGTCAGCGCTCTGCTGCCAAATGCCCGCCTGGCGGAGCGCGCGGCATCGGAAGGTGCTGCGCCCTCGTTCTCCAGATCTCGCTGATGCATCGCCTGATGAGCGGCCATCTCTTCCGTGAGATCGATCTCGGCCTGTTTTCGATCCGTGAGATAGCGCAACAGGCGAATGAGGCGCATGGCGCTCCTAGGTGGCGGTGAGGACCTTGTGAATGGCGAGAATCATCCGGTCGAATGCCTGCCGCTCGGAGGCCAGTTGTCTGCGGCCGGCCGGCGTGAGCGCGTAGTAGCGGGCGCGCCGGTTGTTTTCGGAAGCGCCCCATTCCGCTTTGACCCACCCATTGAGCAGTAGCCGCTGCAGCGACGGGTAGAGGGAGCTCTCGCCGACCTGCAGCACCTCGTCCGAGATGGACTTCAACCGCACGGCGAGACCGTAACCGTGCTGCGGACCTGCGGTGAGCAATTTCAGAATGAGCAGGTCGAGCGTCCCTGGCAGCAGGTCCGGCGGCTCCGGCTTTCCCATCGTTTGTCGATGGGAGAATGGCAAACTGTGGCGAGGCTGTCAATGTGACCGGCGTCCGACACGAATTCGCGTCCGCGGTGTCTAAGCCCCCAGGAGCAGCGCCATGACCATCCCGTTCGTGATCGGTCTCCTCACGATGGCCGGCCAGGCGCCGGCAGCCCCGGCCAAGACCCCTCCTCCCGTATCGCCCTGCGCCCAGGCTCTGCACTGGGGTGCAGACCCGTCGGTCGCCGCCATCTGCGCTGGTGAAGACGCAGACAAGCTGGCGGCCGCAACGAGAGAGAGCTCCGAACGGACGCGCCAGCTGGAGGCCGCCGCCAGGCATTACCGGCGCGCGGCGTCGGTGGGCTCGATCGGTGACGCCCACAAACTGGCTCTTCGTCTGCTGGCCCAGTCCTTCGACGCTCAACATCTGAAGGATCCAGGCCGACGGGCAGAGGCGCTGGCCGATCTGATTCGGATCGCGCCCGAGGACCTCGGACCGGTCTCGCAATTGGCGGCATTACAGGAGGAACAGGGCCTGCTCGAGACCGCCGACGCCACGCTGCTCGACGCCCGCAGGCAGCACCCAGACGCGGCCGAGCCCTACAAGCTGCTCGCGCAGTTCTACGCTCGCCGGGCAACAGCTCTGCATACCGACGAACAGAAGAAGACTGCGACGACGCCGTCCAGCGGCCCTGGCGAGCCAGATGCGGAGGGTATCTATACGGTCGGTGGCGGCATCAGTCCGCCGTCGCGCGTCGACGTCCCACAATACCCGCCCGAGGCACAAGCTGCGGGAGTCAATGGTGCGGTCGCCGCCGAGGTTGTCATCGACGCGAGCGGCCAAGTCACGGCGGCGAAGATCGTGCGATCGATTCCAATGCTGGACGAAGCCGCGCTCGCCGCCGTCACGAACTGGCGTTACCAACCCACGATCGTGAACGGACAGGCTGTACCGGTTCGGATGAGGGTGACCGTGAGCTTCACCCTGCGGAAATAGGGCAGGTAGGGCTGAAGCACAAAAAAGAGGCACGCCGACCAACGGCGTGCCTCCTTACCTGCCCTACCCGCCCTTACTTCAGATCGAGCGCCGAATCCAACCTGACTCGCAGCACGGTTCCAGCAGGCAATTCGACGTCCTTGCCTTCGGTGGCCGCGATGGTCCCGCCGCCACCAATCAGGATGCCGGCCATCGCCCCCTTGAAGCCGCCGAGGATCCCGCCGATGATCGCGCCGACGCCCGCGCCGGCGCCGATCTTGCCGACTTCACCGCGGACGCCTTCGCTCTCGAGAGCCTGCGTCACGGTCGCCTTCAGCGGGGCATCCTTGCCGTTCACCGTGATCTGGTCGAAGGCCAGCGTCAAACTGCCCTTTCGATTGATTCGGCCAGCCTTGTTGACCGAGCTGATCACGCCACGCATCGTCGAACCAGCCGGCACGAGGACGCGTTCGCCCTCTGTCAAATCAACCATCGTCGTCGCCTCGAACCGGTCCTCGACCTGCGCTGTACCAGAGCTGAGACTGCTAACGATCCTGACGTCGAATTCGGTGCCCACCGGCACATCGCCGTGGTGTCGGGTTGACGTTGACGAACCGGCGGCGGGAGTCGTCGAGGTTCCATGCGCCTTGGTGCGAATGTCGTCGATGCGGTCGCGGAGGTCGAAATACTCGCTGCGCGGTACCGTTTCACCGCGCCGGATTTTTACCTTGAGAAATGTCGTATCGTCGCGGGCGTCGTTGAGCGACGCTTCCAGTTGGGACGCGAGATCGCGCGTCGGCGCCTGGGCCACGTCGCGCTGAGCGTCGGCGATCGCATCTTCGAGTCGCTGCACGTCGGATGCGCTCATCGTGGCGGCCTGCGTCTGTGCGATCGCAGCGGCAGGGCCCGATGCCGCCAGAATAAGGACCAGCCCAAGCACACCCGTCAGTCGGATGAGTTTCACTTCAACCTCCACAAATTAACATCGTGCAAATAGAACGCCAGGCGACGGCGGCGTTTTGGAAGAGGGAGGCCGCGAGAAACCGGGGCGTGCGAGGTGCCGTCAGCGCCAGGGCATCAGCCGCTCGATCCAGCTGATTCGGGTGAGATCGTTGTAGATCACGGTGACCATCAGCATCATCAGGACGACGAAGCCGGCGACGAGCATCTTCTCCTTGACTCGGCTGCTGAAGTCGCGGCGGGCGAGGCCCTCGAGCGCCATGATGAGGATGTGTCCCCCGTCGAGGACGGGGATTGGAAGCAGATTCAGGAGGCCGAGGTTCAGGCTGATTGATGCCATCAGGCTGAAAAGAGCAATCCATCCGAGCTGCGCCGATTCGCCCGAGAGCTGGGCGATGGCGACCGGGCCCATCAACTGCTTGGGACTGGTTTCCCGCGTCACCAGTCCCCAGACGGTCTCAAAGATCAATCCGGCGTACTGAACGTTCTTCTCGACACTGAGGCGGACGGCCTCGACCACACCCGGCTTGACGCTCTTGGTCGCGTCAGACAGCCCGATGCCGAGCCAACCGATGTCGCCGCGCTTGTCAGGCGTCACGCGGATGTCCAAAGGCTTGCCGTCGCGCAGCACCGACAAGGTGATCTCGCGGCCCGGATGCGAGGCGATAGCCTCGCGCAGCTGCGTGCGGAAGGTGATCGTCTTGCCGTCTACGGCCACGACCACGTCGCCTGGCTTGACGCCGGCTCGATCGGCCGGCTCGCCGGGGTTGACCGTCGGCACGTGCGGGTGGACGTCAGGCAGCACGCCAACGTCGCCGACTTCAAACCGCGTGTCCTTGGCGGGCACGGGAGTCACGTTAATGGCGCGCTCGACGCCATCGCGGACCACGCCCAGGTCGATGCTGCGGTTTACCTTTGTCGCGACCTCGAGATAGAACTGCTCCCAGGTGTCGACCGACCGCTGCGCCACCGACACGATACGATCGCCGCGGCGGAGGTCCACTTTCGCTGCCGGCGATCCCTCGGCGATGGACCCGATAACGACGGGCTGATCCTCGAAGACGGGAACCTGCGCGCCCTGATACAACACGACGGCGGTGAGCACGAAGGCCAGCGCCAGGTTCATAGCCGGGCCCATGAAGAGCACCTGGAATCGCTCCCACTTCGACCGCGACAGGAATTCGTCCGATCGGCCGCTGCGCGCTTCGTCAGGATTCTCACCCGCCATCTTGACGTAACCGCCGAGCGGCAGCGCCCCGATGCCGTATTCAGTGTCGCCGCGCTTGAAGCTCAGGATGGTGGGATTGAAGCCCAGTTGGAACTTGAGGACCTTGATGCCGATCCGCTTGGCGGCGAGAAAATGGCCAAGCTCGTGGATGAAGACGAGAACGCCGAGAACGAACGCAAAGGAAAGCAGTGTCGTCACAAGCGGATCCTCAGACCTTCAATTCTACTCCCCTGGAGACCTCGCGGGCATACTGCCGCGCCCACGCATCGACTGTGCGCACTTCTGCCAGCGTCGTCACCGCCGCCGTCGCATGCGCGTCCAGGGTCTGCGCGATGACCTGCGGGATGGCACCGAATCCGAGACGACCCTCGAGGAACAACGCCACGGCGATTTCGTTCGCCGCATTGAGCACGACCGGTTCGCTGGGCGCGCCGCGTAGCGCGCGATACCCCAGGCTCAGGCATGGAAAGGCCGCCGCGTCCGGAGCATGGAACTCGAGCGTGCCGGCGCGCGCGAGATCGAGCGACGGCAGCGGCGCCGGCCAGCGCTCAGGGTAAGAAAGGGCGTACTGAATCGGCAGGCGCATGTCCGTGATGCCGAGCTGAGCGATGACCGATCCGTCGACGAGCTCGATGAACGAGTGCACGACGGACTGCGGGTGGATGACGACGTCGATCTGGTCTGGGGCCACGTCGAAGAGCCATCGCGCTTCGATCACTTCCAGCCCTTTGTTCATCAGAGTCGCCGAGTCGATCGTGATTTTGCGACCCATCCGCCACGTCGGATGCCGCAGGGCATCGTCGGCGGTCACGGTCGCGAGTTCCGCCGCAGTACGGCCGCGGAAGGGTCCGCCCGAGGCGGTCAGCACCAACCGCTTCACGTGCTTCGCCGGACGGCCATCCAGGCACTGATGAATCGCGTTGTGCTCGCTGTCCACCGGCAGCACCGCAACGCCACGGCGGCGAGCGGCCTCGGTGACGATGCCGCCGGCCATGACGAGGATTTCCTTGTTGGCAAGGGCGATGGTCTTGCCCGAGTCGATGGCCGCGGCAACGGCCTCGAGCCCATCCGTACCGGACGACGCAAACAGGACTACTTCGGCATCGGGGTGCGAGGCCACCTGAACCAGTCCCTCACGTCCGGGAGCGCCAAGAGCTGTCGCCACCGGAACCCCCTGTGTCTTGAGACGCGCGAGGGCGGCGTCCGTTCCCATTACCGCCAGCCTCGGGCGATGCCGCGACACCTGATCGGCAAACCGATCGACGTTCTCTCCAGCGGCCATGGCCACGACCTGCAGCCGATCGGCGTGCGCATCGACGACGGCGAGCGCGCTCTGACCGATCGACCCCGTCGCGCCGACGATGGCGATGCGCTTCACAGGAATCTCAACGCCACGAAATATACAGGTGCCGCGAACAGCAGCGCGTCAATCCGGTCGAGGACGCCCCCATGCCCAGGGATGAGTGTCGAGCTGTCCTTGACCCCCGCGCTACGCTTCAAGAGCGACTCGAAGAGGTCGCCAGCAATACCAGCTATCACCACCATAATGCCGATAGACAGGCGAGTGAGCGGGTCCACGGGCACGGGTTGCACGAGCCACCAGTGTCCGGCGATGACCAGCGCCGCCGTTCCAATCATCAGGCCTCCGACCGCGCCTTCGACAGTCTTCTTCGGCGAGACGGCGGCCGCGAGCGGGATCCGGCCGAACAACCGGCCCGTGTAGTACTGCGAGGTATCGCTGACCATGATCGTGAACATCAGCAGGAAGAGCGCCTCGGTCCCGTGCCGCTGACGGATCGCCACGAGCGCGCCAAGCGGCAGCCCGATGTAGAGCGCGGGAAACAGCGCAACGGCGATCGCCGGGAGTGGGTTCGATTGCCCCTGCCACTGCGCGACGGTCAGGATGCCAAAAGCCACGACCGCGGTCATGAGGAGCGGCACGATCATCGAGGGTCCGTCCATCGGCTCCGTTGCGACGACAAAGCACACCAACATTGCCACGCCGCCGGCCAGAGCCCAGGGAGCCGACACGCCTAGCCCGGAAGCCAGTGTTCGATATTCACGGATCGACAGCACGACGATGGCTTCGGCGATGAGCAAGAACAGCCAGGGCGGCGCGAAGAAGACGGCGGCGACTGCGATGAGGACCAGCGCGGCGCCGCTCAGCACCCGCGTCATCGACGGCCTGTCCCCAGCGTCCGAGTCACTTGGCGCCGAGCGCCACAGGCGACGGCTTGATGCCGCCGTAGCGGCGATCGCGCTTCTGATACGCCAGGACGGCGTTCAGCAGATCGCGACGCCGGAAGTCTGGCCACAGCGTCTCGGTCACCCAGATTTCGGCGTAGGCAATCTGCCACAGCAGGAAATTGCTGACGCGCATCTCGCCGCTGGTGCGGATGAGCAGATCGGGATCCGGCTGACCGGCGGTATAGAGCAGATTCGAGAACGCGCGCTCATCGAGGTCGGCCGGCGCCAGACCGGACGCCATCGCCCGCCGGACGGCGTCCACGATCTCGGTTCTTCCGCCGTAGTTCAGCGCGATGTTGAACAGCATTCCCGTGTTCGAGGCCGTTCGCTCGATACCGATTTCAAGCTCCCGCTGCACGTCGCGCGCCAGGGCGTCGGGACGGCCGATTACCTGGAAACGGATGTTGTTGCGATCGAGTGTGTCCAGCTCGGAGCGGATGTAGCGCTTCAGGAGCAGCATCAGCGTGTTGACTTCAGCCGGCGGCCGCTTCCAGTTCTCGACTGAAAACGCATACAGCGTCAGCACCCCGATGCCGAGCCGGGCCGAGGTCTCGACGACGTCGCGCACGGCGTCGATGCCGGCACGGTGTCCTTCGACGCGGGGCAGATGCCGCCGCGCGGCCCACCGTCCGTTGCCATCCATGATGATGGCGACATGGGCCGGAAGCTGCTCGAAGTTGACCTGTCGCGCCAGTGCCTCGTCCGGAGATCCGGCCGGGATGAACGCCAACAGCTCCTCAAGCGACATGCTCTGTGCCGTCCCTCGCTGAAAAACGGCTATTGTACCATGCGGTCTGTGAGCGTTCCGGCCGGCGGTTCGTAGCGCACGGCGACGAGAAAGAGCCCTTCAGGCGGCGCGGTGCGTCCGGCCTGAGCCCGGTCTCCTGACTCCAGTACGGCCCTCATCCAGTCCGGCGGGCGACGCCCCTGACCGATCTCGACCAGGGTCCCGACGATCGATCGAACCATGTGGCGGAGAAACCCATCGCCGTTGACGTCGTAGACGACGAGCGCACCGGCCGTCGCCTCGAGACCGGCGATGAGGCCGGCCTCGGGACCGGCGATCGTGCGCACGGTCGATGCGGCGATCACGCGCCTGGTCGTCGGCACGTCGGTGCCGACGGACTGAAATGCGGCGAAGTCGTGGTCGCCCTCGAGCAGCCGCGCGGCTTCGTTCATCGCGGACTCATCGAGTGCCGGCAGCGGCACGTGCCACACGTAACGCTTGAGCATCGGCGGCACGGCACCGCCGTTCCAGAGGTGATACCGGTAGTGCTTGCCGCGCGCGCTGAAGCGGGCGTGAAAAGCCTCGTCGACCGGTACCACATCGACGGCCCGCACCGAGTCAGGCAGGTGAAAGTTGAGCGCCCGAACGAGCGTCGACGGGTCGATGTCGCGCGCAAGGCTGAAGCTTGCGACCTGACCGAGCGCGTGCACACCAGCATCGGTCCGTCCGGCGCCTTCGACGGCAACCGGCTGTCCGTCAAGCACGGCGAGGACGTCTTCCAGAAGGGCCTGCACCGACGTGCCCGATGCCTGACGTTGCCAGCCGACCAGCCCGCTACCATCGTAGGCCAGCGTCAATCGGAACTTACGCATCAAATTGCAGGATTGCAGAATTGCAGGATTACAGAAAGGCTATTGTGGAAAGGTACTGCAGCAGCACGCCATCCGTCCTTCCTTCCTTTCCTTCCTGCAATCCTGCAATTCTGCCGTTCCGCAATTTTCAGGCGTCGCCCCGTGATCCAGGCTTGATCGCGACCGAGCCTTGCCGGCAGAGCGGGCAGTCCCCAGGCTCGAAAGTGGGCAACGCCATGTCGAACAGCGAAACGAACGGCACGCCCAGGTTCGCCTCCCCGCTACTCCGGTCGACGATTGATCCAACGCCGACCACGGTGCCGCCCGCGGCGCTCGCGACCTGCATTGTTTCGCGTGTCGATCGCCCGGTTGTCAGCACGTCCTCGATCACCACCACACGGTCCGATTCGCTGAGGGTGAACCCGCGCCTCAGGGTGAGGACGCCATCCTGGCGCTCAGCGAACAACGCGCGCACGCCGAGCGCCCGCGCGACCTCGTGGCCGATGACGACGCCGCCAAGTGCCGGGGAGAGGATGACCGTCGGCCGCAGGCCGCGCAGTCGGGCGGCAATGGCCCGCCCCAGCGTCTCGGCGTGTGCCGGATGCGAGAGCACCAGGGCACATTGGAGATAGCCGCTGCTGTGCAAGCCTGATGACAACAGGAAATGGCCTTCGAGCAGCGCGCCCGAGCGCCGGAAAAGGTCGAGCCATTCGTCGCGGGTCATGTCACCGTAAGCAGTTGGGTAGTATACCTAGACGACACCCGAACCGATCTGGCCGTCCGGCCGTCTACTACACAGACTAACCACCGGATCTTTGTGATGGAGCGCTTGGCAATGCGTTACTCGACTGTGCTGGCCCGACTGTCGCTTGTCGCCGCCTTGACCCTGACCGCGCGCACGGCGCCGGCCCAAACCCCATCGTCGATTGCACCGCTTCAACTGACGGCCGCGGCCGAGCAGCAGTCTTCGCAGACATCTGCTCCGGTCCGCCGCCTGTCCGTCAACGACGCCGTGGCGCTGGCGCTCGAGCAGAACCTGGGCATCCAGATCGAGCGATTCAACCCGCAGATTGACGACATGAGCATCGCGCAGACGCGGGCGGCCTGGGCGCCCACGCTCACGAGCAGCCTTCTCAACACGTCGACCGCCAACCCGGCCACCAGCACGTTCTCCGGCGGCCAGACGAAGGTCACCGACGGACTCTTCCAGACCGGGTTGGGCGTCGAGCAGCGGTTGCCGACCGGCGCGAACTACAACGTGTCGTGGAACGGCAACCGATCGACGTCGACGAACTTCTTCAACAACTACGATCCCCAGCTGCGATCGAACCTGGCGCTCAACGTTACCCAGCCGCTGCTGAGAAACTGGAAGATCGATGACGTCAGACAGGAGCTCCAGATCAACCAGAAGATTCGCGAGATCTCGGACGTCAACTTGCGCGCGGCGACAGTGGAAACCACGCGCAACGTCAAGAACGCGTACTGGGACCTGGCGTTCGCCATCGACAACCTGACCGTCCAGCGTCAGTCGCTCGATCTCGCCCGGCGGCTGCTCGGCGACAACGAGAAACGCGTCCAGATCGGCACCATGGCGCCGATCGACATCGTCGAAGCGCAATCGGAAGTGGCGCGCAATCAGGAGACCGTCATCGTGGCCGAGTCCGCCATCAAGCAGGCCGAAGACCGGCTCCGCGTGCTCATCTTCGACCCGAGCATGCCTGACTTCTGGACCACGACACTCGAGCCGAGCGACGCCGCGCCTTTCGCCGATGTCGCGCTCGACGTCGACGCCGCCGTGCAGCGCGCGATGGCCAACCGCTCCGAGGTCCGCCAGGCGAAGAACGGGTTGCAGCAGGACGACATCACCATCCGCTACCTGCGCAATCAGGTCCTGCCCGAGGTGAACGCCGTTGCGTCCTACGGCCTGGTGGGCGTGGGTGGCACACGGCTCGAGCCGCTGTCGTTGTCCTCGCTGAGCGGCGGGTCGATCCCGGCACGGAACGTCCTCTCGCAGCGTGGGTTTGGATCGGTCATCAACGACGTCTTCACGAACGCTTATCCGGCCTGGTCGTTTGGCGTGAACATCGGATACCCCATCGGCACCAGTTCGTCCGAAGCGAACCTCGCGAAGGCGCGGCTGCAGTACCAGCAGTCGCAGGCCTCACTGCGCAATGTGGAACTCCAGGTCGCGGCACAAGTCAGAGATGCGGCGCGTCAGGTGCAGACCAACCGTCAACGCGTCGACACGTCGAGAGCCGCCCGCGAGCTGGCGGAGCGCCGCCTCGAGGCTGAAGAGAAGAAAATGGCGGCCGGCATCCAGACCACCTTCTTCGTCTTTCAGGCGCAGCGCGACCTCGCGCAGGCGCGGACCAACGAAGTCAAAGCTGTCCTCGATTACAACAAGTCACAGGTCGACTACGAGGCAGTCCAGGAAGTCCCACTGCGATCGCCACAGCAGCTAACCACCACCACCACCACGACTCAGTGAATTTGGAATGAGGGATTCAGGGAATGAGGGAATGAGAAATTGCGGGGAATGAAGGATCGAGGGATTGGGTTAAGACTAACCTTAGTCCTGTCCCCAACCCCCCAACTCATTTCCTGGATTCCCTCATTTTCCGACTCCTCAATCCCTCAATCCCTCAATCCTCATTTGAAAGTTTTCGTCTGCTAGACTCCCGGTGTGCCGAAGCTCTCGGTCACAGTCATCACCTACAACGAGGCCGCCGACATTGGTCCGGCGCTCGAGTCGGCGCTCTGGGCGGATGAGATCGTCGTCGTCGATTCCGGCAGCACCGACGACACCGTCGGCATCGCGCGCCGGTTCACGAACCGGGTGATCGTCCGCGAGTGGCCTGGCTACGGCGCGCAGAAGAACGTCGCCGCGGCGATGGCGTCGAACGACTGGATTCTGTCGCTCGACGCCGACGAGCGGATTACGCCGTCCCTCGCCGCGGAGATTGGCCGGCTGCTCGCCGGCACTCCAGGGGCGGCGGCGTATGAAGTGCCGCGCGTCACGTGGCACCTGGGTCGCTGGATCCGCAGCACCGACTGGTACCCCGATCACCAGCTGCGCCTCTACGATCGGACACGAGCCCGGTGGTCCGGCGCGTATGTCCACGAGGCCGTGCACGTCGACGGCGCCATCGGCACCCTCACGCAGGAGATCCAGCACTACGCGTACCGGAACCTCTCGGATCACCTCGAGACGATCGATCGCTACACGTCGCTCGCGGCGCGGCAGATGCGTGAGGCCGGCCGCACGGCCGGATGGCTGCAGCTCGCCGGCCACCCGCCGCTCGCCTTCTTCCGCAACTACGTGGCACGCGGCGGCTTCCGCGATGGCCAGGCCGGATTTGTCATCTCGGTGATGAACGCCTACTACGTCTTTCTCAAGTTGGCGAAACTGTGGGAGCTGCAGCGGAGCGAACGGTCGTGATGGTCACGGCACCCTAGAACGCCAGTGTTCTCCCTTCACATCGACACAGCGCGGACCTGGCGCGGCGGACAGAGCCAGGTGCTCCTGACGGTCAACGGTCTCCGCGCGCTGGGCCATCGGACGGCGCTCGTCGCGCACCCCGATGGCGAGTTGCGCAAGCGAGCGGCCGAGGGATTGGATCTCGTCCCGCTCGCGCCACGAACGGAGATGGACCTGTCGGCCGCCTGGCGCCTGGCGCGGGTCGTGCGCCGGCTGCGGCCCGACGTGGTGCACGCGCACGATCCGCACGGCGTCGCCATGGCGGCGCTGGCGCTGTCGATGAGCGCCTCGGGCAACTCGCCGGCGCTGGTCGCTTCGCGGCGCGTGGACTTCCACCTCAAGGCCAACTCGCTCTCGCGCTGGAAGCACCGGCAGGTCGACTGCTTCATCTGCGCGTCGAATGCGATTCGCGACATGGTCGTTGCCGACGGCGTGTCCGAGGAGCGCGCCGTCACGGTTCACGAGGGCATCGACGTCGAGCACGTGCTGGCGGCCCCACCCGTGAACGTGCACGAAACGCTGTGGCTGCCGCATCACGCGCCGCTCGTGTGCAACGTGGCCGCGCTCGTTCCCCACAAAGGTCAACGCTATCTCATCGAGGCGGCGCACCTGGTCATCCGCGAGATGCCCGACGCCAGATTCGTGATCTTCGGCGAAGGCGATCTTCGCGAGCACCTCGAGCGGCTCATTCACGATCACCGCCTCGAGAAGCACGTGCTCCTGCCGGGATTCCGCATCGATATCCTGGGCTGCATCAAGGGTTGCGATCTCTTCGTGATGAGCTCGGTAACCGAGGGTCTTGGCACCTCGCTGCTCGACGCCATGGCCTGCTCGAAGGCGATCGTGGCGACTCGGGCGGGCGGCATTCCGGAAGTCGTCGACGACGGCAGCACCGGCCTCATCGTGCCCCCCAGGGACGCACCGGCGCTGGCGAACGCGATCGTGACCCTGCTGAACGACGAGCCGCAACGCCGGCGCATGGCCATGGAGGGCTTCGCGCGCGTGCAGCGGCATTTCACGGTGGAGCAGATGGTCGCCGAGACGGCGGCGGTGTACGCGCGCGTCGTCGGCCAACCCCACGCGGCGGAGCTCAGTCGGCAGGAAGACCGCGTGCCCTGAACCCAGGGTTCTGCACGAAAACGGGTGGATCCAGGCGATCGATTCCGATCGGGCCGGCCGATTCGCTGACAATGATCCGCGACGACGAGGCGCAGGAATGCTGTTGACCGAAGCTCTCGGATTCGCCCGGGCTGGACGATTCGTAGACGCGCTCCGGACATTGGATGGCGGCGCGGCCACGACGGCGGAGAAGCAGGGGGCCGACATCCTCCGGGTCAGCCTCCTCGAACGACTCGGTCACTACTCCCGCAGCCGATTTCTCGCGGAGAAGGCGCTCCGCAGCAAAGGCTTGCCGCCCGCCTACCAGAGCGACTGCCGCTTCGTGCAAGGTCTCATCGACTGGGACGAGGGCCGGTTCGACCGGGCGCTCGAGCAGTTCCAGCGCGCCCGCGATCTGGCGCGCATGGCCGGCGACGCCGAGCGCGCCTGCTGGATTCAATTGCGCCTGATGGTCGTTCAGTGCGGTCGTGTGTCGCCGGCGGCCGCCGCGTCGTGGATCTCGCAAACGCGGCAGGAGGTGACGCGACTCGGCGTGCCCACCGCGTCGGCCGCATTGCACGTCTTCGTCGGGGAAATCGCCGTCCGCCACGGCGTGCTCGAGACCGGTCGCCGACTCACGCGGCTCGGATTGAACCTGCTGCAGGCGACCCCGAATGCATGGCTGGAGGCGCTCGCCGAGAACTGCCTCGTCGCGATCGCCATCATTGAGAGCGACGTCGAGTCGGGCCTTCAGCACGCACTCGCCGCGTCGGCGGCCGCCGAGTTGAGCGGCGCGATGACCGTTCGCCGCGCCTGTCTCGGCAACCTCGGCATCCTGCACGTGATGCAGGGCGCGTTCGATCAAGCCCGCGAGTGCTACCGTCGTGCCGCGACCGAGTTGCACGCGGAGGGTGAATACAACAATGCCGTCCTCGAGAGCCAGGCGCGCCTCGACCTGCTCGAGGGCCGTCTCGACGCGGCCCGCGAAGGCCTCGACACGATCGACAGCGGACTCCACACGAACGCGGACCGGACCTTGTATTCGCATCGCCATTCACAGCTGACGCGCGCGCTCGTGTTGAACGCCGAAGGCCGGTACCGCGAGGCGCTGGATCAGACGGCGGCGGCATTGGAGCTCGCGGATAGATCCGGCGATCGGCTGCTCCGGGACTTGTGCCAATTGGCGCGGGCGGAAATCCTCGCGACCGACGGTCAGTTCGCCGAGTTCATCCGGCAGCTCGACTCGCTCGGAGCGATTCTGCCGACGCTGCCGGTCGAACTGCTGGGGCATTACGATCGGATCATTGCCTGCGCGCTGTCGAGTGCCGGCAATCGCAGCGATCGTCCCTACGGTGGCCGTGCCTCGCGTCTCTTCGACGGGCTGGGACATCGCGCCGGCGCGATACAGCTTGAGCGGACCTGGATGGCCGCGGCCCGTCGGCTCTCCGCGAACGACGCGCCAGCGTTGCCATGCGTCGATCCGCGGCCAGAATCGGCGGCCACCGTCGTCCAGGACGTGAGCGCTCTGCTGATGCACGCCGGGCGGCCCGACCTGCTGGCCCGCGATCTGGTGGCTGTCATGGCTGACGCTGACTGTGTGCTGCGGGCTGCGGCGACGGCACGGCACGAGGACGGCGAACTGGAGTCGCTGGCCGCCTACGCGGCGGCGACATCCGACAGCGACACCGGATTGGCCGAGCGCACGTACTCCCTCGGCCAGGCTCGCCGAAGGACCATCGAGGTGTCTTGCATCCCTCGCGACGACGTGACGTCGGTTGCGACGCTGAATGCCGTGTGCGCGATTCTCGAAGTGGTCCGCGATCTCGAGACGGCGCGGACGGAACGCGAGGAGCGACTGGACCTGTGGCCGATCGAAGAGCTGCCGGAAGAGGGCGACGGCGCCGTCATCGCGGGCGCCATGCGAGACGTAATGCGCACGGCGCGGAAGGTCGCGCCGAACAACGTCAGCGTCCTCATCACCGGCGAGAGCGGCACGGGCAAGGAGATCGTGGCGCGAGCCATCCACCGGTTCTCGAACCGGAACGGACGGCCGTTCGTCCCGTTCAACTGCACGGCGGTTCCGCGCGACCTGCTCGAAAGCCAGCTGTTCGGCTACCGCCGTGGGGCGTTCACCGGTGCCGAACGCGACCATCCCGGCCTCATCCGCGCCGCGAAAGACGGCACCCTGTTTCTCGACGAAGTCGGCGAGCTCGGACTCGAGCTGCAGCCCAAGCTGCTTCGATTCCTCGAGTCCGGCGAGATCACTCCGCTCGGCG
The DNA here is from genome assembly GCA_046734915.1 of Acidobacteriota bacterium. Taxonomy (GTDB): domain Bacteria; phylum Acidobacteriota; class Vicinamibacteria; order Vicinamibacterales; family CAVVIG01; genus VFZL01. Next base: position 25,048 of record JBKPSC010000081.1, on the reverse strand, counting down.
AGGCTGAGGTCATTACAGTGAACGCGCGCGTGGTCGCGGCGACGAACGCGAACCTCGAGCACCTGGTCCGCGAGGGCCGCTTTCGCGCCGACCTCTACTACCGGCTGAAGGTCTTTCCATTGGAGGTGCCGCCGCTCAGAGAGCGCCGCGACGAGATTCCGCATTTCGTCCGCCAGTTTGTCGCCCGGGCGGCAGCCGAATTCGGCAAGGGGCACTTGCGAGTCGACAACGAGCTGATGGAGTTGCTGTCGCTATTCGGGTGGCCGGGCAACATCCGACAGCTGAACAACGAGTTGCGGCGTATCGTCGCGATGGCAGAAGCGGATGACACACTCACGCCAGACGCGCTCTCGCCCGACATCCGCGGGGCCTTGCGGGCCATGCCGCGCGTTGCCACCGATACACAGGGCATGGCCCTGGAGGAGTCGCTCCCAGCCGCGTTGGCAAGAATCGAGCGCCAGTTGGTCGGGGCGGCCCTGCAGAAACATCATGGACGCGTCGACGTTACCGCCAAAGCGCTGGGGATCTCGCGAAAGGGCCTGTATCTCAAGCGCCAGCGCTTCGGTCTCTGAACGGCATTTTCCGCTCACCCTCACGTATCAGCGATTCCAGCGATCGGAAAACCACGCGGCGCGACCCGCAGCGTGTGCGGATCGTCGCCAGCCGGCCCTCCCGGATTCGGTAGTACACCGTGCGCCTCGAAACTCCCATCACTGCCGCCGCCTGTTCGATCAGCAACGTGCGCGCGGGTGCCTGCTCGTCCTCTTCTTTGGCCATGACTCCGACCAGGGCAGCTTCCATTCCAGGCCGCTTCGCGAGGCCCGACCTGTCTTTTGCCAAGAATTCCCGCGCACTGACCGAAAAACCCGGGTAACAGCTACCCGAGTCGGAACGATCGTGCAGTTTGGGCGAGCGCCCCTAACCCGGCTGTGCTACACTAGAATTGGTTTTTGATTAGTCAAAATCATGGATGCGAGCACCAGAAACGGCGAGACCGTTGAGCGAGGCTGGCGGCTGCCCGCGAGCGAGGTCAGCCTGCCGGAAGTTCACGGCTCGGTCGAGATCCCCCATTCGGCCGGATTCTGGAGAAAGCTCCTCGCCTTCGCCGGCCCAGGCTATCTCGTCGCCGTCGGCTACATGGACCCGGGCAACTGGGCCACCGACATCGCTGGCGGCGCCCGCTTCGGTTACACGCTCCTCAGCGTCATCATGATTTCCAATCTGATGGCGATCCTGCTGCAGGCGCTGGCCGCGAGACTCGGCATCGCCAGCGGCCGCGATCTCGCGCAGGCCTGCCGCGACCACTACTCCCGGGCCACGACGTTAGCCTTGTGGATCCTGTGTGAAATCGCCATCGCCGCCTGCGACCTCGCCGAAGTGCTCGGCGCCGCCATCGCGCTCAACCTGCTCGTGGGTCTGCCGCTCATCTGGGGCGTTTGTCTCACCGCGCTCGACGTACTGATCGTCTTGTATCTCCAGAACCGGGGGTTCCGGTACGTCGAAGCGCTCGTAGTCACGCTCATCCTCCTCATCGCGGGGTCGTTCGCGATTGAGATCTGGCTGTCGCGGCCCGATCCGATCGGAGTCGTGCACGGGTTCATCCCCCAGGCCGACATCCTCCGCAATCATGAGATGCTCTACATCGCCATCGGCATCCTCGGCGCGACCGTGATGCCGCACAACCTCTACCTGCACTCGTCGATCGTGCAGACGCGGAAGTATCGAGACGATGTGGAGAGCAAGCGAGAGGCGATTCGCTTCTCCACCATTGATTCGTCGGTGGCGCTCATGTCGGCGCTGTTCATCAACGGCGCCATCCTGGTCATGGCCGCCGCGACGTTTCACGGAACGCAATATGAAGACGTCGCTGACATCGGCGACGCCTATAAACTGCTCTCGCCGCTCCTCGGCACGACGATGGCGAGTACGGTCTTCGCGCTCGCGCTGCTGTTCTCGGGACAGAACGCAACCTTGACCGGCACGCTCGCCGGCCAGATTGTGATGGAGGGCTTCATCAGTCTGCGCCTGCGGCCCTGGCTGCGTCGCCTGATCACCCGTCTCATCGCCATCGTCCCGGCGATCATCGTGATTTCGTTGTACGGCGAAAGTGGGACCGGCCCGCTGCTCATCCTCAGCCAGGTGATCCTGAGCCTTCAGCTTCCGTTCGCGGTATTCCCGCTCGTGCAGTTCACGAGCGAGAAGGCCAAGATGGGCGAGTTCAGCAACCCAGGCTGGGTCAAGCTGCTGGCCTGGTCAGTGGCCATCGTCATCGCCGCGCTGAACGCGTGGCTGCTCTACCAGACCATCGCCGACTTGGTCGCGTAGCTGGATATACTGAGCCACCGAGCCCGGTCCGAATGTACAAACGCATCTTGGTCGCCATAGAAAATTCGGACGCGGACGGCACAATCTTGAAGCACGTTCGCGATCTCGCGCGTCTGACTGGCGGCGAGCTGCTTCTCGTGCACGTTGCGGACGGATGGGCGGCGCGGCACTTCGACGATCTGCAGCTGCGCGAGTCGGAAGAGATGCGCGACGACCGCGAGTACCTGGCCAGGCTCGAGGTCACGCTGCGCGGTGAAGGCTTCTCGGTTCGCACCCTGCTCGCCAAGGGCGATCCGGCGACGGAATTAGTCCGCGTCGCCAGCGCCGAAAGCTCGGACCTCATCGCCATGGCCACTCACGGGCACCGCTTCCTGGCTGACGTCGTCAAGGGCACGACCGTCGATCGCCTCCGTCATCTCGTCAAGATTCCAGTCCTGCTCGTGCGCGCACAAGAACGCGCGTAGTCCTTCCCCTTCCCGCCAGACGTCGACTAAAGTAGCTCGCTATGAACAGATTGCTGGCAGCATTTGCACTCGGTCTGAGCGTCTGCACGGCGCCCGCCGCAGCGCAGTCAGTATTCGTGGAAGGGACCGCATTTGCCGGCATCGAACGGAGAACGCACACCGAGATCGTCGAGTCTGACAGCGCCGCTCCAGGGCCCCTGGACTTGAACGGCACGGTGGCCGGCGGCGGCTTCGGCGTGGGTACGTGGCTCACGCCGCACGTGACGGTTCGGCTCGAAGTGTCGCTGCCAGACTCGGTCAGCTACTCGAATCAGTCCAGCGACGTCATCAGGATTGCAGCCAATCAAACCTTGACCTACACGGAGACCGTCGAAGCGTCCGAGCGGCTGCGGACCGCCAGCGCGCTCATCGGATATCACACGGAACGGCGGCACGGCATTCAGCTCGGATATCTTGGCGGCGCGGCGTTCGTCTTCAGCCAGATGCACTTCAAGTCGATGAGTCAGTTTCCGGTGTTCCTGCCGGCGGCTGACCTGCTCGCGATCGGCTTGACGGTGCCTGTTCGAACGCTCGAGACCGACGCCACGAGCTACGGCGTGACCGCGGAAGCAGGATTGGATGTCGACATCGCGCTGGGCCGGCGGTTTTCCGTCGTACCCCAGGTCAGGGCCATCGGTTTCGACAACGGTCTCAGCATTCGACCCGGCGTGGCGTTCCGCGCGTCGTGGTAGGCGCGACGGTCTACGAAACGTCGTCGTGCCGCCGGAACTCAGCGTCGATCACCATGCCGCTCGCCGGCATCGCCGAATAGGGCCGACCCGCCGTCATGGCCTCGCGGTGATAAGCGACGACCGCGTCCGGACAGAGCTTGAGGAAGGACTCGAGGGCGAGCAGCATCACGCCGGCATCGTCGAGCTGTCCGAGGATTGGCAGGACGTCAGGCACGAAGTCGAGCGGCGAGATGAGATAAAGTGCGGCGGCCACGGGCAGGACTTTCGTCAGCAGTGGCACCGCCGGCTCGCGCAGCAACCGGAGCGTCAGGCGCACGTGTGCCGCGAGCGTGCGAAGCATCGAGGACCCGGGGAGGAATGACAGCCGCGACGTCGAGCGAACGGCCATACCGGACGATTGTAGCGTGAGCCCCGGTCCGACGTTGACCCTCGACCGCTTGCGTCGCCACGCCGTGGCGCGCAGCCTCTTCCGTCCGACGACGCTCGGACGGGCGCTCCATCGCCTGGGCTTCGTCCAGGCCGATCCGATTCGCGCGCCGGCGCGGGCCCAGGACCTCGTCCTCCGTCACCGCGTCAGGGGGTATCGGGCCGGCGATCTCGAGCGCCGCTATCGCACGCTCGACGTCGAAGAAGATGTCCTCGTCAACTACGGCTTCGTCAGCCATCGCGTCCAGAAGCTCATGCACCCGCGTTCACGCGGGGTCTCGCGGTCAGCGGCGCAACGGCGGCGAACCGACGAGCTGCTGACCTTCGTGCGCGAGAAAGGCACTGTCCACCCTCGCGACGTCGATGCGCACTTCGCCCACGGGACCGTCACCAACTACTGGGGCGGATCGTCGAGCGCGACGACGCACCTGCTCGAAGACATGCATTACCGCGGACTGCTACGGGTCGTATGGCGTGACGCCGGCGTCCGGCTCTATGGCCCCATCGACCACGGGCCAGCCGCTTCCGGCACCCGCGAGCGCGAATCGCGCCTCGACGCGCTCATTGACGTCGTCGTGGGAGTGTATGCGCCGCTGCCTCAGGGCACGCTCGCCTGGCTGGTGAACCGCCTGCGCTACGCGACGCCGCAGTGGACGGCGCACCTCAGGTTGGCGCTCGCACGAGCGAAGCGCCGGCTCGCGCATGCGCGCTTCGAGGGCGTCGACTGGTATTGGCCGCAAGACGATTCGGTGCCGCGGCGCGTAGAACGAGTGGTTCGGCTGCTCGCGCCGTTCGATCCGGTCGTCTGGGATCGGCGGCGGTTTCAGCTTCTGTGGGGATGGACCTATCGGTTCGAAGCGTACACACCGGCGCCGAAGAGACAATTCGGCTACTACGCACTGCCGCTGCTCTGGTGCGACCGGGTGATCGGTTGGGCCAATGTATCAGTGCGTGAAGGCCGGCTCCATTCCGACATCAACTACGTCGACCACCTGCCAAACGATCCCGCGTTTGTCCGAGAGCTCGATTCCGAGCTCGACCGCATGCGCCTGTTCCTGGGTGTTGGCGCGGCGAAACCGCAGACAAGCTAGGAAGCCCCTGCACAAGCCGGCCATGCACCGGCAGAACGACGCTGGTTAGTACAATGGGCACGCACGTCATGTCCACTTCGCCCGCAGCAGCCACCGTTTCCACGGTCGCACCAGTCGACGACCGCCCATCGCGCGAATCGACGGCGGTCGCGGTCCTCGCGGCGGTGAGCGTGTCTCACCTGCTCAACGACACCATCCAGTCGCTGCTCCCGGCAATCTATCCGCTGCTGAAAGCGTCCTTTGCGCTGAGCTTTTCTCAGATCGGCTACATGACCCTGGCGCTCATGCTCACCGCATCACTGCTGCAGCCGGTCGTTGGATTCCTCACCGACCGGCGGCCGGCTCCTTATGCGCTGGTCGTGGGAATGGGGTTCTCGCTCGCGGGCCTGCTGCTGCTGTCGATAGCGTGGACCTACCCGTTGCTCCTGCTGGCCGCCGGCCTCGTCGGAGTGGGCTCGTCGGTCTTTCATCCCGAATCGTCGCGCGTGGCGCGGATGGCGTCGGGCGGACGCCACGGCCTTGCCCAGTCCGTCTTTCAGGTCGGTGGAAACATCGGATCGTCGCTTGGTCCGGTGCTGGCCGCGTTTCTCGTTGCACCATTCGGCCAGTCGAGTCTCGTGTGGTGTTCGCTTGTCGCGGTGGCAGGCATGGTGCTGGCCGTCCGCATCGGAAGGTGGTACGCCACGCACGCCTTGCATCTCCGGCAGCACGCGGCGAAGGCCGTCGGCGCCCGTCCGTTACCAGTGTCGACGCGGCGCGTCTTCTGGTCGATTTCGATTCTCGCCGCGCTCATCTTCTCGAAGTACTTCTACCTGGCGAGCCTGAGCAGCTATTTCACGTTCTACCTGATCGAAAAATTCGACGTTTCCGTTCAACGCGCCCAGCTGCACCTCTTCCTGTTCCTCGCGGCAGTCGCGGCGGGCACCATTCTCGGCGGACCCATTGGCGATCGCATCGGCAGAAAGCCGGTCATCTGGGGATCGATTCTCGGCGTCCTGCCCTTCTCGCTGCTGCTGCCGCACGCGAATCTCTTCTGGACCGCGGTCCTGGCGGCGGTCATCGGACTGATCCTCGCCTCCGCCTTCTCGGCCATCGTCGTCTATGCGCAGGAACTCGTTCCGGGACGGGTCGGCCTGATCTCGGGCGTGTTCTTTGGGTTCGCGTTCGGGATGGGCGGCTTGGGCGCGGCCGCCCTCGGAGAGCTCGCTGACCGGATTGGCATCGAGGCGGTCTACGGACTGTGTGCGTTCCTGCCGGCGATCGGACTGCTGGCGGCCTTCCTGCCCGATCTGGACCCCGATCGCCGGAAGCCGCGCTGAGCTCCGCCGTCGCCGCTACGGAGTTTCACGTTCCATCGCGACTTCGGCTTCGAGGCTTTCGCGATCGCGGAAGACGGTCACGACGGCTGACTGCCGACCGCCGTTCAAGAATCGGATCGAGCAGTCGCGATCTTCGAGCGAACCGCTCATCGTGGTCGCATCCCAGCGTTCGGCGTGCCCGACGTAGTTGATCGTGACGTCATAGTGCTGGCTCCAGAAGAAGGGGACCGCGTCGAACCGCTCTCGCCGGCCGAGCATGTTGCGCGCGGCGGTTTGTCCCTGTCGTTCCGCCACCACCCAGTGCTCGATTCGGATCCGCTCGCCGGAGCGGGCGTCCGGATAGCGCGCGACGTCGCCGGCCGCATAGATTCCCGGCGCACTCGTCTCGAGCCACTCGTTGACGAGGATGCCACGATCGACGGTGAGACCGGCCCGCTCGGCGAGCGTCGTCGCCGGACGGACGCCCACCCCCATGACGACGACGTCGGCATCCAGTGTCTGCCCGCCGCTCAGTTTCACGGACCGCCTGTCGATGTTCGTCACCGTCTCGCCAAGATGGAAGACAACGCCGCGGCTTTCGTGAAGACTCTGGATGAAGCGGCCGACCTCGAGGCCCATGATGCGTTCGAGCGGCACGTGCTCCGGCGCCACGACGTCCACCGGGATGTTGCGGGCTCGCAGCGACGCGGCGACCTCGAGACCGATGAAGCTCCCGCCGACGACGACCGCTCGCGAGGCGGAGCCCGCGGCTTTGACAATCGCGCGGCTGTCGCCGAACGACCGCAAGTAGTGAACGTGCGGCGCGTCCGCGCCAGGGATTGGCAGGCGAACGGGATCGGCGCCGGTCGCCAGGAGCAGTGCGCCGAACGGCCGGCGCGTGCCATCGCCAAGCACCACCTGGCGCGCTGCCAGATCGATGCTCGCCACCGGTGATTGGAGCAGGAGCTCGATGCGATTCTCGGTGTAGAACTCAGCCGGCCTGAGCGGAATCCAGTCATCCTGCGCCGTACCAGCGAGATAATCCTTGGACAGGTTGGGTCGATCGCTCGGCGGGTCGGCGTCGGCGCTGATCATCGTGATTGGACCGTCATAGCCCTCGCGCCGCAGCATCTCCGCCGCCGCCGCCCCGGCGCCGCCTCCGCCGACGATGACGACCGACGATGGGGCGTCGGCCGTCGCACGGGTGGCCGGCCGGACCACATCCGGTTGTTTCTGTCGAACGAACACCTTCGACCCCTGACGTTCGACGCGCCAGCAGGCGACCGGATCGAGCGCCGGCGCGCGCAGCGCCTCGCCGGTGCGAAGGCTGAAGCAGGCGTGATGCCACGGGCACCGCACCGTGTCTCCCACGATCAGCCCGTCGGCAAGCGGGCCGTGATAATGCGTGCAGTGCGCGCCGACGGCGAAGATCTCGTCGCCCGATCGCGCGATCACGACCTCGTCCTCCCCGACACGACCGAGCATGGATCCGCCGTCGTGCAGCGACGACACATCGACGCCTTTGGACAAATCCACCTTCGCCGCATCCGCGTCACTCATGGCAACCTGCCTTCAGTGATGTCAGTATTCCGCGAACTCGTCGTCGGAGAAGCAGAAGACCCAGCGTTCGCCGGGCTCTGCCGACGCAATCACCGGGTGCCCGCTCGCTCGCGCGTGCTTCGACGCGTGCCGATTGGGTGAGCTGTCGCAGCAGAGCGTGGCGCCACATTCCTGGCACGTCCGGAGATGGACCCATCGGGCGTGAATCTTGATGCACTCGTCGCAGACGTGCTGATGCGGTGGCTTGACCGCCGGCAGCGCCGCGATGTGTTTGCAGTTCGTTGGCGTCGTGGTCTTCATGGTTACTCCGTCAGCACGCGATGCACGAACGAAATCGCGATCGAGCCTTCACCGACCGCTGATGCGACGCGCTTCACGTTGCCGCCCCTCACGTCCCCGACCGCAAACACGCCAGGCAGGCTCGTTTCGAGGAGGTGAGGCGGCCGAATCAGCGGCCAGTGCGCGCGCGTCAGTTCGTCTCGCGTGAGGTCGAATCCGGTCTTGACGAATCCATTGGCGTCGAGCGCGAGGCAGTCACGGACCCACGAGGTGTTCGGCACGGCGCCCGTCATCATGAAGACGTGGCGGACGTCACGGGCGTCGACGGTGCCGGTCCGATTGTCACGCCACGTCACCCGCTCCAGATGGACCTCGCCGTCGAGGCGGATAATCTCGGTGCACGTCTTCAACTCGATCGCCGGGCTTTCCTCGATTCTCCGGATGAGATATCGCGACATGCTCTCAGCCAGGCCCGCCGACCTCACCAGTATGTGAACGTGACGGGCGGTCTGAGACAGGAAGACCGCGGCTTGTCCGGCCGAGTTCCCGCCTCCGACGATGATCACGTCCTCACCGCTGCACAACTGGGCTTCGAGAAACGTCGCGCCGTAGTACACGCCGGCTCCCTCGAACCTCGCCAGGTCGTCGATCGCCGGCCGGCGGTATTCGGCGCCCGTCGCGATTACGACCGTCCGTGCCGGAATCGACTGTCCGTCGCCGACGCGCACGCGGTACGGCTTCCGATCGCAGGCAAGTGCGGTCGCCCCCGCGGCAACCATGATCTCGGCGCCGAATTTCTGCGCCTGCGTCAACGCACGCCCGGCGAGGTCCTGGCCCGAAACGCCCGTGGGGAACCCGAGATAGTTCTCGATTCGCGAGCTCGCACCAGCCTGCCCTCCGGGTGCGTTCGACTCGAGCACGAGAACGTCCAGACCCTCGGACGCGGCGTAGACCGCCGCCGCCAGTCCTGACGGTCCGGCGCCGATCACCAGCACATCGCGGACGTGCGTGCGGTCGACTGACGCATTGAACCCGAGGCATTCGGCGATGTTTTCGTTCGTCGGGTTGCGCAGCACCATGCTGTCGCCGCAGATGAGCACCGGCACCTCGGCGGCGGCGATCTGAAATCGATCGAGCAGGGCCTGGACGTCAGCGTCGCGATCGAGATCGATGTAGGCGAACGGATGACCGTTCCTGGTCAGAAACTCCTTGACCCTGAGCGTCGCGGCCGAATGCATCGAACCGACGAGGACGACGTCGCCGATCCCGTGGGCGATGAGCTCGATGCGCCGGTAGATGAAGGCGCGCATCAGGATCTCGCTGATTTCCGTGTCCGTTTGAATCAGGCCGAGCAGCCGCTCGCGCGGCAACTCCACCACCGTGCCGTCCTGGCTCACGCGGGTGCGCATCAAAGCCCGCCGGCCGAGCAGCATGTTGACTTCGCCGGTGAACTGCCCGGGTCCGTGCACGGCGACCATCGTCTCGAGGGATGCACCCGGGCGGATCACCTCGAGTTGCCCTGCCGTCACAACGAAAAACGGCACGACCGGATCGCCGGCGTCAACGAGAATTTCGCCCTGCCCGATCCGCCGTTCCCGTCCGTGCCCGGCGATTCGCGCGACTTGTGCCGGCGTTAACGTCGGGAACATCAGCGCCGTGTGTGACGGAGTCACCGGCGGTAGCACAGGGTTGGTCTCGGGCATGGCGCGGCCTCACACGCGACGCGGTCGTCTCACCAATGCTACGCGAGACAACACGGCCGCGCTGGGCTAGTCTTGCGAGAGCTGATGGCCTCAATCGAGTTCCGCGGGGTTTCCTACACCCGAGATGGCAAGACGCCCGTCCTCGACGGCCTGACAATCGCCGTCGCCGCTGGCCAGTGTCTCGCGCTGGTCGGCCGAAGCGGCGCCGGGAAGACCACGGCGCTGAAGTTGGTCAATCGTCTGCTCGACGCGGTGTCTGGCTCGGTGCTCGTCGGCGGCCGCGATGTCCGCGAATGGGATCTGATACGGCTTCGTCGATCCGCTGGCTACGTCATCCAGGAAGGTGGACTCTTTCCCCATCGCACGGTGGCGGACAACATGGCGACAGTGCCACGTCTGGAAGGTTGGGAACGGGCGCGCGTCGACGCACGTGTAGATGAGCTGTTCGATCTGATCGGACTTTCGCGCGGCCGCTTCGGCGACCGCTGGCCTCATGAGCTCTCGGGCGGACAGCGTCAACGCGTCGGCATCGCCAGAGCGCTGGCGGTCGATCCGCCGATCCTCCTGATGGACGAGCCATTCGGCGCGCTCGATCCGCTGACGCGCGCCGAGCTCCAGGACGAGCTGCGGAACATTCAGCGGCGGCTCCGCAAGACGATCATCCTCGTGTCGCACGATATCCCCGAGGCGGCGGCGTTTGCCGACCAGATGGCTGTGCTCGAGGCGGGACGGGCAGTGGCTTTCGGACCACCGGAACGCATTCTCGACGACGCCTCGGAGGACGTACGCCGCCTGCTCAAGAGCTTGCATCGTGTGAGCTCGCCAGGGCCGCTCATCCACTGACATGTCGGTCATCAGGTTCTGGGCAGCGCACCGGTTCGAGGTCGGGCAGGCCCTGATCGTACACGTGCTGCTGGTCGCGGCCGCCACGGCCGCGGCCACCATCGTCGGCGTCTCGATTGGTATTCTCGCCGCCAGACGGCCGCGCATCAGCGCACCGCTCGTGTCGATCGCCAGCGTGTTCCAGACTGTTCCCAGCCTGGCGATGTTCGGCTTCCTGCTGCCGCTGCCGCTCGTCGGCGGTGTCGGCGCCAAGGCGGCGGTCACCGCGCTCATCCTTTACGGCCTGCTGCCGATCGTGCGCACGACGATCGCAGGCTTCGCCGGCATCGACGCTTCGGTGCGCGAAGCGGCCACGGCGATGGGAATGAGCTCTTACGAGCTGCTGCGCGACATCGACCTGCCGCTCGCCATGCCGTCGATCGTCGCCGGGATTCGCGTTGCGGCCGTCACCGGAGTCGGCTCGGCGACGATTGCCGCCGCAATTGGCGCCGGCGGGCTCGGCGAGTTCATCTATCGCGGTCTGTCGATGGTCGATTCCACCGTCATCCTCGCCGGTGCGATCCCAGCCTCGTGTCTGGCGCTCGCCGTGGACGGCGGTCTGTGGTGGGTCGGGCGGTGGCTCGCGCCGCGCCGTCAGGCGCGATCCCGGTTCGTTCCCGCCCTGGTGGCCGCGCTGCTCATCACCGCGCTCCTCGGCGGCGGGGTCTTTGCGATTCGTTCCGGTTCGAGAATCACCGTTGGCTCGAAGAACACGACCGAACAGATCATCCTTGGTGAGCTCCTGGCACAAACCATCGAGCGTTCTACAGGCTTTATCGTCGACCGGCGCCTGAACCTCGGCGGGACACTCATCTGCGATCGGGCACTGGCCACGGGCGATATCGATGTCTATGTGGAGTACACCGGCACGGCGCTCACCGCCATCTTCGGCAAGCCCGTCGTCACGGACCCGAAGCAGGCGCTCGATACGGTCCGTGACGAATACGCGCGGACCAGCCGATCGCTCTTACCGGCGCTCGGATTCAACAACTCCTTCGCGATCCTCGTCCGCGGCCAGGATGCCCGCGCGCGAAACCTGCGCACCATCGAGGACGCGGCGCGCGAGGCACCGCGCTGGCATGCCGGATTCGGCTACGAGTTCCTTCAGCGGCCGGACGGTTATGACGGGCTCGCCCGCACCTACGGGCTCCGTTTCGCCGAGCCGCCCCGCGCGATGGATCTGACGCTCACCTACCGCGCTCTGGCTTCGGGCCAGGTGGACTTGATCGCCGGCGATGCCACGGCTGGCCTGATTCACAGCCTCGACCTCGTTCAACTCGACGACAATCGGCTCTACTTTCCTCCGTACGATGCGGTTCCTGTCGCCCGCAGCGATACGCTGTTGCGTTACCCGGAGGTTCGAGAAGCCATCCTCAAACTGGCTGGCCGCATCTCCGCCCGAGACATGCAGGCGATGAACGCGGCAGTCGATGGGCGCGAGAAAGATCCGGCGGCCGCGGCGCGAGACTTCCTGAACGCGAACGTGCCCGATCTCCCGCAGGTAAGTGAGCGGACTCAGTAAAGGATCCACGTGACGCTGCTCGACGTAACGGTCATCGCCGCGTATCTGCTGGGTGTCGTGGTCGTCAACCGGTACTGGGCCGGCCGCGTGGACCTCTCCGGTTGGCTGACCTCCAAGAACAGCATCGGTCTCGGCTTCCTGGTGTTCACCGTCGTGTCGACCAACGTCGGCGCCGGCACCATCGTTGGCACCGCGGGAGCGACCATGCACTCGGGCATAGGCCTGGGCCTGACCTACGGCGTGGGCGTCATGATTGGGTTCGCGGTCATGGCCGCCATCACCGCCCGGGTGCGATCAATTGCGCCGTCAGGCGATCGATCGTCGTTCTCCGAGTTCTTCCGCCGTCGCTATTCGCGGAGCGTGGCTATCGCCGTGGGCGCGGCGATCGCCTTTCTGTATTTCTTCTATCTCGCTGCTCAGTTCAAGGCACTCGGCGGCATCCTCGAAGTGTGGGGCGGATGGGATGCGCGTCTCGCCGGCCTCGTCGCCGCAGTGCTCGTGATCTGGATGACCGCCGGAGCGGGGATTCGCAGCGACATGTACACCGACGTCATGCACTTCTGGGCGATGGTCGTGACGATCGTCGCCGGCGTCGTCATCGAGGTCTACCGGAGCGGCGGGTTCGGCGGCATCGTTCAGGCGCTGCAGGCACAAGGTCGGTGGGACTCGCTCACGAATCCCTACACGTTCGCGGGTCCGACCTTCGTGTGGCTCGGGATCGGCACCGGGGCGTTGCTGGGCCTCCCGGCCATGGAGAACTGGCAGCGCGTTGACGCTGCAATCGACACACCGGCGGCACAGCGGGCGTTCCTCCTTTCGGGCGTGCTCAACGCGCTGTTCTTTGCCGGGACGGTCGTCCTCGGCCTGGTGGCAGCGGCCTCGTTGCCGGCCGACACGCCGTCGAATCACGTCCTCTATCGGCTGATTCAGACGTCACTGCCGTCGGGCCTCGTCGGTCTGGCGATCGTGGGCCTGTTCGCCGCAATCATGTCGACGGCCAACACCATGCTCATGGTCGCAGTGGCGGTGCTGCTGACGGAGATTCTTTACACCGATCATGATGATCTGGAGGGGATCCCAAACCTTCTACAGGCGACCCGACGGTTGACGTGGGTCGTGGGGGCGGCCGGGCTCGTCATCGCCTATTGGCAGCCGCAGATCATCAGCCTGATCCAGACGGCACTGTGGGGTTCAGGCATCCTGCTGCCGGCGGTGATCGGCGGGCTTTATTGGAAACGCGCCACTAGCGCGGCCGCGATGGCCAGCATTCTCGTTGGCTTTCCGCTGAACTTCGGGCTCTCCTTCGTCCGCGGGTTCGAAGACACGTCATGGATTCCTGCCCTCGCCGCCGCAACCGCGGTCTTCATAGGCGTGTCCGTCGCGGCCCCCGATCCGAAAGGCATCAGCGTTCCTCAGAGTTAGGGTCAGGACTCTCCAAGGCGGGGCTCGTAGCCTCGAAATAGAAAGGAGTCCTGCCATGCCGCGTATCGCCCTGCTTGTCTTCGCCTCCTGCCTCACCTCGGCCATCGCAGCCGCCGCGCCGCCCGATAGTTGCAGTGGGGAGTGGCCGGAGGACCCGAATCCGACACGGCTCATCATCGGACCAACGGCCCGATCGCTCGATCGGGGAGAGGTGTACATCGACAGCTTTGGCGTAAGCGTGCCCTTCGTGCAGATCGGCATCACGGATCGAATCTCCATAGGAGCGGGGACGCCGCTGATTATTCCGGGAGTCAGTCCCGGCGAGGTCTTCTGGCTGACGCCGAAGGCGCAGATCTTCCGCGGCGAGCGGACCCAGGCTTCCGTTGGCCTGCTACATATTCAAGTGCACGGCGACGCCTCGGGCATCGCGTACGCCGTGATGACCCGCGGTACGGCTGACGGCGCCGTCACCCTGGGCGTTGGGCGCACCTACCACGCCGGCGACCACACCGGCGCTGCCCTTGTTCTCATCGGCGGCGAAAAACGCGTGAGCCCACGAGTGAAGCTTCTCACCGAAAACTACTTGTCGGCCGGGGGTGGCATGGTGAACGGCGGCATTCGGCTCATCCGCCGGAACGCGTCCGTTGATCTAGCATTGGGCGCGACATTCGCGGGGACGGAGGTATTTCCGGTCCCGATCATCCGGATTGCCTACACATTTTGAGCGCGGCGACCGCGCCGGGGAGCTGCCCCGTGAAACACGACATGACGACCACGGCTTTCACGCTGGACGGTTATCGAATCGTCGAAACGAAAGGCGTTGTCCGGGGCGTCGTCGTGCGCTCGCGCTCCGTGATCGGCACGATCGGCGCGGGCCTCCAGACTCTCGTCGGCGGCAACATCACGCTCTTCACCCAGCTCTGCGAGCGCACTCGAGAAGACGCCTTCCAGCTGATGCTCGACCACGCCAGACAGCACGGGGCCAACGCGGTCATCGGCATCCGCTACGATGCCACCGAGGTCATGGGCGGCGTCACCGAAGTGCTCTGCTACGGCACCGCGGTCGTGGTCGCCCCCGTTTGAAGCCGGCCGCAGAGCTCTGACCCTGGACAGCGCCGGCGCTAGAAAATCGGTGGCACCGGACGCCCTTCGGGGCTATCCTCCTGCGACGAGCAGGGGAGTCACATGAGCAAATCTCGAAGCGGCTCGGGCAGGTCTTCCCGGAGGACATTTCTCAAGACGGCGGCAGGCGTTGCGGCTGGCACGGTACTGACGCGGCGCCCGCTCTGGGCACAGAGCAGTCGCGCTGGCAGCTCGGCCGTCGGCGGCGCCGGCGGCGCGCTTTCCAGGATCAATCCGGCGTTCATGATCACGCCCCAGCAGGCGCGCGAGTGGCATCTGTTCAAGGCCCAGGCCGGCCCTACCTATGCCGGCAGCACCGGCTGGAAGAAGTTCACGGATTACGTCATCGCGAAGATTCCCGAATTCGGCGGCGTCGATTTCGACTCGGTCGACATCTCCTATGACCACTACATCGTCGACGACTGGCCGGATCGAAAGGCGCACATCCACAACTCGGGAGTCGCGGTCGAGAAGCTTGTCACCGACGGGACGCCGGTGCCGGTCGTCGCGTCGTACGGGATGACCTCGGGATCGACGCCGCCCGAGGGGATCACCGCGCCGATGATCTTCTACGATCCGGCGCGGCCACCGGCGGCGGCGGACATCGCCGGCAAGATTCTGGTGTTCCAGACGGCGCCGCAACCGGCGCCGCCGTATTCGAACTCGTTCCTCGACAACTACACGCTCACCGACTACGAATGGCGATCGCCAGGCAAGTGGGCGCCGTTCTTCACGCCGCCGCCGGCCAACGTCACCAACTCTTACCAATCGCGCTGGGTCTGGAGCCAGGTGGGCGGCTTCGCGTCGATCGGCCTCAAGTCACGCGCCGCAGGCATCGTCATCGTCTATGACCTTTCGCCGGGCGCAGCCTTTGGCCTCACCCAGCGCAGCGTTTACACGGCCGACGGCCGCGCCGGGGTCGGCGCCAAGTACATTAACTGCCCGACGCTGACGCTCGATCGGGTCAACGGCGCGAAGGTTCTGGCGGACGCGAAGGCCGGCAAGAACGCGACGCTCACGTTGACCGCCCGCTTCCAGCGCGACTCGGCCAAGGCGTTCATCGCCTACGTGCCGGGGAAAAACTACGGCACGCCTCAGGACGAACAACTGTTGCTGGCCACCCACACCGATGCGATGTCGATGATCGAGGAGAACGGCGCGTTCGGTCTGCTCGGCATCATGGCGTACTTCAACAAGATCCCGCGCGCGCAGCGGCCGCGCACGCTCGCCTGCTACTTCGATTGCCGGCACTTCATGCCCGGCGGCGAGGGCAGCTGGGAAGAGTTCGACTACTACCACGTCCATCCGGATCGGGTGAAGCCGCTCGTGGCGACGCTCGGTATGGAGCACATGGGCGGCCGACAGACGATCGAAACCGGTCCCGGCGGCAATCAGTACGTCTATTCGAGCGAGCGGCCCGAGGACGGCGGCGTCATCACCAGCCTGATGGACGTGCACAACAACAACATCTGGCTCATTGAGACGATCGCGCGGGCGGCGACCGACAATCGCTGGCCGAGGGTCGACGTCAAGTCGGGGATGAACACCGGACCTGGCGTCAACGGCGGCTTCATGGGCGCGGTGAAGAGCCCGATGAACCGCGGCCGTTCCCTCAAGCTGCCAGGCATCGGCCTGGCCGGCGACTGGCCGGGCGGCTGGACACAGACCTACGCACAGGTCGACACCGAAGCCGGCCCGGACGGATTCGACAAGGACTACTTCGTTCAACAGGTTGCCGGACTGACGCAGATTACCGGCGACCTCATGCAAGTGAAGCCGATCGTCATCGACCTGGGCTGGGGCGCGCTGAAGACGGCGCTCGTGACCCTCAAGGACTCGGCGTTCGTGGCATCGGCCGAGGCGACCGCGCACCGCCAGTCGCTCGTCAACCAGTACGTCTCGGCGTTCAGGCACGTCGAGGTGGGCACGCTCGACAAGGCCGCGAGCGGGTTGCGCTACCTCGCCAGCAGCGTGTCGTCGCGCATTGTCAGCGACGCGCAGCCGGCAATCAAGAAGCTGCTGGACGCACAGCTCGAGAAATTGGGGTGAAGAACCGGGGGGACCACGCCATGGATGAACCGCGCGACCAGAACGACCAGGATCAGAAAGAGGAATCGGCCCGTGACTTGACCCGTCGCGACTTCGTCGCGATGTCCATCGCGGCAGGGCTCGCGGCGGCAGCGCCCGCGACCGCCGCTGACCTGCCCGTTGTCGAGAACAACGTCGACGTCAAGACGCCGGATGGCACCTGCAACGCCGCGTTCATCTACCCCACCAGCGGCTCGCACCCGGCGGTGATCATCTGGGCCGACGCCTTCGGACTGCGTCCGGCGCTCCGCGAGATGGGCAAGCGTCTCGCGGCGGAAGGCTACACCGTGCTCGTGCCGAATCCTTACTATCGCATCACACGCGACCCGGGCATCGACACGGCGAACTTCAACTTCTCGAACCAGGCCGATCGCGCCAAGTTGACGCCGCTCATGGGATCGATCGGCGCCGCCGGCGCGGCGGAGCGCGACGCGGTCGCGTTCGTCGCCTTCCTCGACGCGCAGCGACAAGTAAACACTGCCAAGAAGGTCGGGACCCAGGGTTACTGCATGGGCGGTCCGCTGGTCGTGCGAACGTCCGCGGCCGTTCCCGCGCGGATCGGGGCGGGCGCGTCATTCCATGGCGGCGGTCTCGTGACCGACAATCCCGACAGTCCGCATCTGCTCGCACCGAAGATCCGCGCGCGGATGTACTTCGCGGTCGCAGCAAACGACGATCAGCGACAGCCGGACGCCAAGGACAAGCTGAGAGCCGCTTTCCAGTCGGCGAACGTTCCCGCCGAAGTCGAGGTGTATCCCAACTCGCAGCACGGCTGGTGTATGTCAGACATGCCCGCGCCGCCCGGCGCGCCGATCTACAACCAGCCCGATGCGGATAAAGCGTGGAGCAAGTTGCTCGCGCTGTATAAGGGTGCGATCGCGTAAGTCCGAGTCCAGAGGTTCACAGGTGCACGGGTTCACAGATGCACGGGTTCGGGGAGCCCGCAGCAAGCGTGAACCAGTGCACCGTGAACCTGTGAACCTCAGAGTTCTATTTGCGTTTTGCCGGTTCCATTCCACTCTTCTTGATTGCCGGGCCCGCGGATTCGGCCGACAGGTGCGCGATTAGGCGCCTGCCCGCCTCGACCTGGCTCGATCCGGCCACGACCGCTGCGGCGTACGTCGTCACGTACTGAACTTCCTCCGGGATCGTCCCGACGTATGTCACTCCTTCAATCGGCAGCAGCTCGCTCACCTGTTGCAGCCCGACCTCCGCTTCTCCCTTGCCCACCGCGGCAGCGCCCGTCATGAGGCTCTTCTTGGCCATCTCGTCGGCGATGCCCAGCCGCGGAAACAACTTGGTCGTGAGGTAGACGCCGCTCGTGCTGCTCGACATCGCAACCGACTTGGCGCGAACCAGCACCTGCTTCAAACCGTCTACTGTGCTGATATCTGGCTTCGGCGCCCCGGCACGCACCACCATGCCGATGACCGAGCGGGCCAGGTCGACGTCTGTTCCCGGGGCGATGCGGCCCTCGGCGATGAGCTCACTCAGGCCTTCCCTGGCAAGGATCACGACATCGGCCGGCACACCGCGGCGGAGCTGGCCGCCGATGGTATTGGGGCCGCTGCCGACCGAACCGCCGGACGTCGTGGTTACAGTCGTGCCGGTTTTTTCGAAGGCCGGGAGCAGCTCCCGGTAGGCGGCTGAAAAGCCGCCCGAGATGATCACCTTGACCTGGGCGTAGGACGCGGCCGGCCAGGCGAGTACGGCGGCCAGGGCGAGGGCGACTCGTTGGGACGGGTGCAGGTAGCTCTTCATGGGGCCATATCCTGCGCGCATTGGGCAGACGCGATCAAGAACTCGCTGTTCGGCCGTGTAACCTTCGCGCTCCCGGAGGGTATGCCTGCGTATGCAGGATCTCCGTTTCGCCATCCGCAGTTTTCGCCGGCAGCCGATATTCACGCTCGTCGCGCTGCTGACGCTCGGCATCGGCATTGGCGGCAACACGGCAATCTTCAGCCTCTTCTACCAGGTGCTGCTGCGGCCGCTGCCGTACCCCGACACGGACCGTCTGGTGTTCATCTGGAACACCTACCCGCGGATGGGCCTGCCGCAAGCCGCCGTCTCCATTCCGGACTACCTCGATCGCCTGACACAGGCGCCGTCGATCGAAGACGCTACGCTGGTCACGATGCGGAGTCTCAACCTCGCGTCCGAGGGCCGGCCGGAACAGCTGCGCGCGCTGGCCGTCACGCCGTCGTTCTTCACGACGTTTCACCGCGAGCCAGAACGGGGCCGGGCGTTCGGCGAGGCAGATGCGCAGCCCGACGCGGACAAGTTCGCGATCCTGACGGCGTCGCTGTGGCGCTCACGCTTTGGCGCTGACCCGGCCGTCATCGGCCGTGAGATCCGGCTGAGCGGCGAACCGTATCAGGTCGTCGGCATCCTGCCGGCAGATTTCGAGCTGCCGGCACGAGACATCGCGCTGCTCGTGCCGTACTCCTTCACGCCGGTGCAGCGGTCGGACGCCATGCGTGGCAACGAGAGCAGCCAGATGATTGCTCGGCTGAAACCGCACGCGTCGCTCGCGGGAGTTCAGGCCGAGATGGCGACCATCGTCGCCCGCAATCTCGAACGCCTTCCCGAACGGCGGGCCTTTTCCGAGGCCTCTGGCTTCGGTGGCTACGCCGTGCCGATTCGCGAGCAGCTCGTCGGCGACGTCCAGGAGCCCCTCTATCTGCTGCAAGCCGGCGTGCTGCTGGTGCTCCTGATCGCGTGCGCGAACGTCGCCAACCTGATGCTCATGCGCGTCTCCGACCGGCAGCGAGAGCTGGCCATCCGCAGCACGCTCGGCGCTGGCAGCGGCCGGTTGACGCGGCTGCTGCTGCTTGAAAGCCTCGTGCTCTCGGTGGGCGGCGCGGTTGTCGGCCTGGCGCTCGGTATGGCGGGGGTCCGGGCGCTGCTCGCGTTGACGGCGCGCGAACTTCCTGGAGCGGTCGACGCGTCGCTCCATCCTCCGGTGGTGCTCTTCACGATCGCGCTGGGGCTCGCTACCGGCATCATCTTCGGCATCGTCCCGGCTCTGGCCGTCATGCGCGGCGACATCGCGGCGTTCCTGAAAGAAGACGGCGGCAAATCGGGAACGGCCGGGCGTCGATCAACCCGGGCGCACACGGCGATGGTCGTCGCCGAGACGGCCGTTGCTCTCGCGCTGCTCGTCGGCGCCGGCTTGCTGATCAAGAGTTTTGCCGGTCTGCGTGCGACGGATCCCGGCTTCTCGCCGGTCCGCGTGCTGACCGCGAGCCTGACGCTCCCCGAGGTCCGCTACCAGACCCCGACTGATCGCGCCGCATTCTGGAACCGCCTGGTTGACGACGCCCGGCGGATTTCCGGCGTGACTGCGGCCGGCCTGACGTCGAACATTCCGCTGAGCGGGAACGTGAGCTCCGGCTCGTACTCGATCCTCGGCTACACGCCCGCACCGGGTGAGACCGCGCCGCATGGACGCCAGGAGGCCGTCGGCGGCGACTACTTCAAGGTGATGCAGATTCCCCTCGTGGCGGGGCGGACGTTCGATGAGCGCGACGGTCCAGACAGTCCGCCGGTCGTTGTCATCGACGAGTACCTCGTGAAGCGCTACTTCCCGACGAGCGATCCGATTGGACACCAGATTCGCCGCGGCGGGCCAACGAGTCCAGCGATCACAATCATCGGCGTGGTCGGCACGATCAACGCGATCGATCTGGGTCAGCCCGTCACCAAGGAGCGCCTCTACTACCCCATCGCCCAGGTCCAGCGGTCGACGATGGCGCTGATGCTCAAGACCGCTGTACAGCCGGAAACCGTCGTCGCTCAAGTTCGCAGTGCCGTCCAGCGACTCGATCCCGAACAGCCCATCGCGAACGTTCGCACCATGGACGACTGGATGGCACAATCGCTCGAAACCCGACGCGCCCCGATGGTCCTCTTTGCGGCGTTCGGCCTCATCGCGCTGGTTCTGGCGGCCGTCGGCACCTACGGCGTCCTGGCGTTTGGCGTGGCGCAACGCGGACGCGAGCTGGGCATCCGGCAGGCGCTTGGTGCCGACCAGCGCGCGATTCTGTCGCTGGTGTTATCTCAAGGGTTAATGCGCGCCGGGGCCGGCATCGCGCTCGGCGGAGCGGGAGCGCTGGCGCTCGGGCAGCTGCTGCGCAGTCAGCTCGTGGGCGTGACGCCTCGCGATGCCGGCGTGCTTGCTGCAGCCGTTATGCTGTTGCTGACGGTGTCGGTCGCCGCATGCTACCTGCCGGCTCGACGGGCGATGCGCCTCGACCCGGCGGATGCCCTGAGGGATGGGTGATGATTCGAGCGCTGCGCGCCTTACTGCGTCAGATTGAGCATTCCCTGAACCGGGCCGAATACGATCGGTCCATCGCCGACGAGCTCGAGGCGCACGTCGAGTTGCACGCAGCTGAGAACATCCGGCTCGGCATGGACCCCGCGACCGCGCGCCGTCACGCGTTGATCAAGCTCGGTGGCGTTCAGCAGACGATGGAGCGGTGTTGGGATG
This sequence comes from Acidobacteriota bacterium, assembly GCA_046734915.1. Classification (GTDB taxonomy): domain Bacteria; phylum Acidobacteriota; class Vicinamibacteria; order Vicinamibacterales; family CAVVIG01; genus VFZL01. The sequence goes on along the minus strand of JBKPSC010000081.1, from coordinate 3,643 downwards.
CGGGCACGATCCGCTGGCTCGGTCGTTTGAAGAGCTGAGATTAGCGGCGCCGCGCGGCAGTGTATTCCTCGGTCGCCTGCCGGATTCCTTCAGCATCGACGTCTGGCGTCAGCTTCCCGGCAAACTCGAGATAGAAGCGCTGCGTGTCCATGATGATCCGCTCAGGGCCGATCCAGTTGTCGTACTTGCCCAGGCTGATATCGGCGGCGGCGGTGCCCGCGCCCAGCCGGGCGTCGTACCTCCGGCGCGCTTCGCTCTTGAGCAGGGCCAGATAGCCGCGCATCTCCGCGAGCTCCGCCTTGCCACCGAGCGGACCGTGGCCCGGCACGATGCGGTCGACCGGCAGCTGTTCAATCTTGTCGCAGATCTCGATCCAGTTGCTGGGGTGCGCGTTCTGGCAGAACGGCGCGACGTAGAAAAACGCGATGTCGCCCGCGAACAGGATGCGGTGCTGCGGCAGGTAGACGACCAGATCGCCGTAGGTATGCGCCGGAAGCATCGGAAACACTTCGACGACCGTCTTCCCGTAGTAGTAGGTCATCTTGCCATCGAACGTCGTGGTTGGCGGCAGGATCTTTCGTGGCTCCGTCCCATCGGCCCAGCCTTCACGCCTGGCCCAGAGCGCGGGCCCACCGGCGTTGACGACCTTCAGGACTTCATCGCGGCAGTACGGATGGCCGACGATCTCGGCCCCTTCGAAGAACTGATTGCCGTTGATGTGATCGCCATGGTGGTGCGTGTTGATCACATGGCGGAACGGCTTGTCGGTCACCTTGCGGATGGCGGCGACGAAATCCTTCGCGTGCATCGGCGCGGTGGTTGTATCGATGACCATCACGCTGCTGTCGCCGACGATGACGCCGGCGTCGGAGATGCTGACGTTGTTCCGTCCAGGACCGCCGCCCTGGAAGTAGCCGTAGATGTTTGGCGCGAGCTCCCGGAGCTCCTTCTCCCATGTCGGCGGATTCGGGAACCTCGGGTTGGATGGCGGCGGCACGGGCTGAACGGCCGTCTGTTGCGCCCGGATTGCCACGCCGCTCCCGCCGGACAGCGCGGTCAGCGCGCCGGCGCCGAGGCCCGCGATTCGCTCGATGGCTTCCCGACGATTCATGGCATCCATCAACGTTCCAATCTGATCGCTCAGGCCGGCACGAACGCGAGGAAGCGACGCGGATTGTCGTAGAGGATCCTGTGCAAGGTGTCCTCGCCGACACCAGCTTGTCGCAGCTTCGGCACGAACACCGTCAGGCTGTTGCCGTAGCCGGGCCGCGCGGCCGATCGGCGTCCGGTGAAATCGGAGCAAATGAGCAGGTGATCGACGTAGCCGGCCTCGAGAAACGCCTGCACCATCACGATTTTCTTGTCGTCGAGGACCAGCCCGCCGGTCACACGGTCGAAGCCGACAAACGCGCCGCGCTTGGCGATGGCCTTGATGACCTCGGCTTTCGGATCGTCGAGGCAACAGGTGTGTCCCACCGCCACACGCTCCGGCTTGACCCCGACTGACTCGAGAACGTCCAACTGGTGAAGTCCCGCGTCTCTCGGAACGTCGGGTCCGGTGCCGTAGGCGTTGTGCGTGAAGATCGGCAGATTCGTCCGGCGATGGGCCTTGCCGACCGCCCGGAAAACCTTGGCCTCGAGTTCGCTCATCGGCCGGTTCGGATTCTGCCCGATCTCACCGAACGCACCGAAGCGGCTCGCGGTCGCCTCGCGCGCGAGTGCTTCCGCGATCTGATCTTCGCTCCGGGTCGCAAGGTCCGGCGGGTAGACGCGCTCCATGTAGTAGCCGCCGCTCGCGACGACGGGCAGCCTTGACTGAGTGGTGATCTGCTTCAGAAATTCCAGATCACGGTTCATGTCGGCGTGGCCGCCGTCGACGATGCAGGCGACGCCGTCCTTCATCGCTGCCTTCGCCTCCTCCACCATGAGCGCAAGATCCTTGGTCGGGTTCGGCGGGAGCGGCGGCGCATCTGACGGCCTCGGCGTTGCCGGCGGCAAGTCGATGGAAAAGTGCTCGTGGAAAAGCGTCGCGCCGTTGGTCAGGCTGGCCGGTGGAATGTCCTTGAGCAGCGTGCGAATGATTGCGCCGCGCGGGAAGCTGACCGTGGGTGCGCTCGACCGGCCTGCCTGGGCCGCCACTGCCGATGCCTGACTGCCAATCGCCGGCGCGAGCCATCCCGTCCCTGCGATGCCCACGAACCGCAGGAGGTCGCGTCTCGTGATGTCGGCCGCGCGTATCCGATTTTCCATATGCACTCCGCCTCTCTGCTCCGAGTGTGCGCTGACGCTAGCGCAACCGGAGCGCCTGATCAACTGCCGGCGCGGCACCGGTACGTCACTTGCTCGGTTGGATACAGAGACGAAACGTGGGAATGGACACGGAGGAACACATGAGCACGAAAGTCGCGCTCTACCGCAATGTGGCAATTCTGGGCCTGACATGTGCGTTGGCGAGCGCCCCAGCTGGCGTTGCCGCCGGCGCGGAAAGCGTGAAATTGTCGGGCTGCCTGGTTAAAGCTGAAGGAGATGGCAATCCCTATCTGCTCACGAACGCGCCTGAACAGCCGGCTATCGTGTCGTCGTCCGGCGGTTCGGCGCCGAGCAGCGTCGGAACGACGGGAGAGTATCGAACCGTGTTCTATTGGCTGACCGGCAATGACGATCTCCGCCAGCATGTGGGCCATCGCGTCGAGATCGAGGGCGATCTGAGTGGTTCGGTGAAGCCAGGCGAGATCAAGCTGGATCGCAAGGACGCGTGGACGGAGATGAGCGTCAAGTCGGACGGCCGCTCGCTCAAGGCTCGCATCCCGAATCTGTCGGTTGTACCGGGGAAGAACGACGACAAGGAAGCTCCGGTGTCGGTGCGCCGCGTCGACGTCGAGCACATCAAGATGCTCGCCGCGTCGTGCGAGGCTCGGTAACTGTAAAGGCAGGGAGGGCAGGGAAGGCGGGGAAGGTGGTGAGGACGGGGAAGGCCGGAGGGACTTTGCTTCCTTCCTGCCTACCCCGCCTCCCCTGCCCTCCCTGCCTTTAACGCTCCCACTCATACCCCGGCTCCGTCGTGAGCCGAGCATCGTCGACTGCCCCGCCAACGGTGAAGTGATACAGGCTTTGGAACGAGTGATCGCGGATGCCCAGCAGATCGTGCACGGCATCGTCGTAGAAGCAGCCGATGCCGGTGCTACGGATGCCGGCGGCCTCGGCCTCGAGGTAGAGAACCTGGCCAATCACACCGGTTTCCCAGAACAGATGCCGATAGAACGCGGCGCCGTGGTCCTGCAGGCTGGCGTCGAAGTCGGCCAGCATCGCGAGGCTGAAGCAGCCGTCAGCCGCAATCTCCTGATCGCAGCTGACGCGCTGGGCAAGCCGACGGTGATCGCCAGCCTCGAGGCGCCAGAGCGGGAGATCGTCATCGGCCGCGGCCCAGTCGAATGCATGGGTGATCGACGACCGAAGTCGTGGTTCCGCTGATGTACTCCGGGCCAGCAGGTACAGGCCCGGCTCGACGTCCTCGACGCGGTGCACGAACAACGCGAAGTGGATGCGCGGCGGCCACCACAGCGCATCCCAGGGCGCGGCGTTCGACGGCATCGTGCGACCGAGCATCGCCAGGAACGCTTGCCTCGAGATCGTTGTGTGACGG
>JBKPSC010000080.1:0-12527 GCA_046734915.1 Acidobacteriota bacterium | reverse complement strand
ATGCTCACCTACGAGCAGCACCTCACGTCAGCGACGGGCGGACGCGGCTCGTATCACATGGAGTATTCGCACTACGACGAGGTGCCGTCGCACCTGCAGACGAAGATCATCGCGACGGCCAAAGCGGAGCGGGGTCAGGGCGAGGTCGAAGAGGCGTAGGATGGTACCCGGAGCTGCAGCCGTGGCTCCGGGTTGCTTTCATGCCGGCGGAGTCCGCGCTCATCATCTTCTATAGAGGCTCCGGCACGGTGGACGCCGGGCGGCGGCTCGCCGAAATTCTCTCGTGGGATGATGCGCACCTCGAAGGCGTCCACGACTACATCCAGTGGCTGTTCCCCAACGCCGATGCCAGCCGGGCCAATCCATTCGCACCCCTCCTGACTCCGGCCGACGCCGCGATATTCCGCTCCGAACCGGAGCTGCGGGCGACGCTTGGCCGAGCCTTCGATCGTCTGCTGCGCTTCTATGGACTGACGCGCGAGTCGTCGGCTGAGGGTGGCGTCGAAATCGTCCCATCGGTGAACTGGGACGCCCGGTCGCGCAGCTGGCTCCAGCCGTCCAACCACAATCACCTGCGGCTGACGCGGATCATGAAGTGCCTGAACGAGCTCGGGCTGGAGCAGGAAGCGGTTGCGCTGCAGCGAACGCTGGTCAGCCTTGGCGAACAGCGTGGGACCAGGGCCGTCAGCTCAGTGACGCTGCGCTACTGGAGAGCAGCCCTTCAGCGATCGTAGGCCGCGCGGGAATGAGCCGGTTTGGCCTCTGTTGGCGCACTTCTCGATGAGAGCGTTCATCGGGAGCAACAGATGCGAACCACAACATGCCTCGCCCTTGGCTTGGTCATACTCGCGCTCGCGCCTAGACCAACAAACGCACAGTCAATCGATTCGGCTCAAAGTGTCGAACGTCCGTGGACGAGGGTAATCGGATGGCCGCCAGGTCAGCGGTTGATCGTGACGTTGGAGTCCGGAGACCAGGTGGCTGGGAAATTCGTCGGTTCGAGCGAAGACGCGTTCACGCTGACCGACAGAACCGGCGCCGAACGCACGATTCGAAAGGCCGACGTGCGACGCGTGCTCGGTGAACGACCGGATAGCAGTCTGGACGGTCTCCTGCTCGGCGCGGCAATCGGGGCCGGAGCCGGAGTGTTGAAAGGCTACGACGCGCGGACTTTCGAGTGCCGGGCACGCTGCTCGATTGCGATCGGCACGACGCTCTTCACTCCGATCGGTGCGCTGGTGGGATGGCTGCGCGACCGTCACCAGCATCCCGTCGAGGTCCTTTTCGCGGTTCCGTAGCCGACTTGAAGAGTGCTCGAGAGGCGGCAAAGCCCTGCGCGCCGTCTGGCACGCAGGGCTTCGTCGGATCCGCGATCGAGCCGATTACTCGTCGGCCTTCTTCTTCTTGGCGGCGGGCTTCTTCGCGGCGCGCTTGGCCGGCCTCTTCGCTGTCGTTTCTTCTGCCCCTTCGTCCTCGTCCTTCTTGCCGCCGCGCAACCGGCTGGCCGCGGCACGGAGCCGTCCGCCCACGCCCTTGGCCTTCGGCGCGGCTTCGGACTTGCCCGCTTCGGCCTCGGCCTTCGCTCGCGGGTTGAACTCGCTCCCGACGAGCTCGACCTGTGCGACCTCGGCGGCATCGCCCTTACGAAATCCCAGACGCAGCAGTCGCGTATAGCCGCCCGGTCGAGCGGCAAATCGCGGCGCGAGATCGTCGAAGAGCTTGGTGACGACGGTCCGATCCTGCACGTCGTGCATGACCAGCCGCCGCGCGTTCAGCACTCGAATCGGACCGGCATTCGGTCCGTTCGCCAGGCCGCGCTTGGCGATCGTGATGAGGCGCTCGACAAACGGCCTGAGCTCTTTCGCCCGAGGCACGGTCGTCGTCAGGTGTTCATGGCGCAGGAGCGCGGTCGCCTGGTTCCGCAGCATCGCGATGCGGTGCTCGGTGACGCGTCCTAATTTGCGGTATGCGACTCGGTGTCTCATTGATCACTCCCGGGTCCCTCCCCCGGTCCTCCGCAAGCTCTTTTCACTGGGCCGGAAAGGCGGGGGAGGCAGGGAGGGCAGGGACTTCCTTGCTTCCCCGCCTTCCCTGCTCTCCCCGCCTTCCCTGCCCTTAATTACTCAGCGGCTGACGCCGACGGCGCGTCGACACGCATGCCGAGGCTCAAACCCATCGTCTGCAGGATTTCCTTGATCTCGTTGAGGCTCTTCCGCCCGAAGTTCTTGGTCTTGAGCATCTCGCCTTCGGTCTTCTGGACGAGCTCGCGGATCGTGCGGATGTTGGCGTTCTTCAGACAATTGTACGAACGCACCGACAGCTCGAGCTCCTCGACCGATTTGTCGAGATTCTCGTTGCCGACGCCCGAGCGGGGCTGGTCGCCGGCCGACTCGGCCTGCGGCTCGGCGCCCTCTTCGAGGTTGATGAAGATGTTCAGGTGATCGCGAATGAGCTTTGCCGACAGCGAGACGGCGTCGCGCGCGCTAATCGACCCGTTGGTCCAGACGTCGACCGTCAGCTTGTCGTAGTCAGTGGTCTGTCCGAGCCGCGCAGCTTCGACCAGATAATTGACCTTCTTGATCGGCGAGTGGACTGAATCGATCGGGATCCAGCCGATGCCGAGGTCCTCATCGAAGTTCTTGTCGGCCGAGATGTAGCCGCGCCCGCGCTTGAGCCGCATCTCCATGTGCAGCTTCCCGCCCTCGGACACGGTCGCGATGTGAGCGTCCGGCTCGAGGATCTCGACGTCGCCGTCAGCCTGGATGTCGCGCGCCCGCACTTCACCCGGTTTGTCGACACGGATGATGAGCGTCTTGGTCTGGTCGGTGTGCAGCTTCAGCGGCACCTGCTTCAGATTGAGAATGATGTCGGTCGCATCTTCGACCACGCCCGGAATAGGCGAGAACTCGTGGAGGACGCCGTCGATCTTTACGGCAGTGATCGCCGCGCCCTCAATCGACGAGAGCAGAACGCGCCGCAGCGCGTTGCCGATGGTCGTGCCGAATCCGCGCTCGAACGGCTGCGCGTAGAAGCGGCCGAACCGTTCGGTCAGAGTCTCGCGCTCGAACTCGAGGCGCTTGGGTCGCTGAAAACCTTTCCACAACATGAGAGGGTCCTTTCGCCACGGGCCCGCAGACGGGCCTCCAGACCTGCAAGTATGGTCACCGGCCTCACGCCGCAGGTCTGTTGAAGCTGCGGGCCGGCGACTGGCGCCTTCGGGCGCTATTTTGAATAGAGCTCGACGATGAGCTGCTCCTGCACCGGCAGGTTGATCTGTTCGCGTGTCGGCATCGAGACGATGCGGCCTGAAATGGACGTCGCGTCGAACGACAGCCACTCGGGAATGCCGCGGCCCTTCACCTCTTCCATCGCGTGCTCGATGGTCGGGTTCTTCTGGCTCCGACCGAGCACTGTGACGACGTCGCCGGCCTTCACGGAGTACGACGGGATGTCGACCTTCTTGCCGTTGACCAGGAAGTGGCCGTGCCGGACGAGCTGCCGCGCCTGCGGCCGTGAGGTCGAGAGGCCGAGGCGATAGACGACGTTGTCGAGACGCCGTTCCAGCAACTGCAACAGTGTCTCACCCGTGATCCCGCGGGTGCGCTCCGCGGCCTCGAAGTAGCGGCGGAACTGGTCTTCGAGCACGCCGTAAATGCGCTTGACCTTCTGCTTCTCGCGCAGCTGCAAGCCATAGCCGGCGAGCTTCGCCTTCCGCGTCTTGCCATGCTGCCCCGGCGGGAAATTGCGCTTCTCGATGGCGCACTTCTCCGTGTAGCAGCGCTCTCCCTTCAGAAAGAGCTTCATCGCCTCGCGGCGGCACAGGCGGCAGACCGGACCTATGTAACGAGCCATTCAACACCTTTCGACGAATTGAGGATTTGGGATTGCGGGATTGAGGGATTTCTGCCTCTCATCCAGCCTTCCCACGATCCGTCAATTCATCAAATCAAAATCCCTCAATCCTTCAATCGTCAATCCGCAATTCGAGCGTCAGACTCTGCGCCGCTTGGGCGGGCGGCAGCCGTTGTGCGGAATCGGCGTGACGTCCCGGATCGACTTCACCTCGAGGCCGACGGTCTGCAGCGCGCGAATCGCCGACTCGCGGCCGGAGCCCGGTCCCTTCACGCGCACGTCGAGCGAGCGCATGCCGACGGTCTTCGCCGCGTTGCCGGCGTTCAGCGCCGCCTGGGTCGCCGCGTATGGCGTCCCCTTGCGCGAGCCCTTGAAGCCGATGCCGCCGGCGCTCGACCACGCCACCACGTTGCCCTCGGTGTCGGTGATCGTCACGGTCGTGTTATTGAACGACGCGTGGATGTGCGCCAGCCCGTGATGGACGATGCGCTTCTCGCCGCGCTTCTTGAAGGTCTTCTTCCGTTTCCCGGCGCCTTCTTTTTTCTCGGGTGTTGCGCCTTCGGGTGCCGCGTCAGTCTTGGCCATAATTCAATTCTGCAATCTGCACTCTGACCTCTGAAATCTCAGAATGCTCAGACCGTCTTCTTCTTGGCGATCGCGCCCTTCCGTGGTCCCTTGCGGGTGCGCGCGTTGGTGCGCGTGCGCTGACCGCGCACCGGCAGCCCGCGGCGATGGCGCATGCCCCGATAGCAGCCAATCTCCATCAGCCGCTTGATGTTCATCGAGATGTCCTTGCGGAGATCGCCCTCGACTCCGCCCTGTTCCTCGATGACCCGGCTGATCTTCCGCACGTCCTCTTCCGACAAATCCTTCACGCGCACGTCGGGACTGACCCCGGCGTCTGTCAGGATGCCGTTCGAGCGCACGCGGCCGATGCCGTAGATGTACGTGAGTCCGATCTCGATGCGCTTGGTGCGCGGAAGATCGACGCCTGCAATACGAGCCATACGTCTTAACCCTCTCGAATCCGTCAGCCTTGACGCTGCTTGTGCTTCTGGTTCGGGCAGATCACCCGCACCACGCCGCGCCGGCGGACGATCTTGCACTTGTCGCAGATGCGCTTGACCGAAGCTCTGACCTTCATGACGTTGTTCCCAATCTCTCTAGTATCCGCCCTCGCGCCAGATCCACTGGCGACAGCGCGACTCGAACCCGATCGCCGACCAGGACCCGCACGAAGTTCCGGTCCAGGCGGTCCGCGATGTGCACCGTCACCAGCGGCCCGTCGTCCAGCCGCACGCGGTAGAGCGCTTGCGGCAACTGCTCGACGACGACGCCGGTGACGTCTTTCATGAACTGCCGACGGAGCCGTTCCCGCGCTACCGCCGCGCCGGGACGGCCACCTCGCGAGCCGTCAGCACCCAAGGATCACCGCCCGTCACTGCGACGGTGTGCTCGAAGTGCGCCGACAGGCTGTGATCGCGCGTGACCGCGGTCCAGCCGTCGCCCAGAACCTTCACCGCGGCGCGGCCGGCGTTCACCATCGGCTCGATGGCGAGCACCATGCCCTCGGCCAGACGCGGTCCGCGTCCGGGTTCACCGTAGTTGGGCACCTGCGGCTCCTCGTGCATCTGCTGTCCGATGCCGTGCCCGACGAACTCTTTCACCACGGAGAACCCGTAGGCCTCGACGTGGCGTTGTACCGCGTGGCCGAGGTCCGACACGCGATTGCCGGGCCGGGCCTGCTCGATCGCCTTGTAGAGCGCCTCTTCCGTGACTCGCAGCAGCGTCGCCGCCTCCTCCGTAATATGACCGACGGGCAGCGTGACCGCGCTGTCACCGAAATATCCGTTCAGCACCGCGCCGACGTCGATCGAGATGACGTCGCCTTCGTCGAGCACCCGCCGGCCGGACGGGATGCCGTGAATCACCTCGTCATTGACCGATGCGCAGATGGTCGCCGGGTACCCGTGGTACCCCTTGAACGCCGGCTGCGCGCCGGCGGCGCGAATCGTCTTCTCTGCCATGGCGTCGAGGTCGGCAGTGGTCACACCCGGCGCGACCGCGGACGACAGCAGCGTCAGCACCTCACCGACGAGGCGTCCGGCTTCACGCATCTTCGCGAGCTCTGCGGCCGATCGGCAGACAATCACCGGAGCCCACCTCCCGCGACACCCACTTCGCCGGAGACCGCGTCGACCGCCGACGCAATCAGCTCGGCGACGCGCGCCGGCGGCTGTGCCCCGTCGATGGCACAGAACGTCGGGCGCGCGCTGTAGAACTCCACCAGCGGCCGGGTGCTCTGCTCGTAGACCTTCAGCCGTTCCCGCACCACGGCGTCCCCGTCGTCGGCCCGCTGGACGAACATGCCGCCACAGCGCTGGCACCGAGTATCCACCGTACCCTGACTGTCCGCGATGACGCCCTCCGGCGCATTCGCACCGCACTTCACGCAGATCAGCCGATTGGTCAGCCGTCGCACCAACTCCGCCTCAGGCACCTGGATGTCGATGACGATGAGCGGCGACCGCCCGATCATGATGCGTTCGAGCGCCGTTGCTTGCGTCACGGTCCGGGGAAACCCGTCGAGAATGAATCCGCGCTTCACGTCCGGACGGTCGAGGCGCTCGCGGACGATGGCGATCATGACGTCGTCGCCGACGAGGGCGCCGCTCTCCATGATGCTCTTCGCTTTGAGCCCCAGCTCCGTGCCCGCAGCGACCGCTTCGCGAAGAATGTCTCCGGTCGAGATCTTCGGAAGCCCACGCGTTGCGGCGAAACGGTCGGCCTGCGTACCCTTCCCAGCCCCCGGCGGTCCCAGAAAGATGAGATTCAGCGCCACGCTGTCGTCTCGTCCTAACCTCTGCGGCCCCGGATGCGTGTCTTCTTCATGAACCCGTCATAGTGCCGCATGATCAGCTGCGACTCGATCTGCTGCACCGTGTCCATCGCGACGCCGACGACGATCAGGAGCGACGTGCCGCCGAAGAAGAACTGAATGCCCATGCCCTCGGTGATGAACCGCGGCGTCACCGAGTCGAGCCACTCGCCGATGAACGGAATCGGCGCCACCTTGAACCCGCTCAGCAGGAACTGCGGCAGGATGGCGATGATCGACAGATAAATGGCGCCGGCCAGCGTGATGCGCGCCAGAATCGTGTCGATGTACTCGGCCGTCCGCTTACCCGGCCGGATGCCGGGGACGAACCCGCCGTACTTCCGCATGTTCTCCGCCACGTCATCGGGATTGAAGATGATGGCCGTGTAGAAGTACGCGAAGAAGATGATCAGCGCGACGTAGAGCAGGTTGTGCAACGGCATGCCCACGGCCAGCGCGTCGGTCACGCGGGTCGCCCATTCACCAGGGAACGCCGAGGCGATGGTCGCCGGGAACGCCAGAATCGACGACGCGAAGATCACCGGGATGACGCCGCCGGTGTTGACCTTCAGCGGGATGTGGGTGCTCGAGCCGCCGTACATGCGCCGGCCGACGACCCGTTTCGCGTACTGCACGGTCACGCGCCGATGCCCGCGCTCCACGAAGATGATGGCGGCCACGACGAGCGCCATCATGATCAGCATGAAGACGATCGAGATGAGCCCGAGCTGCCCGGTGCGCATCTGGTCGAATGTCTGAATCACCGCCCGCGGGAACCCGACCACGATGCCCGAGAAGATGATGAGCGACATGCCATTACCGATGCCGCGCTCGGTGATCTGCTCGCCGAGCCACATCACGAAGCACGTGCCGGTCGTCAGCGTCAGCACCGTCATCAGGCGGAAGGCGAGACCCGGGTTGTAGACGAGCGGCAGGCCGCCGGCGATCTGCGTCTGCCGCTCGAGGAAGATGGCGATGCCAAGCGACTGGACGATGCTGAGGAAGATCGTTCCGTAGCGCGTGTACTGCGTGATCTTCCGCCGGCCGAGTTCGCCCTCCTTCGAGAGCTTTTCCATGTACGGCCAGACGACGGTCAGGAGCTGCAGGATGATGGACGCGCTGATGTACGGCATGACACCGAGCGCGAAGATCGTCACCTGCGACAGGCTGCCGCCGGTAAACATGTCGTAGAGGCCGAACATCGTGTTCTGCGCCTGACGCGCGAGCTCGGCCAGCGCCGCCGTATTCACCCCGGGCGTGGGAATGTGGTGCCCGATGCGATACACCCCGAGCAGTCCCAGCGTGAACAGCACGCGGTTGCGCAGCTCCGAGACGGCGAAGATGTTCTTGAGGCTGTTTTCCATAGCACTATTGCAGGATTACAGGATTTGAGGATTGCCGAAAGGATCTAACGAATCCTCTCCTGTCCCCGTCGCCCGCAAAACCCGCAATCCTTCCTGCAATCCTGGAATCCTGCCATTCTGCAATTCACGCGATCAGTTCCGTGGTTCCGCCGGCCGCCGCGATTTTCTCCGCCGCTTTGCCGCTGAACTTGTGTGCCTTCACGATCAGCTTCTTGCTGACGTCGCCTCGCGCCAGGACCTTGACCGGCGATCCGCCCTGGACCAGCCGCCGCTCGGCCAGCAACTCCGGCGTGACCACGGTCTCGGCGTCGAATACCGCCGCCAGGGTGTCGAGGTTCACGACCTCGTAGTCCACCCGGAACGGGTTATGGAAACCGCGCTTCGGGACACGACGATGCAACGGCATCTGTCCGCCCTCGAAGCCGCGCTTGAACTTGAACCCCGAACGTGACTTGGCGCCCTTGTGACCGCGTCCCGCCGTCTTGCCGTTCCCGGACCCCTGCCCGCGTCCGATTCGCTTCTTCGCCTGCTTGGCCCCCCGAGGCGGTTTCAGATTCGACAAACTCATTGACGCTACTCCACCGACACGAGGTGCCGGACCTTGTGAATCATTCCCCGGACGGCCGGCGAGTCCTTCAGCTCGACCGTATGCCGGATCCGCCGGAGTCCGAGGCTGCGCAGGACAGTTTCCTGCTTTCCGTCGAATCCGATCGGGCTCTTGAGCAGCGTCACCTTCACCGTGCCGCTGGTCGCATCAGTTCGCTGATTCGCCATGGGTCGTCTCAAGCAGAAGCACGAGCCTTGAGCTCGTCCAGTTCTTTACCACGCATCCGCGCGATGAACGCCGGATCCTTCAGGGCGTCGAGTCCGGCCACCGTCGCGCGTACGACGTTGTGCGGATTGGCCGATCCGAGTGACTTGGTCAGGATGTTCGTGATGCCGGCCGACTCGACGACAGCCCGCACCGCTCCGCCGGCGATGATGCCGGTGCCGTCTGGCGCCGGCTTGAGCAGCACGCTGCCCGCGCCGAAGTTGCCGAGGATCGCGTGGGGAATCGTGGTGCCCTGCAGCGGCACGCGGATCAGATTTTTCTTGGCCGCCTCGATGCCCTTCTTGATCGCCGACGGCACTTCCTTGGCCTTGCCCACACCGAAGCCCACCACGCCGTGGCCGTCGCCGACGACGACCAGCGCGCTGAAGCTCAGGTTCTTGCCGCCCTTCACGACCTTCGTGACCCGGTTGATGGACACCACCGTGTCCTTGATGTCGAGCTCGGTCGCGTCGATCCGTTCGCGTGTTCGCATGTCCTAAAACTCCAGGCCGGCCTTGCGCGCCGCATCGGCGACCGCGCGAATGCGCCCGTGATAGAGAAACCCCGCCCGATCGAACACCACCCGCTTGATGCCCTTCTCGATGGACCGCGTGGCGATGGCTTGGCCGACGGCCTCGGCGCCCTTGATGTTGCCGCCGCGCACGTCCTTGGCGAAGGCCGCCTTCAGCGACGGCTCGACGCTCGACGCGGCGACGAGAGTCTTGCCGCTCAAATCGTCGATGACCTGCGCGTAGATATGCGACATGCTGCGGAACACCGAAAGCCGCGGCCGCTCGCTCGTGCCGGAAATCCGCTTGCGCAGCCGCAGCTGAATGCGGTGACGGCGGTCATCCTTGGTCTTGATTCGCATGACTGACCCTACTTCGCGCCGGTCTTGCCGGCCTTCTTCTTCAGCACTTCCCCGGTGTAGCGGACGCCCTTCTGTTTGTACGGATCGGGCTTTCGCAGGCGGCGGATGTTGGCGGCGACCTGTCCGACGAGCTGCCGGTCGACGCCGCTCACCGTGATGTGCGTCTGCTTGTCGATCGCGACGTCGATCCCGGCCGGGATGTCGAACACCACCGCGTGCGAATAGCCGAGGGCGAAAATCACCTGCTTGCCCTTGACCTCGGCGCGATAGCCGACGCCGACGATGTCGAGCTCCTTCTTGAAGCCTTCGGTCACGCCCGTCACCGCGTTGGCAACCAGGCTGCGGGCGAGACCGTGGAACTTCCCGAGATCCGAATTGTCGGTGCCGCGCTTGGCCAGCAACTGTCCGTCGGCCAGCTCGAAGTTGATGCCGCCGGGAAATGGCTGCTGCAGCTTGCCCTTCGGTCCCTGCACCTCGACCGCTGTCGGGAGAACCTTGACCGTCACGCCCTTCGGGAGGGTGATGGGCTTCTTGCCGATTCGAGACATTTCACTGAATCCTTGTGAGCCTGAGGCCCAGGGCTCTTGGCTCAAGCCTGAGCCACGAGTCTTGAGCCGTCAGCCTTACCAAATGTTGCAAAGCACTTCGCCGCCGACGCCGGCCTTGACCGCCTCGCGTCCCGTCATCACCCCGCGCGACGTCGTCAGGATGCTCGTTCCGAGTCCCGCCAGCACTTCCGGTACATCGTCTCGTCCGAAATAGACGCGGCGGCCGGGCCGGCTGATCCGCTCGACGCCGGTAATGAGCCGTTCGCCGTGCGGGCCGTACTTGAGGAACAGCCGGAGCGTCTTCACCGATGCGGTGGTCTTGGCTCCGGCGTCATCGAGGAGCTTGAATCCGGAAATGTAACCCTCATCCTGCAGAATCTTCGCGATGTCCACCTTGATACGCGACGCGGGCATGTCCACTCGCGTGTGCTTGGCCGTCACCGCGTTGCGGATCCGCGTGAGCATGTCGGCAATTGGATCGGTCATATCTCTTCTGCTCTCGCTTGCTTTCGTTCTCTACCAGCTCACCAGCTCGACTTGGTCACGCCGGTCACGTCACCCTCGAGCGCCAGCTTTCTGAAGCACAGGCGGCACAACGCGAACTTGCGCATGTAGGCCCGCGGGCGGCCGCACAGCTGGCAGCGGTTCCGCAGGCGAATCTTGTACTTCGGCTTCTTGCTTTCCTTCGCGATTTTGGCGGTTGTGGCCATGGAATTTGCTCAGACAGTCACGAATTACGACGGGCGGAACGGCATGCCGACGAACTGCAGGAGCTTCCGCGCCTCTTCATCGGTCCTCGCCGTCGTCACCACCGACACGTTCATACCGCGCGCTTTGTCGACCTTCATGTAGTCGATCTCAGGGAACAGCAGCTGATCCTTGAGCCCCAGCGTGAAGTTGCCGCGGCCGTCGAAGCCTCGCGGCGAGACGCCCTTGAAGTCGCGGACGCGGGGCAGCGCGATGCTCATCAGCCGATCGAGGAATTCCCACATGCGATCGCCACGCAGGGTGACCGAAGTCCCGACCGGCATGCCTTTGCGCAGCTTGAAGGCGGCGATGGACTTCTTCGCGCGCCGCACCACCGGCTTCTGTCCGGTGATGCGCGCGAGCTCGTCGGCGCCGGTGTCGACGATCTTCGCGTTGCCGGTGGCCTCGCCAAGCCCCATGTTGACGACGACCTTCTGAATCCGCGGAACGGCCATCACGTTCTTGTAGCCGAACTCCTTGGTCAGGGCGGCGATGACTTCCTTCTGGTATCTGTCCCTGAGCCGGTTCATTTGTCGACCACTCCCTCGCACTTGCGGCAAATCCTGACCTTGCGCCCGTCACCCAGAATGCGGTGGCCGACGCGCGTTTGCGCCCCGCACTCGGGGCACACCAGTTGGACGTTGGAGGCGTGCAGCGATGCCTCGCGCTCGACGATGCCACCCTTGATGTTCCGGCTCGGGTTCGGCTTGGTGTGCCGCTTGATCACGTTCACGCCTTCGACGACGAGGCGGTTGTTGTCCGGATGGACCTTCAATACCCGCCCGCGCTTGCCGCGATCCTTGCCGGTGATCACCAGGACGTTGTCGTTCTTCCGAATTGGAGTAGCTAGGCGACTCATAACAATGCCGATTTCAGAATGCAGAATTCAGAATTCCCACGCGGCTGGCTCACAGCACTTCCGGCGCGAGCGAGATGATCTTCATGAATCGCCGCTCGCGAAGCTCGCGGGCGACCGGACCGAACACGCGCGTTCCGAGCGGCTCGCCCTGATCGTTGATGAGCACTGCGGCGTTGCGATCGAAGCGGATATAGCTGCCGTCGCGGCGCCGCTGCTCCTTCACCGTGCGGACGATGACGGCCTTGACGACCTGGCCTTTCTTCACGTTCGACTCGGGCGTGGCTTCCTTGACCGACGCGGTCACGATGTCGCCCAGACGCGCGTAGCGTCCGGTCGAGCCGCCGATCGGGTTGATGATCGCGATCTTGCGTGCGCCGGAGTTGTCGGCGACATCCAGAATCGATCGCATCTGAATCATGTTCGTCTCGCTTTTCAAAGGGCAGGTGGGGCAGGTAAGGCGGGTGGGGCGGGTAGGACGAACCTACTCGCCTGACCGACCCTACCCGCCCGACCATCCTTACCCGCCCAACCAGCCCCGTTAGAACCCCCACCCCATACCGACAACGCCCGTAAACCCCCACCGCTTACCGCGGCTGA
>JBKPSC010000079.1:0-6289 GCA_046734915.1 Acidobacteriota bacterium | reverse complement strand
GAGTAGCAGTTGAGCAATAGCGGCACGATTGTTCCCTTGCAGATGCGAAAGCTCTCCGGAAGGTTGATGTCGCGACGCGGTAATCCGGATTGCCACCATAGGACGCGAGCGCTCGCGTCCAATTCGGCCAATCACGCTCGTCACCTGCGGTCGAGGGAGTGCTAAAATCCGTGCCCACAACGACATCCGGTCGGAGTACGTGGGTCGCACCGTCGCGTATGGACGCGACGGACGATGGCCGTCCACTCCATAAGTAGTTAGGGCGTCACAATCGACGACGATGGAGTACTTGATTCGACGCGCGGAAGTGGCGGATGCATCAGGCGCGTGCGAGGCGGTGCGGCAATCGATCGCTGAGTTGTGCATCGAGGATCATCGGGGTGATCAGGCGACGATCGCTGCGTGGCTATCGAACAAGACGATTCAGAATGTGGCGTCGTGGATCTCATCGCCAAGGAACATTGCAGCCGTTGCCGAGGCAACCGCTGGCATTCTTGGCTTCGGGCTGCTAAGCGAGCCAGGCACGCTCGCCCTCTTGTACGTGTCTCCCAATGCACGGTTCCATGGGGTCAGCAAGAGATTGATGGCCTTCCTCGAAGCCGAGGCGAGTCGACTGGGCATTCGTGAAATCAGGCTAGAGAGCACAGCGACCGCCCGACAGTTCTACGTGGGTCGTGGCTTCTCGCCGGTCGGTGAGTCGTCGCTCGCATTCGGCACCGTCATCTCGTATCCGATGTGGAAGCGCCTTGCGCCCTAACATCCAAATGGAGCCGACGCGCTGGCGGTCTTGTGCAATCATGCCGCTGAGGCGCGCGGCTCATTTGGCGCGTTAGACCGCCGAATTCGCGAGCGGTTTGAGCGTCTTCTTCGAGAAAGATCCGGCAAATGGCAATCGATCGGACGTTGATGAGCGGTCTCGCCGCTGTTCTGACCTGTTGCATGACAGCAGTTGTGGGTATGGCCGCACAAGCGACACGGGTTGCGACCCGCCCCGCATCGGGAGCCACACTTGAAGATGTTTACGTGGCTCGTTCTGTCTTCTCCTCGCCGAATCTGCCCGTCACGTCCTTTTGCGACGCCGCAAAGTTTCCATCTGACTATCCGGTCGAACGAGAACGTCACTATGAGTATTGGTCGACTGTGACCCAACAAGAGGATGGGCTGTTGGTGAACGCGAACGCTCGACGTCTCGGTGGCCATCACGGATGCTATAGCGTGAACAAGAACGGGTTGATCTACTCGTACATGACTGGAACGTTCGCAGGCATCCGGTTTACTGCGCGCGGCACGTGCACTTTCAATCCCGAGCGAGCTCCACAATCCGGCGTGAGTCCGTATTCTTGCAATTACGCAATGAGCGATCTGCCGGATGGATATGTTGGTGGCCAGGTAACGTGGAATGGAGTCACGACGAACATCTCCGGATATTTGACGACAACAGTTGGCGCGATTCGCTTTTGGCGAAGGCCATGATTGATTCCATGGAGATGCCGGCCGGGCGCGGGTGCACATGGCAGTCGGAGACGTCAGCGAAATTGGTGAGATCCCGCGGCTCCCGATCGACCAGGCGCACCCAGAGCTGCCGGTGCGGGTCGAGGAGCAATTTCTGTCCGAAGA
Organism: Acidobacteriota bacterium; assembly: GCA_046734915.1. Classification (GTDB taxonomy): domain Bacteria; phylum Acidobacteriota; class Vicinamibacteria; order Vicinamibacterales; family CAVVIG01; genus VFZL01. The sequence goes on along the minus strand of JBKPSC010000079.1, from coordinate 4,672 downwards.
GTTAGGCCCTCAGCTCTATGGCGCGCACAAGGCGCGAACCCCCGTGCTTGTTCCCCGTAATACGGCGCGACCGGACCCGGTTAGCGCTACGTGACCCTGCATCCCAGCTGGTCACGCCGATCGCCCCGCTGCACGCAGAAACGGTTAGTCGACGAACACGATCTCGCCGAACCGTGCGGGCACGTGCGGCCAGGACTCAGTGTTCTGCGGATCGGACCAGATGCTCATGCGGCGGTTCGGCTCGACGCCGTCCCAGCGATTGAAATTCACCTTCCACACGGTGCCGGCGACGGGCGGGCGACGCGACAGCTCCTCGAAAACTGGGCTACGGGATCGCGGCCTGCCACTGTCAACGGGCCACGCGCGGGTTGGAGTATTTGTTCGCCGCGCCGGGCGTCGGCAGGTCCGTCGTCACCACCGCGCCACGGGGATGGGCGCGGGCGACCGGCGTCATCAGCGTGATGCCGCTACCGGCCAGCGGGGTGCCTGCCGGATGGGCCATCTTCAGCGGCGCCGTCACGGTGATACGGGCGCCGCCGCGGCCGCCCTGCACCAGAGCGATGGTAACGGTTTCCTGGTTGCCGTCGGCGTCGATGGTGATCGACTGACCCACTACGAAGCCGGCAGTGGCCGCGACAGGGATGACGGTGTCGCCCACCCGCATCGCCGCGCTCACGCGAGTGCTGCCCGCCGTGCCGACGGATGCGATGACAGCAGTTTCGCTCGCCGTGCCGCTGCCGATCATCAGCGTCTGGCCACGAGCGAACTCCGCCACGCCGGCCACTTTTATGTTTATCGCACCGGCGTCGGCGCCTTCCGGCAGCGTGGTGGCGGGCTGCACCACGAAGTCGGTGCAAAGACTGTCGGCGTCGTCACCGTCGGGGAAGCGGCCGATACTGCGATTCGGCGCACCGGGGGCGGCAGCAGCGGCGGCGATGTTGGCGGTCGCCGGACCGGAGCCGGCGCCGGGCACGATGGCGATGCAGCCGCCCTGGTGTTGCAGTCCTTCCAGCGTCGCCAGGTCCGGCCTGGTGATATAGCCGTTCGCGCTGGAATTACTCTGCTGCGAGCCATAGACGATCGCGTCCATCATGACGGCGCCGGACGGGTCGGTCAACGCGATGGCCCCGCCCGTGATGAAGAGTGTGCTGCCGAACCAAGCGTGTGGCGCCGGACCCTGGTAGCCCTCATTGGCCACGCCGCGATAGCGCACCGGCGCGCCATACACATGGGCACGGGCCAGTGGGCGGTCGAGCACCACCCCGCTGCCCAGCGCCTGCACCGCATCGCCGCTGCGATGGGCAAAGCGCGTGGCCGGCGAGAAGGAAATGCCTGTACCGCGGTCCCAGACATCGACGCCCGAGGTGTGCGGGAGTTTCAGCGGCGACGTCAGAGTGACGCCGGTGCCTTCCGGTCCGACCGTGCCGACCGAGGCGACCAGCGCGCGCTCCATGCGCTGGCCTGTGCCAATGGTAAGCGTGTCACCGGCGCTGACATTGGCGAGCGCCATCAGCTTGATGATTGTGGCGCCCGAGGTGGTGGAGCCCGCCAGCGTGGTCTGCGTCGCGCCCGTGCCTACGGCAGTCACGGTGGCGATCTCCGTGTTGCCGCCCAGGTCGATGCCGATCTTCTGGCCCACGGCGAAACCGTCGGCGGAATGTACCGGCAGGTTGGTCGTGCCAGTTGGGAAATCCAGCCAGGGCCCGGTCGAAACATCGATGAACACTTTGGTCGGCGCCGTGGCGGCGGTTCCGGCGCTCTTGACGACGCGGCTCTCGTCGTCGACGAGGATCTCCGCACCAGGCGAAAGGTCGGTGGTGCTGCGCAGATTGATGGAGGTTGCGCCGGCTGCGGCCTCCGCTGCCAGGCCTGAATTGGCAAGACCCAGCAGGTAATGCGAACGCGCCGCGATCTTCGTTCCGGAGGGAATCGTCGCCAGCGTCACCGGTGCCGACCAGGTGCGAGTGTTGACCAGCCGCCAGCCCGAAATGTCAATCGGACTGGCTCCCGCATTGTAAAGCTCGATGAACTGGTCAGTGGCATTGCCGCCCGAGGCGAAGCGCACCTCATTCAGCGTGATCGGTTCAACGCTCCGCACTCGCTGCTGCGTCACATCGGCGCCACCATTCCAGGACGCGCGCAGCGTCAGGAATCCCATGGTGGCGCGCGCCGGAGCGGTGAGCTGGAAAGTCGCGCGCACGGATGCACCCGGCGCCACCGAGGCAAAGGTGGCGGGGCTGGAAGCGCGCGCCGTCCAACCGGCGGGCAGCGAAACGGTGAGGCGCACGTTCTCTATCGCCGCTGCGTTCGTGTTCGCGAAACTCGCGATGACGTTCTTCACCGCACTCGGGACGAAACTGGTAAGCCGTGTCTGGGTCAGGCGCGCGACGTCGTATTTCGCTGTCACGATATTGGTCTGCACCTTGTCGGCGACTCCGTCCCCGGGATGACCCGCCGTCATGACGCCCTCATAGAAGGTACCGGCGGACCCGTTGCCGTTGTCGCCGCCATTGCCCATCTGGATGGCGCCCTTCTTGTGCATCGGGAAGTAGGCGCTGTTCTCCTTTGAACCGGGCCGCACGCCGGCATAGAAGGTCTGCAACCCGCCTTTCTGCGCGTTGCCGCCTTTCAGCTCCCAGAAATTCCGGCCGCCGCCGCCGAACACGCCGGTTACGAACTGCCAGTCGATCGTGGGATTGGCTTCGTTGACGCGGGCGTTGTAGCCGGAGAACAGCCCCGCCTCCATGTCCGACATGATCCACGGGCCTGTGCCCGAACCGCTTCCCCAGCCGGTGGACGTACCGAAGTAGACGCTCTCCATCGTGCCGGTGCCCACCGCCAATCCGTTTGTGGAGGCGTTGCCATAGTTGAAGCAGCAGCCGTTGGAATAATGCTCGCCGTCGACCACAACATGGATGCCAGCGGACTCGTCGTCGATCGGCAGGTCGCGCGCGTTGTTGTTACGGAAACCCATGCCCGGCATGATGTAGACGCCATAGGCCTTGTGGCCGCCGCCGATGGTGATGGGCGCCATGTCGGCAATGGGCTGCGTGTCGAAGCCGCCCTTGTCGGGGCCGGGATAGAGCGGCCCCGGCGGCGCCTGCATCAAATCGTTGCCCTTGCCCGACTGGTCGTAGATGCGGTTGATGTAACACAGCGCGCCGGCGCAAAAACGATCCTGCGCTGCCGCATCGGCAAAGCCGCCGGCGATGACGCCGATATCCAGCAGCTGTCCGTCGGCGCGCTTCACCTGATAGAGCGGGCCGCCATAGCGCGAGGACAACGATCGCACGGTCGAGTGCGCGGTCACGCAAGGCGTTCCTGCCGCCGCATAGATGTCGCAAGGGCCTTGTGGGCGCGCCTGCTGCGCCGAGCCGAAAGCGCCGAGCATCGATACGACGAGGGCCAGCGTCACGATTCGGCATCGATCGATGCCGAATCCTGCACGACGGCGATCAACCCTCACCGCCAGACGAACTCCAGTGCCTCGGGCAGCGTCTGCTCGCGCACGCGGCGGTCGCAATGCGTTGAGTCCGGCTGTCATGTCAAACATGGCGTACAAGGGAGTCCGGCCACGCCAAATGTGAGCGTGCCGGTTACTCGACGAACACGATTTCGCCGAACCGCGACGGGACGTGCGGCCACGACTCGTTATTCTGCGGATCGGACCAGATGCTCATGCGGCGATTCGGCTCGACGCCGTCCCACCGATTGAAATTCACCTTCCACACCGCGTCCGCGACAGGCGGGCGACGTGACAGCTCCTCGAAATTCGGCCACGGGATCATTGCCTCGAGGCTCCAGCCGTTGTCGGTATCGGTCCGGACGTTCAGCGTCCCTCGCAAGGAGGTCGCGATCTTCACGCCGGTGGCGTCGAAGCGTTTGAACAGGGTGCGGCTGTTGTAATTCAGGTAGTCGTACAGCACGCCGCGCGCGTTCATCTCGAAGCCGTAATACACGACCTCCTGCTGCGGGTTCGGGTTGATGAAGATCTCGACGGCATCGTCACGGTAGGTCGGATCGTCGCGCTGCTGGAACTGCGCGGTGATGTCCGCGTCGTCGGCGTCGAAGCCAACGTAGAGGGCCTGCGCGTCCCAGAGCAGACGGGCACGCGTCATCTGCTTCGCGCCAGTCTGCGATTCCCACAGGAACTGCAGCGTGACCGCGGGCGCCGTCGCCCACGGCGCTTCGTCCAGCTTGCCGTCGATCGTCAGCGGCGCTGGCGTACGTTTGACCTCGTACCGCGGTACCGCTGACTGTGCGGCCACGAGTGGAACCGCCATGCTAAGCGCGAGCACAGACGCGGCCAGCACACACAACGTGGCAACAGCGAGGAGGAATGTGTGGCGGTGATGCATGGAGGACTGCCTACTTCGCCAGCGGATCCGGCCGCAGCTGGAACTTGACGACCGCGCTCTTCGTACCGAGGCCGCCCTCGACGTGCCACACGGCGTTCGGCCCGTAGTCGGCGTAGACGCCGCGACCCTTCCACCCGGCACGCGGATCATCGATCCGGCCATCCATCCCGCGCGAGAAGAATCCGAGCGGATACGGCACGCGCAACACGAGCCACGAGTTGTCGGGTCGCAGCACGAGCAGCGAGTCGGATGCCGTCCCGTTCGCGAGCGGCACGTCGGCGCCGAGCCCGAGCGTGTTGTAGCGATCGACGAAG